>NZ_JALEBH010000001.1:1200000-1500000 GCF_022758885.1 Sphingobium sp. BYY-5
AGAAGTCGAACGGGGTCAGGGTCCGGCATCACATAATCGGCCGAAAGCGCCGCGAAGTCGAGCAGGACGAGATCGGCCGGGGCACCCGGAGCGATCCGGCCGCCACTATCCTCGCCGACGATCGAACGGCGCCCATCCTCCAGCGCGCCCTTAAGGATCATGCGCGGATCGAGCCCCTTGCCCAGCGCTTTGCCTCGCGCACTGGCGTGCCAGACCAGCCGCAGTTCGCGCAGCATATCCTCGTCGTCGTCCAGGGCCATCCCATCGAGCCCGAACGCGACGCGCACCCCTGCCTCCAACAACGCACCCACTTGCGGGAAGCCCGAGCGCAGCCGCATGTTGGACGAGACGTTCACCGATACCGTCACTCTCCTTTCGGCCAGCAGCGCGATATCCTCGACGTCGAGCCAAACGGCGTGGGCAACGGTCAGTCGGTCACTCAGAAGTCCGAGTTCGTCGAGCCATGCCACAAATCCTTGGGGATGATGGGCATATGCCCATTCACGCTGAAGTTCGGTTTCGAGCAGATGCGTATGAACCTTGCGCCCGTCGGCGGCCGAAGCGCGCGCTATGGCCGCCAATGTTTCCGGCATGGTCCATTGCGGGGCAACCGGGTGATATTGCAGCGTGAACCCCTCATGCTCGAACGCCTTGGCCTGGTCGAACAGCGCGAAGTTGATCGCGCAGTCGCGCATCCCCCCCGCTGCCGCCAGAACCCCGGCACGCCGCTCCTCCGGCAGCCGCGCGGCCAAAAGCGAAAGCTCGCCGTAGACGAGGGGATTTCGGTCGAAGAACGGCCAGGCAAAGGCAACTGAAATACCGACGTCCCTGGCAGCCCGCGATACCGCCTCTGCCTCGACGAGCAAGGCACGACCGTCCTGCGTATTGTGGCAATGATTGACCGCCGTGACGCCATTTCGCGCCAGCCGGCCGAGCGCCACGACGGCATTGAGCCAGGGATCGATGCGGGGCTGGCGGCCAAGGTCCGGCAGCCAGGTTTCAAGGGACTGGTCGGCAGCGCCGAACGCCAATGTTCGCAAACCTCGTCCGTGATCATGCGCGTCGGCCAGGCCGGGGATAAGCAGCGCGCCCGCTTCATCCGCGGTCAGGAAATCAACTGAAACAGGGGCGAGCGAAGCGATGCGTCCGTCAGCGCCGATCCTCACCTCGCTCGGCCCCAAGACATCGCCAAAGGCGCTGGTCAGCACGCGGCCGACACGCAACGTGAAGGGTGTAATTTCGGTCATCTCGACAGGACTCGCATCAGTGAGGTGGCACAACAAGCTGCCCATGGTGCCAATGATGCATACGGGGCGCAGCCTGGTTCGAATCGGGTTCCCGGTCCCCCTAATCGGCCCAAAAGCAGCCGACGCGATGCAAAAATGTCAGCCCCTCGCGACGCGGGCAGCAACGCAGCGAACATCCGCACGAAAATTGCAACAGGTCGGTTCGGTTCTTGCAATGGTGTTGGCTCGATATTTTTGTCTTGATGTGCCCGCACGCCGAGACAGTCGGCCAAGCAAAGGCCGGGACCGTGGAACATCGTGGAACCCGGAGAACCATCAGTGGAGAACCACGTGAGCATAGAGATGACAATGCGTGGCACACGGGAGGGTGGAAAGGGAATTGAAGAGTTCCGACCAAAAAAGGGGTTCCGCGTCATGTCTCGTACCAACAACTCTCACTGGTCAGCCGATCGCCACCTGCTTCGGCGGCTTGCCGCATCATGCGCGGCGATCGCCCTTTTGGGGGCAGCACAGAGCGCCTTGGCGGCCGATGCCGCTGAAAGCCCCCCTGCCGCCGACACGGGAGACAACGGAAACCTCATCGTCGTTTCCGCACTCCGCCGCGATCAGAGCATCAACGAAGTGCCGATCTCCATCACCAGCTTCGACAAGCAGATGATGGACCAACAGGGCATCCGCAGTATCGACGACCTGTCGCGGCTCACCCCGGCACTGAATTTCGCGCCGTCCGCAGGCGTGACTGCCAATAACGGCACCAACATCTCGATCCGCGGCATGGCGTCGGACGTAGGCTCGGCCACCACCGCGATCTATATCGATGATACGCCCATCCAGATCCGCAACGTCGGCTACTATGGCGGCAACCCTTATCCCAAGGTGTTCGACCTCGACCGCGTCGAAGTCCTCTACGGCCCGCAGGGAACGCTGTTCGGGGCCAGCGCCGAAGGCGGCGCCGTGCGCTTCATCACTCCAGGCCCGGACTATGACAAGCTGCACGTCTACAGCCGTTCGCAGCTTTCCTTCACCCAGGAAGGCGACCCCAGCTACGAGGCCGGACTCGCCTTCGGCGCGCCGATCACCGACAATCTCGCCTTCCGTATGAGCGGCTGGTATCAGCACACCGGGGGCTATATCGACCAGGTTACGCAGGGAACCGACACCGTCATCAAGAACAACATCAACTCCGGCAATTCCGCTGTCTTCCGGGCGGTGGTCGGCTGGAAACCCACCGACAGCCTGACGATCACACCCAGCTTCTACTACCAGCGCACCCACAGCGCATCACGCGACGATTATTGGGAAGGCTATGGCCTGGCCCAGGACAACGACTACCATACCGGCGTCTACTCGCTCGAACCCAGCACCGACACATTCTATCTGCCCGCGCTGAAGGTCGAGTGGACGGTCGCGCCCAACGTCGATCTTATCACCAACACCTCCTATTTCGCCCGCAAGCAGGAGCAGACGCTCAACTACGCCACCTATTTCTCGGTGCTGCGCTCCGGCAGCCCGTTCGGCACATATTCCAACAAGGATATCACCAACAATGATGATTTCCTGACGGTCAAGCAAAAGAACTTCGTTCAGGAGGCGCGGCTGCAGTCCTATGACAACAAGCTAATCGACTGGACTGCGGGCGTATATTATTCGAAGACCAAACAGGATTTCAGCAACTACACCAGTTCGGGGCGCATTCCCGGCACGCTGATCAACGGCTATGTGCAGTATGACGGGCGTTACAGCCTTGTAAATCTCGTCAATGCCAAGGACGAGCAGATCGCCGGTTACGCCAGCGTCGACGTGAAGCCGACGTCGGAACTGACGCTGACCGCGGCCATCCGTTACAGCCACGTCGATTTCGACTTCGTCAACGTCACCGACGGCACCGGCGCAAGGAACATCCGCACGACGACGACCGCCGGCGTGAAGGAGGGCGCCTGGACGCCCAAGATCGGGATATCCTACAAGATCGCACCCAACAACATGGTCTACGCCTCGGCTACCAAGGGCTTCCGGCCGGGTGGCGCACAGGCCAGGATCATCAACGACCTGTGTGCCGGCGACCTTGCGACCCTCGGTCTCACCGAAAGCCCCACCTCATACCAGTCGGACTCGCTATGGTCGTATGAGGCGGGCACCAAGAACGCGTTGTTCGGCGGCAAGGTGAGCCTGGGCGCCAGCGTCTACCTGATGAAGTGGAAGAACATCCAGCAATCGGTTCGCCTCCCGACCTGTTCTTTCTCGTTCATCTACAATCTCGGCAACGCGACCGGCAAGGGCGGCGAACTCTCGATTGATGTGCGACCCATCACGGGCATGTCGGTCGGCGGCAACCTAGCCTATGTCGATCTCACCTACGACAATGACGTCCTAGGCGGCAACGGCCTGCTGTTGAAGGCGGACGGCCAGCATATCGGCGGCCCCTCGTGGACCGGCCACGTCTACGGTTCCTATGATGCGGCGGTGAGCGACAGCGTCACGGCCTATATTCGCGGCGACTACACCTTCGCAAGTCACTCCTATGCGGCGGCCGAACCACAGGGCTACGGCTATGATTCGGGTCTCTATGCGCTGGGCGGGCGCAACTTCGTGTCGGCTCGCATGGGTGCGCGTTTCAGCGGTGTCGACCTGTCGGTGTTCGTCGACAACCTGCTGAACTCGAACGACATATTGTCGCGCAACCACGACTCGATCGGGTCGAGCCTCTATTATGATCAGACCTACCGGCCCCGCACGGTCGGCCTGACGGCTCAGGTCCGTTACTGACAGGGCACGCCTCGCGGGGTTCGCAGGCAACGGCGGGAGCAGCGATGCTTCCGCCGTTGCCATTTCCCTTATAATGCCGTGGTTGGAACTGGGAACGAAAAAGGCCTCCGCCAATGGCGGAGGCCCTTCGACAGTATCCCGCGGACTGCCGACGGATCAGCCCCCGACGTCTGTACGTTTCTTCTGAACCGGCCCTGGCGGCGATATCGTCGCACAGTTGGACGCAGGCGTCTTACCTGCAAGCAGCGCCTTCGCGAACGGAATCGAATCGCGCGCGGAGGCATTCACCGCGCTGCCATGATCCTCGCCAGGGTAGACATGCCATTGCAGGCTGGTGCCCGCTGCGCACATCGCCTTGACCGCATTATACTGTCCCTGCGTGCCGGCCATGTCGTCGGCAAGACCGGTGCCCACGAAGATCGGGCCTGGCATATGTGCGTCGGGGAAATCGAAATTGGCATTCATGGTTCCGTCGATCGGATCGAGATTTTCGACGAAGACCTGCTGGCCGTTCAGCCCTTCCCTATCGGCCTGGGCGAACAGGTCATGCAGGCAGGCGGTGCGCGCGGTGCGCAGCAAGGCCCGCCCCGCCGGCTTCACGAAATCCGCCGGGTCCAGTTCGGGATGGAGCGAGCGGTCGATCCCGGCAATGCGCAGCATGGCGAAGCCCGGATTCATGAAATGCGGGTCGGTGAGGGTGGCCGACTTGGCAACATAATCGGCGCCATGCGGCGTATCGAACGTCATCACAAGGCCCGTCGCCACCGTGCCGAGGATGTGGAGTTGCGGGGCATAGTCCTTCGCCAGATATGTCGCGCCGAGCGCGGCGCCCGATCCCTGCGACTGGCCGACGATGAGAACCCGGTTCGAGAGCTGGCGAGGATAGGCCCCGAGCGCGGCGCGGGCGGCGTCAAGCACCGACCGCCCTTCGGATCGCCAGATCAGATAGGGATGCACCCCCTTGGTGCCGAGTCCTTCATAGTCGCTGGCGACGACCGCGAAACCCGCTTCCAGCCACTTTTGGAGATAGTCCTTGTCGCGCGCCGAGGTGCCCGTCCATGACGGTGCGCAGACGTCGGCGAAGCCGGTGGTTCCGTGCGCCCAGGCGACGATCGGCCATCCTCCCTTCGGCGCGGCGCCCTTCGGCAGGAAGACCATGCCGGAAACCGCGATGGCGCCCTGCTCCACTCCGCTGGTGGAACTGTAAAGCACGCGCAGCACCGTGCCCGCGTCCGGCTGGATACGGTCGGTGGGCAACGGTTCCTGCCGCAGCATTCGCCCCGGCGCGCCCGGCTTGCCGGTCCAGTCGTAGAAGCCCGAAACGCCGCCGTCGCCGTCGATATGGCCCAGATCGGCTCGCGGATCAGCGGGAGCCTGGCCAGGCTGCACCCCGACGACGGCAGAAACGCTCGCGACCAGCGACACCGTGGCGAGCGCGGTCAAGTGCCAAAGCCATCTCTTCATGTTAGGCCTGTCTTTCATGTCGGGATCGTTCGCTCCTTGTTGATCGCGCGTGCGTGCCGCACTGGTCTAGACGTAAACCGCCCGGAAAGCGGACGCCGTTCGCGCATCGCCGCATTGCCGCATTGCCCGCGCGGCAACGCGCGGCGGGACCATCACCCACACTGCCCGACCTGGCCATTATCCAAAAAGTATACGCCTCGTTGCGGATTACGAACCCGCCTTGCCCGCAGACCCAGCCTGCCTATCCTCACCGCCGAACAAGGAGACGACCGGACATGGCAGACGCAATACCGCAAGGACGCTGGTCGACGGTCGCACTCATATACGCCATCGGACTGGGCAGCATGGCACTCGTCGGCATTCTCTCGCCATTGGCATTGCGGATCACGCAGGGACTACATGCGCCCGCGGCCGCCATCGGCCTGACCATCGCGCTGTTCTCGCTGCCGGCCGCGATAGTGGCCACCGTCGGCGGCGGCATCGTCGACCGACTTGGCCCCCGCCTGGTCCTTCTTCTCACCTCCCCTGTTTTCATACTCGCGGATGCCATCATATGGTTTTCGCGCGACATCTGGATGTTGAACCTTGGCGTGCTGCTCGCCGGGATCGGCTATCTGGGCATTCTCAACGGCGGCGCCGCCATGCTGATCGGCGCCCTCGACGGAACGGCACGGACCAGGGCCATGACGCTATGGTCCACCTACGCGCCGGTCGGCTTCTCGCTGGGCCTGCTGGTCGCCGCGCCATTCACGGCGGGGGAAGCGTGGCGCTGGGCGATCCTGCTCCACGGCGCGTTCATGCTGGTCTGCGCGGCAGGCTCGATCATCCTTCCGCATGTGCCGCTGATCCGTGGGCAGGGCGCGAGCGCGCGCGAGAAGCTCACCAGCCTCTTCGCGGGTCTGCGCCACCCGCCGATCCTGATGCTGGGCCTTGCCATGGCGATGCCCGCGATGATCTCCTATGGCACCAGCCTGGCGGCGGCGACCTACCTCGCCAGGGTCCATGGCGTTTCGCTCGCAGCCTCGGCCAGCATCGTCGCCGTCGCCAAGATCGCGGCCGTCCTGCTTGGCGGCACCGTGACCGGCGCCCTGCTCGCACGTGATTTCCCGCCAAGACGACTGCTGGCGATCGTCGTGGTAATCGGGATCATCGCCCAGACCCTGCTGTTCCTGCCGACCAGCCCGTTCGTGCTGGCGATTGCCGGACTGATGGCATGGCTTTTCACCTACGGCGCGGCGACCGGCGTGTGCATGGCGACGATGCCCGCGCTTTCCACCCGGGGTCTGGGCGGCGGCAGTGTGGCGGGACTGGTCAATCAGTTCGTGTCGATCGCCTCGTTTTTGACGCCGACGATCTACTTCTCCCTGACCCACTGGGGCGCCTATGTCGCGATCGCGGTGGTCGGACTCCTGACCTGCCTGATCGCGCTGCCCAAGGTCGGACATAAGGCAGGGGATCAGACCGCGGTGTCACCGCCGTCGACCGGCAACATCGCGCCCGTCAGGTAGCTCGCCGCGGTGGAGGCCAGGAACCGCACCAGCGCGGCAGCCTCCGCCGCCGTGCCGTGGCGCCGCAGGGGAAGCCGCCTGTCGAGCCGGGCGCGCTCCCCGTCGGCATCCTCCACCCCGGCCCAATAGGCGCGCGTCAACGGGGTATCGAGCCAGCCGGCCAGCACCGCGTTGACCCGGATTTCTGCCGGCCCCAGTTCGGCGGCTAGGCTGCGCACCAGTCCCGCGACTCCCGCCTTGGTCGCCTGATAGCCATGGGTATGGACCTGTCCCCGCATCGTCGCGGTCGAGGATATGAACGTCACGCTGGCATTGTCGGAAGCGCACAGCCACGGCAACGCCGCCTGCACCGCCAGGAACGGCAGGCGCAGGTTCACGGCGGCGGCCCGGTCCCACATCGCGGCGGTCCACGCCGTGATCGGCGCGCTGTCCATCGCCGCAGCCGCCACGACCAGCGTATCGATCGACCCGAACCTGTCCACCGCTTCGCGTACCGCCCGTGCCCCGCTATCCTCGGCTGCGAGGTCCAGCGCGAGATAGGCCACGCCCGCCCCGAGTCCGGCGGGAACCGCGCCCTGATCCACCAGCAGCACGCCGTCCCCGGACCGTGCGAAATCGGCGGCGATCTCCCCGCCAAGGCCGCTCGCGCCGCCTATGATCAAAATACCGGCCATATGCGTGTATACTCTCTTCCATCGCGATGCGGTTCAGCGAAGCACGAGTGTGCGGTTGCCGCCCATGGCCCTATCGGCAACGGGTACGGCATCAAAAAGCAACTCTCGGCAACACCGGGATTGGCTAATATCGTCGGCATGGCACAGTCATATCCCATCGACATCCCCTCGCCAGACTTCGATGTCGGCGATCCGGCCGCCACGCGCCGCGCCATTCGCGACGGGCGGTTCACCGGCTTCACCAACCTCGTCGCGCGCGATTTCGTGCAGGGCAACCTCGTTGCGGTGCCCGAAGCCCATGCCGACGCCTTCGAACTCTATTGCCGTTCGAACCCGCAGGCGCTGCCGATCCTGGGCCGCAGCGAGCCGGGATCGCGGACCATCCCCGCTCTCGCCGCCGATCTCGATCTCGCCCGCGACACCGGCGGCTACATGGTCTTCCGCGACGGCGAACTGGCAGAGACACCGCGCGACGCCAGCCACGCCTGGCGCGACGACCTGGTCTCCTTCGTGCTGGGATGTTCGTTCTCGTTCGAGGCGATCCTCCAGGCCCATGGCGTGCGCCTGCGCCATCTCGACGAAGGCAATGTCTCCGCCATGTACGAGACCACGCGCGACACCGTTCCGGTAGGTCCGTTCAGCGGCAAGCTGATCGTCTCGATGCGCGCGCTCTCGCCGACCGACGCCATTCGCGCGACGATCCTCTCTGCCCGCTATCCGCGATATCACGGCGCGCCGGTATCGCTCGGGCTGCCCGAGGATCTCGGCATTGCCGACCTCGCGAACAGCTATGGCGGCCACGGCCTGACCCGGCTGAACCCCGGCGAGCTGCCGGTCTTCTGGGCCTGCGGCGCGACCGGGCAGAACGCGATGCGCAACGCGCGGCTGCCGCTGTGCATCACCCATTACAAGGCGCATATGGTCGTCACCGACCTGCGCCTCCCCAAGGACTGAGTCATGAACCTCGACGACATCGTTTCGCACTATCTCGAACATGGCTATGTGGTCGTGCCCGGACTGCTGCATGGTCCGGTACTCGAGAATCTGCGCGCCCTGACCGACAGCGTGGCGGCCCGTGCAGCGCAAGCCGAAGGCGACGACGCCAGGTTCGATTTCGACACCGACGCCGACGGCCTTCGTACGATCCAGCGCATCAAGAAGCCCAACCGCATCGATCCCTATTATGCCGAGCAGGCCGGCAACCCGCAGGTGCTGGAGATCCTCACCCGGATCATCGGCAAGCTGGTCCGGCTCAGCCACACCAAGATCAACATGAAGTCGGCCAATGGCGGCGCCGCGCTCGAATGGCACCAGGACTGGGCCTTCGCCCCGCACACCAACATGTCGACCTGCGTAGCCTCGATCATGCTCGATGGTGCCTCGGCATCGAATGGGGCGATGCAGGTCATTCCCGGCAGCCACAGGGGGCCGCTGCTCGATCATCATGATGAGGAAGGCTTTTTTTGCGGGGCGGTGGACGTCGCCGGGTTCGACATCGCCAAGGCGGTGCTGCTCGAAGGCCCTCCCGGCACCGTCAGCTTTCACCACCCGATGACGCTCCATGGATCAAGCGTGAACCGCTCGGGCGATCCGCGCCGCATCCTGTTCTACGAATATGCCGCCAGCGACGCCTTCCCCCTCTTCTACAAGGTCGACTGGGAGGAATATGAATCGCGCCTCGTCTGTGGTCCTTCCACCACCGAAATCCGCTTCGAGGAAAATTACGTGAAGCTCCCCTTCCC
Organism: Sphingobium sp. BYY-5; assembly: GCF_022758885.1. Classification (NCBI taxonomy): domain Bacteria; kingdom Pseudomonadati; phylum Pseudomonadota; class Alphaproteobacteria; order Sphingomonadales; family Sphingobiaceae; genus Sphingobium; species Sphingobium sp. BYY-5. The sequence continues at coordinate 1,209,402 of NZ_JALEBH010000001.1, forward strand.
CTCACGCGCCGGCAGCTCGATCTACAAGATCCAGGCCGAATCGAAGCGCAAATTCTTCGCGGACGCCCAGTGATGGCCACATCCGGCCGGCGGCCCATCGCCATCGTTACCGGCGCGAGCGCGGGCACCGGGCGCGAGATCGCGCTCTCGCTCGGTACGGCGGGCTACGACGTCGCGCTGCTCGCCCGGCGCACCGCCGAGATGGAAGCGGCCGCCGAGACAATCCGCGCCGACGGCGGCGATGCGCTGATCCTCACCGTCGATGTGCGCGACGCGGCCGCGCTCGACGCCGCACTCGACGGCTTTCTTGCATGGTCGCGGGGGCGGGTCGACGTGGTGGTGAACGCGGCGGGCTATACCGGTCCGCTCTCGCCCCCGATCGGCGAATTCAGCATCGACGAGTTTGACAGCACCCTGGCCACCAATCTGCGCGCGCCCTTCATCGTCCTGTCACGGCTGCTGCCGGTGATGCGCAAGGCAGGCGCGGGCCGCGTGGTCAACATCGGCGGCAACCACGGCATGCGCGGCCGGGCCGGACGATCGAGCTATTCGGCTTCGAAATGGGGTCTGCGCGGCCTTACCCGCAGCGCGGCGCTGGAAGCGGGGCCGGACGGCGTGACGGTCAACTATGTTGCGCCGGGTCCGATCGCGGTGCCACGCATGAAGGCGAACTGGCGCCGATTGGCTGAGCAGCGGGGACTCAGCGAGGAAGAGGCGCTCAAGGCTTATGTCGCCGACATGGGCATCCCGCTCGAGCGCCCCAGCGAGATGGAGGACATCGTCGCGATGATACTCTACCTCGTCGGCGAGGGCGGCCGGAACATCACCGGGCAGGAACTAGTCGTGGACGGCGGCGCGACGCTATAGAGGCTTTCCGATCCGAATGTACGTCGTCCCGGGATGTCCTCGGGACGACATCGTTTCCTTAAAACAAGTCAAAATACTCCCGATGCTCCCAGTCGGTGACCGTCTGGTTGCAGCGCGCCACTTCCGCGCGCTTTATCATCAGGAAATGGTCCACGAAGTCGTTGCCGAAAGCCCCGCGCAGCAACGCGCTTCCATCGAGCAGGTCCAGCGCTACCTCGAGGCTGCGCGGCAGGCTTTCCGCCTCGGCGGCATAGGGAGAATCGACGGCTGCCGGCGGCTTCATCCCGGCTTCGATTCCGGCCAGTCCCGTTACCATCTGCGAAGCGAGGTAAAGATAGGGATTGGCGGCCGGCTCGCCCACGCGGTTTTCGATGCGACGCAGCTTGGGTGCGCCTTGGGCGAGCACGCGCAGGAGGGCGCCGCGATTGTCCTGCGCCCACGCCAGCCGGTCGGGCGCCAGCGAGTTGGGACGATAGCGCTTGTAGCCGTTGATCGTCGGCGTCGAGAACGGCGTTGCGGCCGCCGCGCCCGCCAGCAGCCCTGCGAGAAACTGCCGGCCGACTTCCGAGAGGCCCGCCGCGCCGTCATCGGGCGCGAAGGCGTTGGCCCCGGTGCGAAGGTCGCGCAGCGACTGGTGGAGGTGCCAGCCGCTCGCCATCGCCTCGGGCAATTGCGGGCGGCACATGAAACTGACATGATGGCCGTGGCGGCGCGCGACCTGCTTGGCCATGCTGCGGAACAGCAGCATGTCGTCAGCCGGACCGATGCCGGTGCCGGTACGGAACACGAATTCGCACTGGCTCGGGCCAAATTCCACTTCCATCGAATGGAGCGGCAGGCCGAGCGACAGGCAGTTGCGCCGCAATATCTCCAGGATCGGCTCGACTTGATCGTAGCGCTGCTCGGTCAGATAATTATAGCCCTGATGCAGGAGCGAAACCTGCGGCGGCCGCGCCGGTTGCCCGGCATCCTGCAGCGCCAGCGCCGGATCATCCAAGCGGGTCAGGTAAAACTCCACCTCCAGCCCGCTGACATATTCGAACCCGCGCCGCGCCAGCCGCGCCACCGCATCGCGTGCCAGCCTGCGCGTCGAGGCGACGACCGGGCGGCCATCATTGTGAAACAGGTCGCACAGCATCCAGCCGGTGCCGGGCGCCCAGGGCAGCATGCGGAAAGTAGCTGGGTCGGGCACCATGATGACGTCGCCGCCGCCCTGGAGGTCGGCATTGCCGATCCCCGCCCCCGCCGCGAACACCGGCGCGACGGTGCGATGCGAGGTATCCTTGAGCAGCAGTGTCGAGGTGATCGCACAGCCGTCCTCGAGCGCGCCCGGCAGCGAGGCGGCCAGCAGCGTCTTGCCGCGCAGGATGCCGTGCATGTCGGCAAAGCACAGGCGCACCGTCGCGACATCGTCCGCCGCGATCCGGCGTTCGACCTCACGGACGAGCCGGGCCTGATCCTCGTTCCAGAGGCCGTGGCCCTCGATAAAGCCGGTCATGCGGCGGGCGTCGCGATGCGCGCGGCGGCCCAGGGCGCAGCCTCGCGGCGGCGCGCATCGACGCCGCGCCAATAGGCCTCGAGGTCGGCTCCGGCAGGCGCGACGCCGTCGATCGTTCCGGGATCGCCGATCCCCATTGCTTCCTCCGCCGTCAGGTCGAGCAACGGGCGCTCGCCCTGCTCCACCTTGCGGATCTGCCTCAACAGCATCGTGCGGTAGGCGACAATGCCCTTGTCCGTGGTGCCCAGATGCTCGCGGGTGCGGTCCTGGATTCGGCCCATCGATTCGACCGCCCACTGGTCATGGACGTTGATGTCCTCGCCCATGCCGGTGTAGGTTCGGCCCCTCTGCTCGACCATGTCGTAGCCATAGTCATTATGACGGCCCAGGCGCGGCTTATAGTCGGGCAGTTCGTAGAGCGTCAGGCGCTGGCGGCGCATCTCGGGCTTGTCGACCGCATCGGTGAAGCTGGTGAAGGCGGCGTACCAGTAGCAGCTATGATCGTCGATCGGGACGTGCCATTGGGTGATCGTCATCGTCTCCGACAGCGGGATCACGAAGGCCTGCGGGAAGAACAGATTGGTGATGCGCACATGGGTCTGCCCCTCGGGCAGCGGGCGCAGCGCCGTGAGGCGGAAGCCGATATCGGTGGGCGAGATCGTGATGTCGGGATTCTCGAACTCGCGCAGCACCTGGATCATCGTCATGTCGCTGTCGGCCGAGCGGGCGCGGAACTGCTTGCCGTAGGCGTCAGCCTCCTCGTCCTCGAAGAAGCGATGCAGGAAGCTGGCATGGGCCGGATCGACGCCCACTTCGAGCGCCTGGAGCCAGTTGCAGTCGAGATAGCCCTTGAAGGCGAAGACGTGGCTGTCGGGTGCCGCGAAGCAGTCCAGGCCGGGGAAGGCCGGCGGCTCGCCTTCTCCAAGAAAGCCGAAGATCATGCCGGCACGCTCGACGACGGGATAGGCGCGCTGCCTTACGCGCGTGCACAACTTGCTGCCAGCCGGCTCGCCGGGCGTCTGGATGCAATTGCCGTCCACGTCGAACAGCCAGCCGTGAAACAGGCAACGCAAACCGCCGTCCTCGAGCCGACCGAAGGCAAGGTCTGCCCCCCGGTGCGGGCAATCGCGGTCGAGCAGGCCGAGGCGCCCCGCCTCGTCACGGAACAGCACCATGTCCTGCCCCAGCACCTTGACCGCCTTGGCCGGGCGCGGGCCGTCGAGTTCCTCTAGCAGCGCGACCGGCTGCCAGTAGCGACGCAGCAGCGCACCGAGCGGGCGATCCTTGCCGCTGAGGGTGACGAGATCGTTCTGTTCAGGTGTCATGGGCGTCTAATCCGTCAATCATCGAACCGAGGCTCTGTCCGGCCAGCCGCCTCGACGCGGCTGCCGTCGGCCACTGCCCGCTTCATGCCCGATCGCGCACGCGGCGCGTGTTGCCGAGAGGCCCCCGCGATGTTGCCGGAAGCGCTACACATGTGCCGTTGCAGCGCCATTATTTAGAACCTAGTGCTACCGCACTTGCTGCCATCCCGAGAGTATGTCCCGAATGAACCAGCCCCAGCGCGAAATCCGCCGCGTCGCCGTATTCTGCGGCTCCAACACCGGCCTCGGCGACAAATATGAGCAGGCCGCGGCTGCCCTTGGTTCGGCCCTGGCCCGACGAGGCATCGGGATCGTCTATGGTGGCACCCACAAGGGTCTGATGGGCATCCTCGCTGATGCCGCGCTGGCCGGCGGCGGCCACGTCCACGGCGTTATCAACCAGCGCCTGTTTGACAAGGGGCACCTCCACCCCGGTCTCACGCGGCACGAAGTCGTCGAATCGATGCGCGTGCGCAAGGAGCGTATGCTCTCGGTCGCGGACGCCTGCATCGCCCTGCCCGGCGGCATCGGCACGCTGGAGGAGTTCATGGAGGCCTGGACCCTCAATCAACTCGGCGAGCTGGACAAACCCGTCGGCCTCTACAATGTGGGCGGCTTCCACGAACCGTTCATGGGCTTCATCGACCGCATGATCGAGGAGAAGTTCCTGCCCCCCGAACACCGCAAAGGCATCGTCCTGGAAGCCGAACCCGACGCCCTGATCGACGCCCTCGCCGCGTTCGAGAAGCCGATCGTGCCCAAATGGTTGTGAGGCAAGGACAGCTTACCGCGTCCAATCACACCGTCGTGTCGATCCAGATCGATTTGGTCTGGAAATGCTCCTCGACATGCTGGCGGCCATATTCGCGCCCGTGTCCGCTGGCCTTGATCCCGCCCGATGGCACGGCCGGGTCCATGCGGTTGTAGCAGTTCACCCAGACCGAACCCGCTTTCAGCGCCCGCGCCATGCGGTGGGCGCGCCCCACGCTGCCGGTCCACACGCCTGCGCCCAGTCCAAACTCGGTCGCGTTGGCGCGGGCGATCACTTCCGCCTCGCTGTCGAAAGGCAGGGTCGCAAGGATCGGACCGAATATCTCCTCACGCACCGCCCGCATGTCATCGCGCGCATCGACGAGGACCGTCGGCGGAAAGAAGAAACCCTTGTCATATTCCCCGCCGGTGAGCCTGCCGCCACCCGAGATCGCCTGCGCCCCGGCCGCCAGGGCATCGTCCATGTGGCCGCACACCCGCTCCAGCTGGCGGCCGGAGACCAGCGGGCCGAGGTCCGTCGCCGGATCGAGCCCATCGCCGACCTTGAGGCTCGCGGCGATGCGCGCCACTTCGGCGGCGAATTCGCGGTGGACGGCGCGCTCCACGAAAAGGCGCGTGCCCGCGCTGCACACCTGGCCCGAATTGGCGAAGGCGGCGATCACCGCCATCTTCGCTGCCGCTTCCAGATCGGCGTCGGCGAAGACGATGTTCGGCGACTTGCCGCCCAACTCCAGCGAGAGCAGCTTGAGATTGCCCGCCGAGGCCGCGACGATGCGCCGCCCAGTGGCTTCCGAGCCGGTGAAGGCGATCTTGTCGACGCCAGGGTGCGCAGCCAGCGCCGCCCCGGCCTCAGCCCCATAGCCGGTGACGACGTTGAACACGCCGTCGGGTACGCCGGCCTCGAGCGCCAGTTCGGCGAAACGCAAGGGCGCAAGGCTGGCATCCTCGGCGGGCTTGAGAACGAGCGTACAGCCGCTCGCCAGCACCGGGCCGAGCTTGAGGACGCTAGCCCAGAGCGGGCCGTTCCAGGGAATGATCGCGCCGCACACGCCGACCGGCTCCTTCACCGTACAGACGAACGTGCCGGGATCGGACGGGGCGTTCGTCGTCCCCTCGATCGAGCGGGCGATACCGGCGAAGTAGCGCAGTAGGTCGACCAGCATCGCCACCGAACCGCGCGTGTGGCGGATTGGCGAGCCCATCTCCAGCGTGTCGAGCCGGGCGAACCCTTCCGCATCGCGTTCAAGCAGGTCGGCGAGGCGCAGCAGCAGCTTTTGCCGATCCGCCGGCGAAAAGCGCGGCCACGGACCTTCCTCGAAGGCCCGGCGCGCCGCCGCGACGGCCCGGTCGACATCCTCGGCCGTGCCCCGCGCGATCCGGGCCAGTATCTCGCCGGTGGCGGGATTGCTGGTCTCGAAGGTTGCGCCCGCGCTGGCCGGGCGCCACTGGCCGGCGATCAGCAGGCGTTCCTCGCGAAGGTCCGTCCCCATCGGATCAAGCTCTCAGTCGGAAGCTGACGGCCTGCGCGCCTTCCCAGAGCACCCTTCTGCCCAACTCCGGCAAATGCTCCAGCCCTTCGACGATGGTCAGGAAGTGGATGCCCGCCAGCGGACCCAGCTTGCTGGCGAAAGCGACGCCGCCATAGGCCAACAGGATCTCGCATTCGCTGTAGCCGCCGGGATAGAAGATGAACTGGCCGGGCGCCGGGTAGCGGGTGGGGTTCTCCCAAGGCAGTTCATAATGCGCGTCACCCATGGGAATCCACACGCCCTCGCCGCTCCAGCGGACGTGGATGAGCCTCTCTTCATAGGGCAGCATCGCCTTGAAGCGAGCGGCGGTGACGGGGGCTAGGGTCTCCTCCAGCTTCGCGACGAACTGGAACGGGCCGGCGGTGATGTCGATCAGGGTCATGATGTCTACTTCCGTAAAATGGTCAGGCAGCGGCGGCGAGGCGCGCGAAACCGCGTTCAAGGTCGGCGACGAGATCCTCGATCGCCTCGAGGCCGACATGGATGCGCACCGCCGGCCCGGGCGCGGACCATTCGGTCGCCGAGCGCAGGGTGTTGGGGTAGGTCGGCACCACGAGGCTCTCGAAGCCGCCCCAGGAATAGCCGAGCTTGAACAGGTCCATATGGTCCATGAAGGCGGCGAACTGCTTTTCCGTGCACGCCTCCAACACGAAGCCGAACAGGCCGGAGGCGCCGTCATAGTCGCGCCTCCAGATCGTGTGGCCGGGATCGCCGGGCAGCGCGGGGTGCATGACGCGGTGAACCTCGGGACGGTCCTGCAGCCACTGGGCGATGAACAGGCCGGATGCATGGTGCTGCTTCATCCTGAGCGGCAGCGTGCGAAGCCCGCGCATCGCCATGTAAACGTCATCCGGCCCGCCGCAATAGCCCGAGCCAGACGCGGTCTTCTTCACCGGGATGAAAGCATCCCGGGTAGTCACGGCGATGCCGAGCATGAGGTCGGAGTGCCCGGAGATATATTTCGTCGCCGCGTTGATCGAGACGTCGACCCCATGCTCCAGCGGGCGGAAGTTGATCGACGAACCCCAGGTGTTGTCGAAGATCGTCCAGATTCCGCGCGCGCGGCATTCCCGGGCAATGGCCGGCACGTCGGTCATCTCGAAGGTCAGCGAGCCGGGACTTTCGAGATAGACGACCCTGGTATTCTCCCGGAACAGATCTACGATGCCTGCGCCCACATCCGGGCGGTAATAGGTGATATCCACCCCGAACTTGCGCAGGAAACTCTCGCAGAAGTCGCGCGCCGGGCCGTAGAGGCTGTCGACGATCAACAGGTGGTCGCCAGCGGAGAGGAACGCCGTCAGCGATGCGCAGATCGCACCGAGGCCGCAACTGGTGGTGATCGCCCGATAGCCACCTTCGAGCAGCGTGATCGCATCCTCAAAGGCGCGCGTGGTGACGGTGCCCTCGCGCCCGTAGGTGAAGCCCTCGAAGGCGCCCGAGGCGCGGTCGCGGCGGGTCTCCAGCAGAGCCTCCACCGAATCGAACAGCACGGTCGAACAGTGATAGACCGGCGGATTGACGACGCCGAAATTGGCTTCCGGATTGCGACCCGCATGGAGCGCCTGAGTCTCACGCCGGAAGCCGGTAATGTCGGTCATGATGCTGCGGTCTCCTTAAATCACGGTGCCGGAATCGACGACGATATCCTGCCCGGTTATCATGCGCCCGCCCGGGCCGACGAGGTGAAACAAAGCCCCGGCGATGTCGCCCTCGGTGACGAGGCGGCCGAGCGCGGTACCAGCGAGGAAACGCTTGAGCGGCGCATCCTCCGGCTCGCCATTGCGCTGGGCGGATTCGCGGAACAGGCGGTGGATTCGCTCGCCCTCGACACCGCCGGGCGAGATCATGTTGACGCGCACCCCATGCGGCGCGGCGTCGAGCGCGGCGGACTTGACCAGCCCGCGCAGCGCCCATTTCGAGGCGGCATAGAGCGAGAATCCGGCGACACCCTTATGTCCGTAAGTCCCGCCGATGGCGACGATATGCCCTACCTCGCGCGCTACCATAGCGGGCATGACCGCCGCCATGGTGTTGACCACGCCAAGAACATTGATGTCGAAACAGCCGCGATAGTCGGCGGCTGTCGCTTCCCACACCGGACGGCGCGGCGCGCCGACGCCGGCGGCGCAGACGAGTATGTCGATCGCACCCAGCCGCGCCTGAACGGCGGCGGCGGCATCGTGCATCGCGGCATCGACGGAAACGTCGGCGGCGAAAGCGCAGGCGGCGATGCCCTCGTCGGTCAGCGCCGCGACCGCGGCCTCCCCGGTAGCGGCGTCGCGCCCGACCAGCGCCACACGCGCGCCCTTGCGACCCAGCGCGCGCGCAAGGCCGAGGCCGAGGCCGCGCGTCCCGCCGGTCACCAGCACGACCTTGCCGGCAAGGCTCGTCTGTTCGGCTGCTTCGTTCATCCTCACGTCATCCGCCATGTCGTTTCAGGGCCTGGTCTTCCGGCCAATGCCTACCTCAAGGCGGTCATAGCGGAAGGTGATCATTAGTAGACGGGTCCGATACGAAAAAGCACAGCAAGGGCCGTTTGCGTTGTCCTAAACGTTGCAACAACGGACCGCATCGGCCCCGCGAGACGCACTGCCGGACGCACCGCTGCACAACGAAAGGCACCCTCCCACGGCGCCGTTCAAGGAGTTTCGAGAATGAGCCGTAGCGAAAGAAGCGAGGACGATATCACGGCGGCCGCCGCCGTGTCGCTGGAGGAGATTCCCCTGATCAACTTCGCGCCCTTCCTCACCGGCGATGCCCGGGCGCGCCGCGTGGTGGCAGGCGAGATCGCGCAGGCCTGCGAGCAGATCGGCTTCTTCTACCTGACCGGCCACGGCGTCCCTCAAACCGTCGTCGACGCGATCCTCGCCGCCGCCGCCGACTTCTTCTCGCGCCCTGCCGAGGAGCGCGCCGGCGCTTATGCCACCCCCGAATGGTATCGCGGCTATCTGCCCATGCCCGAGCGCCAGCCGCTCTCGCGCAACACCCGCATGTTCGAGCAATACCGCCTGCAGCATGAATGGCCCGCCGACCCCGGCGACATGGAGCACGCCCGCATCTTCGACCACGCCAACCGCTGGCCCGAAGGCATGGACGCCTTCCGTGCGGCGAACGAAGCGTACCTCACCGCGATGCTGGGCCTGGGCCGCGAACTGCTGCGCGCCTTCGCGCTGGGCCTCGGGTTGGAGGAGAACCGCTTCGATAGCTGTTTCGTCCAGCCGCCCTCGCAACTCAGCCTCAACTATTATCCGGTCCTGCCGGACAGCGCCGACACCGACGTCTCGAACATGATCTCGCACACCGACGAAGGCCCCTTCACGATCCTCGCCCAGGGGCGGATCGGCGGGCTAGAGGTCAAGCGCCAAGACGGGACCTGGATTCAGGCCCCGCCGATCCCAGGCGCCTTCACCATCAACGTGGGCGACATGATGATGTGGTGGTCGAACGGCCGCTTCATCTCGAACTATCACCGCGTGCGCAACCGCACCGACGTCGAGCGCTTCTCGGTCCCCTACTTCGCCAACCCGGACCGCACAGTGACGGTGGCGCCGCTGCCTGAACTCCTCGGCGACGGCCCCCGCTACGCGCCGGTCCGCGTGGCCGACCATCTCGCCCGTTTCTACAGCCAATTGTCCAAGAACCCCCATGATGCCTATAACTGATCCGATGATTTCCGCCCAGATCGGCGCCGACATCGGCGGCACCTTCACCGACGTCGTGCTTGAGATCGACGGCCGCCGCCACTCCACCAAGCTGCTGACCACCTACGACGCGCCCGAGTGCGCCCTGCTCGACGGCGTGAGCCTGCTGCTCGACGAAGCCGGCATTGCGCCGGCGCAGGTCTCGCTGGTGGTCCACGGCACCACGCTCGCCACCAATGCGCTGATCGAGCGACGCGGCGTCACCGTCGCGATGCTCACCACCGAGGGCTTTCGCGACGCGCTGGCGCTGGGCACCGAGAGCCGCTTCGACCAGTATGACATTTCCATGGAAAAGCCCCAACCGCTGGTGCCGCGCCGCTTGCGTCTGGGCGTGCCCGAACGCCTCGACGCACTGGGCAACATCCTCGTCCCGCTCGACGAACAGGCCGTGCGTGAAGCCGCGGCCGCGTTCCGCACACAAGGCGTGGAAAGCGTGGCGGTCGCTTTCCTGCACAGCTACGTCAACGACGCGCACGAGCAGCGTGCCGGCCAGATCCTGCGTGAGGAAATGCCCGGCGTCTCGATTTCGCTCTCTTGCGAGGTTTCGCCGGAAATGCGCGAATATGAGCGCTTTTCCACCACCACCGCCAACGCCTATGTGCAACCGCTGGTCGACGCTTACTTGCGCCGGCTGGAGCGCAGGCTGGTCGAGATGGGCTTCGCCTGCCCGCTCTACCTGATGCTCTCCTCGGGCGGGCTGACCACGGTCGATACCGCCGCCCGCTTCCCGGTGCGGCTGGTCGAGAGCGGCCCGGCGGGCGGCGCGATCTTCGCCGCCTCGGTGGCTGTCGAATGCGGCGCGGACCGGGTGCTGGCGCTCGATGTCGGCGGCACCACCGCCAAGATCTGCCTTATCAACGATGGCGCGCCACAGACCTCGCAGGTGTTCGAGGTCGGCCGCGTCCACCGCTTCCGCAAGGGCAGCGGCCTGCCTCTACGCATCCCGGTCGTCGAAATGGTCGAGATCGGCGCGGGCGGCGGCTCGATCGCCTCGGTCGACAGCGCCGGGCGCCTCGCCGTCGGCCCGCACAGCGCCGGGTCCGAACCGGGTCCGGCCGCCTATGGGCGCGGTGGCGAGCGGCCGACCGTGACCGATGCTGACATCATGCTCGGCCGCATCGACCCCGCGCGCTTCGCCGGCGGCAAGGTAACGCTGCGGCCCGAAAATGCCGCTACCGCGCTCGCGGGCCTCGGCCTGTGGGACGGCAAGGCCGAGACGCTGGCGGTGGGCGTCAGCGAGATCGTCGACGAGACCATGGCCAGCGCCGCGCGGGTCCATGCGGTCGAACAGGGCATGACGCTGGACGAACGAACCCTCATCGCCTTCGGTGGAGCCGCCCCGCTCCACGCGGCCAGCTTCGCCGAGAAGCTGGGTATCGGCACCGTCATCGTGCCCTCGGGCGCGGGCGTCGGCTCGGCGGTGGGCTTCCTGCGCGCGCCGGTCTCCTACGAAGTCGCACGGAGCCTGACGATGCGGCTCGACATGGTCGATATCGACCGGCTCAACGCCCTGCTCGACGAGATGGCCGACGAAGCGCGGGCGCTGGTCAGCGCCGGGGCGTCGGGCAAGGCGCAGGCGGAAAAGCGCGTCTGCCTGGCCCGCTACCAGGGCCAGGGCTATGAGATTCCCTTCGAGTTTCCCGCCCGCACGCTGGGCGCGCAGGACATAGCGGTGCTCAAGGCCGCGTTCGAGGCGGCCTATCGCGCGCAATATGGCGGCATGATACTCGACCTGCCGATCGAGATGTTGACCTGGCGCGTTACCGTCGCGGCTGGCGGCTTCTCCGCCCAGGGCGCCACGGCGCCGGCCTCCCCGCGCGACGCCGTGCCCGTTGGAACCCGCAAGGTGATCGACCCGCTCACCGGCGAACCGCTCGACTTCGCCCTCTATGCCCGCGAGGATATGCGACCGGGCGACCGTTTCACCGGCCCCGCACTCGTCGCCGAGCGCGAGACCACCACGGTCGTCTCCCCTCGCTTCGACGGACGCATGGACGAACGCGGCTATCTGGTGCTGACCCGCCGCGAACAGGGAGTTTCCCGATGACCTCGAATTCGACCGGCCACGCCCTCACCGAACTGCGCATGCAGGTGATCTGGACGCGCCTGATCTCGATCGTCGAAGAGCAGGCGCAGACGCTGATGCGCACCGCTTTCTCCACCACCGTGCGCGATGCCGGCGATCTTTCGGCGGCCCTGTTCGACCTCGAAGGCCGCCTCATCGCCGAAGCCGTCACCGGCACGCCCGGCCACGTCAACTCGATGGCCGAGGGCGTGCGCCATTTTCTCGCCAGATTCCCGATCGCGACGATGCAGCAGGGCGATCACTTTATCACCAACGACCCCTGGCTTACCGCCGGGCACCTGCACGACGTCACTGTCGTCTCGCCTGCCTTCCACGATGGGCGCGTCGTCGGACTGTTCGGGGTGTGTTGCCACCAGGTCGACATCGGCGGGCTTGGACAAGGCCCGGACGGGCGCTCGATCTACGAGGAAGGCCTGCAGATCCCGCTGATGAAGCTCGCCTCGGCGGGCGTCGTCAACCAGGATCTGATCGACATACTGTGCGTCAACGTGCGTATGCCGATGCAGGTCAAGGGCGACGTCCTCTCCTACATCACCAGCAACGAGGCGGCGGCCCGGCGCCTCGCCGCGATGCTCGGCGAATTCGCCATGGCCGACCTGTCGCATGTGGCCGACTACATCGTCGCACGCTCGCTCGCCGCAACAAAAGCGGAGATCGCTCGGCTGCCCGACGGCTCGTGGTCCAGCACGCTCGTCATCGACGGCTATGACCATCCGGTGACGCTGCGCGGAACTTTGACGATCGCGGGGGACAGCCTGACGATGGACTATGAAGGCACCGACCCGTGCCTGCCGCGCGGCATCAACGTGGTGCTCAACTATTGCCGCGCCTATACGGTGTTCGGCCTGCGCTGCGTGATCTCGCCCGACGTGCCCAACAATTTCGGCGCGCTGGAACCCTTCCGCGTCATCGCGCCGGAAGGTTCGATCCTCAACGTCCAGCGCCCCTGGCCGGTCGCCGCGCGCCACGTCATCGGCCAGATGCTGCCCGACCTCGTATTCGGCTGCCTGTCGCAGGCGATCCCGGACCGGGTGCCGGCCGAGGGCAGTTCGTGCCTGTGGTCGGTACAATTGCGCGGCAACCTGCCCGCGCAGGGCAATTCGCGACAGGGCCAGAGTTTCGATGCGATCTTCTTCAACTCGGGCGGCTCGGGCGCGCGGCCCGCGCAGGACGGTCTTTCGGGCACCGCCTTCCCCAGCGGCGTACGCGCCATGCCGGTGGAAGTGACCGAAAGCGCCGCCCCGATCGTCATCTGGCGCAAGGAACTGCGCGCCGACAGCGGCGGCCCCGGCGAGCGCCGCGGCGGTCTCGGCCAGACGGTGGAAGTCGGCATGCGCGACGGCAGCGGTTTCGAGGTACTCGCCATGTTCGAGCGCGTCGAGCGCCCGGCCAAGGGACGCGACGGCGGCCACGACGGAGCATCCGGCAAAGTGGGAACTTCAGGCGGCAAGGCCATGCGTGCCAAAGGTCTTCAGGCAATCCCGCGGGGCGAACGGCTGATACTCGAAATTCCAGGTGGTGCCGGGCTGGGCACGCCGACCACACGCGATCCGGCGAAGATCGCGCACGATATCGAAGAAGGCATGATCACGCCGCAGGCGGCCGCCAGGGACTACGGGTTCGCCGGATAGGTCCGGTATGCGAGGGCCGCGGCCCTCGCACCTGCTATTTTTCCAAACCGATGTCCTCGACATCTTCCTCTTCCTCGCCGCTCCAGTCTTCGCCGCCCGGAATCGTCGGCAGTGAGCGGCAGTCGTTGAGGTCGCGCGCCATCTGTTCCGCGAACTTGGCCGCGACCAGCGGCAGCGGTCGGCCCTTGAGCTGACCCAGCACCAGCGGTCCATAGGTGCGATCGATGTCGCTGATCCGCCGCACCGCATAACGCGGGTCGTGCCGCCAGGTATCCGCGCCGATGTCGATCTGGAAGGTGATGAGATTGCTGCTCGCCACCAGTTCGCCTAGGAAATCAAAACTATTGGCCTCCACCGCCACGTTGAGTTTGGCCGAACTCGACAGCAACCGGCTTTCCACGATCTCGCGCCCGCCAAAGGCTATGTCAGGCATCGCCACTTCATACTCGGCACATTGCCGCAGCCGCAGGATGTCGTTCTTCGCCAGCGGGTGATCCGCCGCCATGACGGCTACCAGGCCCTGCCCGATGGACATAATGGGATGCAGTTCCAACGAGCGCAGCGGACGAAAGATCAGCACGAGATCCATTTCATATTCCATCAGCGAGCGGACGGCAGTGCTGTGGTCGGTCACCGCGACCTTGAACTTCACGTTCGGGTGCTGCTTGCGGAAATTCGTAATGTGCCGGAGGACGAAGCTGCGGGCGACGGCCTGGCTGCACGCGATGCGCACTTCCCCGCGCTGCAGGCCTTCGAGTTCCTCGATCTGCGAGTAGACCCGGCGCAACTCGGATGTCTGCAGGCGTATCCAGCCGATCAGCACTTCTCCCGCCGCCGTCAGGCGCACGCCTGAAGAATGGCGCTCGAATATGATGGCGTTGAGATCGTGCTCGACGTCCTGGATACGGCGCAGCAGAGCCGACGGTGTGACGTTCAGGCGCTCGGCCGCCTGGCGGACCGACCCCACGCGGGCCACCTCATCGATATATTGCCAGATTCTCTGGTTGCGTAGCGCCATGCGCGACTCCGTTCGGTTTTTGGCTACACCGTGCCCGCAGTTTAGCACCGCTTGGGCAACGGTACATCCCTTATGCAACAAGCATTGGAGGGTGCGATTGGCAAGAAACGCCCCTCCAGAACTCATAGTATCGATTATCTGTCAATATAATTATTATTAACGCACTATAAATTTCCAATGTACGCATTTGGGGTAACAATGAATCTTTCTCTTAAAGATAAAGTTGTCGTCATTACTGGCGCTGGCAAAGGAATGGGGCCAGATATTTCGACAGCTTTCGCTAACGAGGGCGCCAATCTTGTTCTTATTGGAAGAGATATGGATGCTCTCCAGCTTCTTAAGACGCAGATCGACACGATTACATCGGCGCTGATTCTGCGCTGCGACGTGACGAATCCCAAGGACTGCGACAGCGCGATCGCCGTAACGCTGGCCGAACTGGGCCATGTCGACGTGCTGGTGAACGTCGCCGGCGGCACCGGCCCGGTGGGCGACACCGCCTGGGATACGACGCCCGAGGGCTTCGACGAGATCGTCAAGCTCAACATGGGCGGCTGTTTCCTGATGATGCGCGCCGTGCTGCCCGGCATGATCGCGCGCCGCTACGGCAAGATCGTGAACGTGGGCGGCACGTTCGGCATGCATGGCCGCGCCGGCCGTATGGCGTATTCAGCGTCGAAATGGGGCCTGCGCGGCATCACCAAGTCGACCGCGATCGAAGCAGGCCCTTACAACATCAACGTCAATATCGTCGCCCCCGGCATGGTCGACGGCCCACGCTTTCGCACGAAGGTCATGCCTGGCATGGCCGAGGCGCGCGGGTTGAGCGAGGACGAGGTCATCGCCGAGCACGCGGCCGAATATGCCCTGCGCCGCATCAGCACCGGGCAGGACGTCGCTTCGGCATGTCTGTTCATGGCCTCCGACGTCTCGCGCCAGATCACTGGCGTCGACCTGCCAGTCGATGGCGGCTGGGCCGCACTCTGAACATCCATCTCGATACGGAAAAGACCATGAAAGCCGACATCGTCATCAACGGCGCCACCCTCGTCACCGACAACGCCATGTTCGAAGCCTCGATCGCGATCCGCGACGGCGCGATCCTGGCAATCGGCGCCGCCGACGCCATGCCCGAAGCCGACGATGTGGTCGATGCCACCGGCAAATATATCCTGCCCGGCGCCATCGACGCCCACGTCCACTTCCGCGATCCGGGCTACACCCACAAGGAAACCTGGGAGACCGGCACCGCCAGCGCGGCAATGGGCGGCGTGACCACCGTCTTCGAGATGCCCAATACCAACCCGCCCACCGGCACGGTCGAGGCGCTCAACCTGAAGCTGGCATCGGCGAAGAAGGCCTATGTCGACTTCGGCATCTACGGCCTGTTGGGCGAGGACAATCTCGACCAGCTCGAAGCGCTGATCGAAGGCGGTGTCGCCGGCTTCAAATGTTTCATGGGCAACACCTTCGGCAACCTGCCCTCGCCGCCGAGCGGCGCCATCCTCGAGGGCTTCGAGATTATCGCCAAGCACGGCTACCGCGTTGCGCTCCATGCCGAGAATGCCTCGATCATGGCCCGCCGCTCGAAGACGCTGCGTGAGAATGACTGCTGCGATCCGCTCGCCCATCTCGATGCCCGCCCGCCGGTGGTCGCGGTGGAAGCGGTCGCCCGCGCCGCCATCCTCGCCGAATGGACCGGCGCGCGCATCCACGTCCTCCACGTCTCCTCGGGCGACGAACTGCGGCCCTTGCGCGAAGCCAAGGCGCGCGGCGTCGACATCACCGCCGAGACCTGCCCGCACTATCTGCTGCTGGACGAGCACGCCTATACCGAGAAGAAATCGCTGATCCGGGTCAATCCACCGGTGCGCGAGAAGGTCCATCAGGAGCAGCTGTGGCAGGGCGTTGCCGACGGCACGATCGACATGATCGCCACCGACCACGCGCCGCACAGCCATGCGGAAAAGCATAATGACGACATCTGGCGGGCCGATTGCGGCTTCACCGGCGTACAGACGCAAATGCCGCTGATGCTCACACAGATCGCTAACGGGCGCATGACCCTCAACCAATATGTGCGCATGACCTCGCTGGCGCCGGCCAAGGCCTTCGGACTCTACCCCCGCAAGGGCGCATTGCTGCCCGGTTCGGACGCCGATATCGTCGTCGTCGACCTCGACAAGGTGGTCACGGTGGATTCCGCGTTGCTGCAGTCCAAA
Source organism: Sphingobium sp. BYY-5 (assembly GCF_022758885.1). NCBI lineage: Bacteria > Pseudomonadati > Pseudomonadota > Alphaproteobacteria > Sphingomonadales > Sphingobiaceae > Sphingobium > Sphingobium sp. BYY-5. The sequence goes on from NZ_JALEBH010000001.1 coordinate 1,226,092, forward strand.
GGCTCCTCGACGCCCTTTCACGACTATGAGACGAAGGGTGCACCGATCCACACGCTGGTCCGTGGCCGCTTCGTGATGCGCGACGGCGAACTGGTCACCGAGGCAATGGGCCACGGCCTCAACGTGCGACGCATCCAGCAGATGCCTACCCCGACGCCGAAGAACACCCACACCACGACCCGCGCGATCCTCGAAAAGCGCGGCAAGGCCTACTGAACCCTGATCCGCCTTGATCGCCTTGATCCGGGCAACTTCGGCGACAGCTTTGTCGGGTTCGCTATACAATAAGCGTAAAATCACGCAGGATTAATCCATGCCCGTCTTGCCGGGGGTCCAATAGGCTTTCGTCGCGAGTTGGGCCGATGAGACGCCATGTTGCTTCAAGGTCCGTCGGAGCCTCTGTATCGTGCCCGCTTTCCCTGTCAGCACGAAGGAAGCGCCCTGCGCGACAAGGGTGGAAAGTGCGGTTTCCATTTCGGCGACATGCATATCGCCTGCGTCCCGCGCGAACAGGGCGACATCGCAAAAACCTAATCGATCGATGACGAGCCTCGCACCCGTGGGATTCCGCACTTCGAAAAAACAGGAAACGGGCCGCTTCGGGTCCTCCTCCGCTACCAATTATATCATCCTACCGATCAATATCCTTCTTGCCTACCCCGGCAAAGCACGCCAATCAGCCTCGCAAACGGGGCATGATGAAGAGGATATCGGGCGGATGGGCTATTATGATGTTCTAATCGTGGGTGCGGGCCATGCGGGCGCGCAGGCGGCGATTTCCCTGCGACAGTCCGGTTTCGACGGCACGGTCGGCATGATCGGCGACGAGCAATATCCACCCTATGAGCGTCCGCCGCTGTCGAAGGAATATTTTGCCGGCGACAAGAGCTTCGACCGCATCCTGATCCGCCCCGCTGCCTTCTGGGAAGAGCGCAAGATCGATATGCTGCTGGGCAAGCGGGTCAGGAGCGTCGATCCGGTCGGCAAGTTCGTCACTGCGGGCGACGAAGAGATCGGCTATGGCAAGCTGATCTGGTGCACCGGCGGCTCTCCGCGAATGCTCACCTGCAACGGTGCTGACGCGAGCAACGTCCATGCCGTGCGCCGCCGCGACGATGTCGACGCGATGATGGCGAAGATCGAGGCTATCCGCCATGTCACCATCATTGGCGGTGGCTATATCGGGCTGGAAGCAGCGGCCGTCCTCTCCAAGTTCGGCAAGACGGTAGTGCTGCTCGAAGCGCTCGACCGGGTGCTTGCCCGTGTCGCGGGGGAGGATCTTTCGCGCTTCTACGAGGCGGAGCATCGCGCCCATGGCGTCGACCTGCGGACTGGCGCGAAAATGGACTGCATCGACGTGCAGGACGGTAGGGCGACCGCCGTGCTGATGGCCGACGGCGAGCGGATCGAGACCGACATGGTGATCGTGGGCATCGGCATCATTCCGGAGACCGGCTCGCTGATCGCGGCGGGCGCGGCGGGCGGCAACGGGGTCGATGTCGACGAATTTTGCCGCACCTCCCTGCCCGATATCTATGCCGTGGGCGATTGCGCATCCCACGCCAACCGTTTCGCGGGTGGCACGCAGATGCGCCTGGAATCGGTGCAAAACGCCAATGACCAGGCGAAGGTCGCCGTCGCCCACATAATGGGCAAGGACGAAGCCTATGATGCCGTGCCCTGGTTCTGGTCGAACCAATATGATCTGAAGCTGCAGACGGTGGGCCTGTCGACAGGCTTCGACCAGACGGTGCTGCGCGGCGATCCGGCCAAGCGCAGTTTCTCGGTCGTGTATCTCAAGGGCGGCAAGGTGATCGCGCTCGATTGCGTCAATGCGATCAAGGATTATGTCCAGGGCCGCGCCCATGTGCTGTCCGGCGCGGCGCTGGACATTGCCCAATTGGCGGATGCAGACATACCGCTCAAGGAAGTCGGACTGGCCTGAAGGCACGGGCTACCCCCGGAACATCGCCTTCGTCGCCAGTTCCCACGGACCGCCGCGATAATGCCAGGCGGCCAAGCCCGCGATCGCCAGCGGACGTGGGCGGAAGTCCTTGCGCAATTGCATTGCGAGAGCCTTTGCTTCGTTCCGCGCCACCTTGTTCTGCACCGTAATATGAAGCCGCACCGGCACCTGATCCTGCGGCGTCAGCAGGCCTGCGAACGCTTCGACCAGTAGCTCACGCATCGTCATGAGCGCCGGACTGTCCACCCGATAGGCGACTCCACGCTCCAATAACATGACCTCCGTCAGCCGCGCGGCCGGCGAAGGTTCCGCGCAAATACGCTTCAACCGCATCGCCAGTTCCTCCAGCACCGAAGGCGGCAGGTGATGAAAAAGCGTGATATGCGCCGGCAGCAGGTTGCGATCGGGTGGAAAATGGGCGCGGCGCCGCCTATCCGCCCAGGCAAAATCCGCCGCGCCCATCAGCGCCGTGACGATGATCGGCACGCTCATCGATCCGCCTGACGGCTTAGCTCAAAGCTCACCGCGCGCGCGTCTGATCTCGAACCATTTGCGCACATTTTCATTATGCTGCTGGTAGGTGTCGGCAAAGATATGCCCCCCCCTCCCGTCCGCAACGAAATAGAGCGCCTTGGTTTCCGCCGGGTGCAACACGGCGAGGATGGAAAGCCGGCCGGGATTGGCGATCGGCCCCTTGGGCAGGCCGACCATGGCGTAGGTGTTGTAATCGTTGACGGCCGCGATTTCCGACTTGCGGATACGACGGCCCAGAGGTTTGCCCTGGGTAATCGGGTAGATGATCGTAGGATCGGCCTGCAGCATCATGCCCTGGCGCAAGCGGTTGCTGTAGACGCCCGCGACCATTGGCCGTTCGGACGGCACGCCGGTTTCCTTCTCCACGATGCTGGCCAGGATGATCGCTTCCCTGGGCGTCTTGGCGATCGTATTGGACGCACGTTCGGCCCAAAGCCGGGCGAGCAACTTGTCCATCGCACCCTGCATCCGCTTCAGGACGGCGGCGCGCGCCTCACCCTTGTCGAAGGCATAGCTGTCGGGCAACACGCTGCCCTCCTCCGGCACCTGCAACGCGCCGGTCAGCTCATCATTCGCCATCAGCCGCTCATAAACCAGAATGGAAGGCATCCCCTCCGGTATGGTGACGAGCCGGGTCAGCGTCTTGCCGCCTTGCAGGATGGAAAGAATGTCGCGGTTGCTGGAACCTGCGGGGATGACGAACTCGCCCGCCTTGATCGACTTGCCCGCGCCGAAGACCTTGGCGCGGGTCAGGAAGGCGTCGGCGGACCGCACTGCGCCCGCCCGCTTCAACAATACCGCCGTGTCGGACAGGGTAGCCCCTTCCGGCACGGTGATGCTGATCTTAGCGGTCGCCGGTCCCTGCTCCGTCCAGCCATGGACGAAGCGGAAGGCGATGAAAGCCGCAACGGCCAAGCCGATCAGGAGAATGATACAGCCAAGGCGGCGCATGGGATTTCCCGATCGTCTTGCCATCATCACAACTGCCCGACCAAAGAAAAGTCCAACCGGCTAAGGCTTATAACATCCTCCCCTGTAAGGGGAGGGGGACCGCCGCCAAAGGCGGTGGTGGAGGGGTATCCCGCTATCGATAAGGTGACACCCCTCCGTCAGGCCTTCGGCCTGCCACCTCCCCTACAAGGGGAGGATTTAGGGGTCAGACCGCCTTCATGATGAGCGAAGCGTTGGTGCCGCCGAAGCCGAACGAATTGTTCAGCACCGCACGCACCTTGCGCTCCTTGGCGACGTGCGGGACCAGGTCCACGCCCTTGCAGCTCTCGCTCGGTTCGTCGAGGTTGAGCGTCGGCGGCACGATCTGGTCACGCATGGCGAGGATGCAGAAAATGCTCTCCACCGCGCCGGCACCGCCGAGCAAGTGGCCGATGGCGGACTTGGTGGACGACATCGACATGGTCGAAAGATTGTCGCCGAACAGCCGCTTGACCGCGCCCAGCTCCAGCTCGTCGCCCAGCGGGGTCGAGGTGCCGTGCGCATTCACATAGTCGATGTCCTCAAGGCTGAGGCCGGACTTCTTGAGCGCCATCTGCATCGACCGGAAACCGCCGCTGCCCTCCGGATGGGGCGCGGTGACGTGATAGGCGTCACCCGACAGACCGTAGCCGATCACTTCGGCATAGATTTTCGCACCACGCTTCTTGGCGTGCTCATATTCTTCCAGCACGACCACGCCCGCGCCTTCGCCCATGACGAAGCCGTCACGGTTGACGTCATAGGGACGCGAAGCCTTTTCCGGCGTGTCGTTGAAACCGGTCGACAGCGCACGCGCCTGCGCGAAGCCGGCGATACCGATCGGACAGATGGCGCTTTCCGCGCCGCCCGCCAGCATCACGTCGGCATCGTCCATCGCGATCATGCGCGCGGCGTCGCCAATCGAGTGAGCGCCGGTCGAGCAGGCGGTGACGACCGCATGGTTCGGCCCCATCAGGCCATATTTGATCGAAACCTGACCGGAAATCAGGTTGATGAGGCGACCATGGACGAAGTGCGGCGACACCCGGCTCGGCCCTTTATTGGCCAGCACCAGCGATTCGCTTTCGATGCCCGGCAGGCCACCGATGCCCGACCCGATCGAGCAGCCGGCGCGCAAACGCTCCTCCTCGCTCATATTGTCGAGCCCCGCGTCACGCAGCGCTTCGCTGGCGGCGGAGATGCCGTAGACGATGAAAGGGTCGACCTGGCGCTGAATCTTGTGATCAACGTCCAGTGAGGGATCATAACCATATTCATGATCGGCCGGCTTCACCTCACAGGCGATGCGGCATTTATAATCGGTGGCATCGAAGCGGGCGATCGTCGCCGCGCCGGATTTCGCCGCGATGATGTTCTTCCAGGTGGTTTCGACATTCCCGCCCAGCGGGCTGACCATGCCAAGGCCGGTTACGACAACACGACGCATATCCTAGCTCCGAATTACCTTTGGGCTTTGTGCCGCCCATGTAGCCACTTGCAACGCGCTTGTGAACGGCGCGCCAGAAATGAAAAGGCTCCCCAAGCTCCGGGATCACCGGACAGGAGGAGCCATCTCTTGAACGTAAGGACGGCCCTTCCCCGGTGGGATCAGGCCGAAAAACGCCTTACTGCTTGCTGTCGATATAGTCGATCGCATCCTTGACGGTGGCGATCTTCTCAGCCGCATCGTCAGGGATTTCGACACCGAATTCTTCTTCGAACGCCATCACCAGCTCGACAATGTCGAGGCTATCGGCGCCCAGATCGTCGATGAAGCTCGCATCTTCGGTCACTTTCTCGGCTTCGACGCCCAGATGTTCGACGACGATTTTCTTTACGCGATCCGCGGTCTCACTCATGAGTGGTCCTTCTTACTGGGTATCGTTGGTGGTTCTGAACAACCGTTAAGGCATGCCCTAGTGCGAAGCCCCGATAGAGGCAAGAGGGAAGGCCGCCAAGCCCCTTCATTCCGCCACGGCGGCTATCGGGCAAAAAAGGGCCAAAAAGAAAAGCCAAAGCAAGGCATTTACCGAAATTTCAGCCGCTTGCGCTAAGCATTCGGCATGATTGCGCTTTCTTCCATCGACCGACTGGTGACGCGCGACCGCGTGCGGATCGCAGCCACCTGCGTCCTCGCCGCGACCGTCATCGGGCTGCTTTATCTGGTCGGAACGGCCCATGGCACGGTGGATTCGCTGGGGCGGCCGCTCGGCACCGACTTTTCCAATGTCTGGACGGCGGGCTGGATGGCCGACCACGGTCAGGCGCCCCAGGCATGGGATTGGCCGACCCAGCATGAAGTCCAGAAACAGGTTCATCACGATCCCGCCATCCCCTTCTACGGCTGGCATTATCCCCCGCCCTTCCTGATCGTCGCGACATTGCTGGCGCACCTCCCTTATATCGTCGCACTGTTCGTCTGGCAGGGCGTGACGCTGGCTCTGGCCCTGTGGCTGGTGCGACGCATCCTGCCGCGGGACCGCGACGCGCTGCTCGTTGCGCTCGGTGCGCCAGTGGTGCTGGTGTGCCTGGGCCATGGGCAGAACGCCTTCCTGACCGCCAGCCTGCTCGGCGGCGGGATGCTGCTGCTCGACCGGCGTCCCTGGATCGCTGGCGTCCTGCTCGGAGCGCTGGTTTACAAGCCGCAATTCGCCGTGCTGATCCCGGTGCTGCTGCTGGCGCACGGCAACTGGCGCCCTTTCATCTCGGCAGGGTTGACGGCCGCAGCACTATGCCTGCTCACGCTGGTGATATGGGGCTGGCCGGTATGGCAGGCCTTCCTCGATTCCCTGCCGCTGACCCGCCATATCATTATCGAGGCGGGGGCGACCGGCTGGGAAAAGATTCAAAGCCCCTTCGCCGCCATCCGCCAATGGGGCGGTTCCATCCCCCTCGCCTACGCGGTGCAGGGCGTGGTCAGCGCCCTTGCCATCGTGACGGCGGCATTGGTAGCTCGGCGAGGGGCGATCGAATTGCGTGGTGCGGCGGCGCTCAGCGCGGCTTTGCTCTGTACGCCCTATGTCCTTGATTACGATCATGTCCTGCTGGGCATCGCCATCGCCTTCCTCGCGGCTGACATGGCCAAGCGCGGCACGTTGCGCTGGGAACCGACCTGGCTCGCTTATGCCTGGATCGCGCCGCTTTATGGCCGCACCGTATCGGAATGGACGCATTTCCCGGTCAACCTGGTTGCCGCGATCGCCCTGCTCGCGCTGGCGGCGCGGCGCGCGGCCATGTTCGACGCCATATTCATACCGCTTGGTGGTCGCGAAGAGCATCGCCACGCCTAGCGGCAATAGCCCTCCTGCCCCTGCACCACGACCAGACAGTCCTGCTTGCCGGCCAGATATTTGAAGCCGGTCTCATCCCCCTTGCCGGGACGGATGGCCAGATCCTTGCCTTCGCGCACGAAGCGGATCGTCGATCCATCGGCAAGGCCGGTATAGTCACCCTGCCGGTCAAGATTATCCTTGTTGGTGATCGCATAATGGCCGGGCTTTCCGTCCGGCGAAGGCTGGATGTCGAGGAACAGCCCCTCCGGCCCGGTCCAGCGGCCCACCCAGTCGTCGGTCGGCAATCCCGCCACTTTATTGTCGGCCGCGCCCAGCGCATCCGGGTCATCAATATTCTCGACCGTCGCGGCGGGCGCTGCGGCATTGTTTGCCGCATTGCCATTATCAGCCTGTTTTGCGCAGCCCGCCAGCAACAGCAATGCAGCCATGCCGACCAGACTGGTCCGAGGCGAAGGAAAGCGCATCATCCGTCAATCTCCTTTGTCGATCGCAGAATCGAACCGATAAGCCCTTCGCTTCGATCCCTCTTCCCTAGACGACAACTTGCCAGTTGCACCGTCTGCCGCCAAAGATCGATCCCAAGGGGAAGCATAATGAACGCAATCAGGGGGAAAAACGGTACGACGGCGCGTCCCAGGGCGCGCTTCGTGCGCGAAGCGCCGGACGTGCGGCGACAGGCCCTGATCGAGGCGACGGCGCGCTGCCTTGCTGAAAAGGGCGTGGGCGGTACATCGGTGCGCGCTATCTGCGCCCAGGCCGGGGTTTCGTCGGGCCTGCTCACTCACTATTTCGATGGCGTCGATGCGCTGATTCTGGCCACCTATGCCGATGTCGGCGCCAGGGTTTCCGCGGCGCTCGACGCGGCGGTGGAGGCGGCTGGCGACGATCCGTGTGATCGGCTGCGGGCCTGCCTCCAGGCCAATTTCCAGCCACCAGTGCTCGACCCGGACCTGCTCGCCACCTGGATCGCTTTCTGGAGCCTGGTCAAATCCGATCCGAAGATCGCCGCCATCCATGCCGAAGTCTATGGCGCTTCCCGCGCGCAACTGGCAGGTCTGCTCCGCGCCGCAGCACCCGCCCTCACCCCTGCAAAGACGCGAATCGCCGCGATCAGCCTGACCGCGCTGGTCGATGGTCTGTGGCTGGAACTCTGCCTCGACCGCTCGACCTTCTCCCCCGAAGAGGCGCAGGCCATGGTCGAGGAAGCGATGAAACAGGCGCTCAATCTATAAGATCAAACGGTCGATTAATGAGTTTTGCTGTAATCGCTTTTCTCACTTAACCCATCCAAGAAAACCAATTTCCCCCGAATCGTCCGTCCCCGTACAGGGGTCTTCGCAACTGCAACATTCAATGCGAGGAAATGGACAGCCTATGGCTCTCATCAACACCCCCCTGAAGCCCTTCACGGCCACCGCCTACAAGGAAGGCAAGTTCGTCGACGTCACCGATGCCGATGTTAAGGGCAAGTGGGCCGTCTTCTTCTTCTATCCCGCCGACTTCACCTTCGTCTGCCCGACCGAGCTGGAAGACCTGGCCGACATCTATCCGACCCTTCAGAAGCTGGGCGTGGAAGTCTATTCGGTGTCGACCGACACCCATTTCAGCCACAAGGCCTGGCACGACACCTCGCCCGCGATCGGCAAGATCAACTATTATATGGTTGGTGACCAGAACCACGCGCTGGCAACCCAGTTCGACGTTCTGCGCGAAGGCGTTGGCCTGGCGGACCGTGGCACCTTCGTGCTCGATCCCGAAGGCGTGATCCAACTCGTCGAAATCACTCCTGAGGGCGTGGGTCGCAATGCGGCAGAACTGCTCCGCAAGGTGAAGGCGTTGCAATATTGGGCCAGCCACCCCGGTGAAGTGTGCCCGGCTAAGTGGGAAGAGGGCGAAGCCACCCTTGCGCCCTCGCTCGACCTCGTCGGCAAGATTTAAGACCTAGTTAGGCACCTGCCGGACCGGGTCGAGATAACTCCCTGGTCCGGCAGGATTTTATACAGAATTTCATCGCTGTGCTGAGTGCAGGGTCTTCGGGTCGCACCGCCCCCCGCGACATCATAGCCTTTTATTGTCACATCGGTGACACGGAAAACCGGTTCCAACTTTTCCGCCCGATGCTTCTGCGTGCCCAGAGCCGGCGCGCCCAACCCATGGAGACACAAGATGTTGGACGCAAATCTCAAGGGCCAGCTCAAGGCCTATATGGCGAACATCACACAGCCGATCGAACTGGCGGCGTCACTGGACGACAGCGCGAAATCGCATGAGCTCAAGGAACTGCTGAACGAAATTGCCGAGCTTTCGGACAAGGTCAGCGTGACGGACGGCTCCGACAAGCGCAAGCCCAGCTTCATGATCCGCCGCGTTGGCACCGATATCGGCGTGACCTTCGCCGGCATTCCGATGGGCCACGAGTTCACGTCGCTGGTGCTGGCGCTGCTACAGGTCGGCGGCCATCCGTCCAAGGCCGCGCAGGATATCATCCAGCAGGTCAAGGATCTGGACGGCGACTTCGCCTTCGAAACCTATTTCTCGCTTTCCTGCCAGAACTGCCCCGACGTTGTGCAGGCACTCAATCTGATGAGCGTGCTCAATCCCCGGATCAGCCATGTCGCCATCGACGGCGGCCTGTTCAAGGAGGAGGTCGATGCGCGCAAGATCATGGCGGTGCCGACCGTCTTCCTGAACGGCCAACCCTTCGGCCAGGGCCGGATGGAACTGGAGCAGATCGTCGCCAAGATCGACAGCGGCGCCGAAGCCCGCGCGGCGGAGAAGATCGAGGCGCAGGACCCGTTCGAGGTGCTGGTGATCGGCGGCGGCCCCGCCGGCGCTGCGGCGGCCATCTATTCAGCGCGCAAGGGCATCCGCACCGGCGTCGCGGCGGAGCGTTTCGGCGGCCAGGTGCTCGACACCATGGATATCGAGAATTTCATCTCGGTCAGCCGCACCGAAGGGCCGAAGCTCGCCAGCGCCCTCGAAGCCCACGTCAAGGATTATGACGTCGAGATCATGAACCTTCAGCGGGCGGCCAAGCTGATCCCGGCCAGGACCGAGGGAGGCTATCATGAAGTCGTGCTGGAAAATGGCGCGTCCCTCAAGGGCCGGACACTCATCCTGTCCACCGGCGCCCGCTGGCGGCAGATGGGCGTACCCGGCGAAGAGGAATATCGCAACAAGGGCGTGGCCTATTGCCCGCATTGCGACGGCCCGCTGTTCAAGGGCAAGCGCGTGGCGGTGATCGGCGGCGGCAATAGCGGCGTGGAGGCGGCAATCGACCTGGCCGGCATCGTCGCCCATGTCACGCTGGTCGAATTTGACAGCCAGTTGCGCGCCGACGCGGTGTTGCAGCGCAAGCTCGCCAGCCTACCCAACGTCAAGATCATCACTTCGGCCCTAACGACCAAGGTGGAGGGCAATGGCGAGCGCGTGACCGGCCTGTCCTACAAGGATCGCAACCACGGCACCGAGCATGATGTCGAGCTGGAGGGCATTTTCGTCCAGATCGGGCTGGTCCCGAACACCGAATGGTTGAAGGACAGCATCGCCCTCTCCACCCGTGGCGAGATCGAGATCGATGCGCGCGGCGAAACCAGCCAGCCGGGCATTTTCGCCGCGGGTGACTGCACGACCGTGCCGTACAAGCAGATCGTGATCGCCATGGGCGCGGGGTCTACGGCGGCGCTGTCCGCTTTCGACTATCTCATCCGCCTGCCGGCAAGCGAGGAAGTCGCCGTAGCGGCCTGACCCAGCACCGCAAAATGGGAAGCAGCGAAGCGGCCAATCCGGTGACGGGTCGGCCGCTTTTTTTCATGTGTTGGGGAGACGGAAGTAGCTGGTTCTGAGATATAAGCCCCTCCCTTCCAGGGAGGGGTTGGGGTGGGTGCGAGCGAAGCGAGCTTCCAATCTATCGATGGCGGAACGCCGCTGACGCGGCGTACCCACCCCCCGGCCCCTCCATGAAAGGGAGGGGAGAAAGTAGGTCCGCTCTTCGCCGAACACTCCCGCCTCACTTTGACAGAACCGCTGCGGAACGGCAAAGCCATGCCCGCCCCCTCTCCTCGCCGCGAGTATCCATGCAGCTTTCCGATTTCGACATCGATCTTTTCCTGCGCGATTATTGGCAGAAGAAGCCGCTGCTTATCCGCAATCCATGGGCGAAGTGGCGCAATGTGCTGGAGCCGGACGAACTGGCCGGCCTCGCGTGCGAAGAGGGCATCGAATCACGCCTGATCGTCCAGTCGGGCGAGACCTGGGTGCTCGAACATGGTCCCTTTGCCGAGGACCGATTCAGCCAGCTCGACGGCGCGCCCTGGACCCTGCTGGTGCAGGCGGTCGATCATTATGCGCCCGATGTCGCCGCGCTGCTTGATCCGTTCCGCTTCATCCCCAACTGGCGCATCGACGATGTAATGGTCAGCTATGCGACCGACGGTGGCGGCGTGGGGCCGCATTTCGACCAATACGACGTGTTCCTGATCCAGGGGCTGGGCAAGCGCCGCTGGCGCGTGGGCGACCAGTGCGACCGGACCACGCCGCTGCGTCCGCATGACGACCTGCGTCTGTTGACCGATTTCGAGGCGACGGGCGAGTGGGTGCTGGAGCCGGGCGATATCCTCTATGTTCCGCCCGGCGTCGCTCATGACGGCGTGGCCGTGGGCGATGATTGCATGACCTATTCGATCGGATTTCGTGCACCGTCGCGCCCGGATATGCTCATGGAGTGGGCCGAGCATCTGGTCGATGGCATGGCCGATGATGATCTTTATGTCGATCCCGACCTCAAGGCGGCGGGCAATCCCGGCGAGATCGCGCCGTCGGCCATCGACCGTCTGCACGCCATGGCCGTCGAAAAACTGCTGGACCGGGACGCCTTCGCCCGCTGGTTCGGCCAGCACAGCAGCACGCCCAAATATGCCGATGCCGACTGGCGCCCGGACGAACCGATCACGATCGAGGAACTGCAGGCCCTTGCCAGAGACGGCGCGACGCTGGCGCGCAACCCGGCCAGCCGCTTCGCCTTCCTGCGGCAAAATGACGGCGTCCTGCTGCTGTTCGCCGACGGCAGCGCCTTCCCGTGCAGCGGCGCCAGCGCTGCGCTGGCGGAACAGCTTTGCGCGCAGGATCATATCCTCCTCGACCCATCGCTGTCGGGGGCCATGGAAATGCTGGCGGCGCTGGTCAATCAGGGCAGTCTGGCGCCCGCTGATGATGGCGATGAGGATGGGGACTGACGCCATGGCCCGGCTGATCCTGTTCAACAAACCCTTCAATGTGCTGACCCAGTTCACCGACCGCAGCATCGGGGCAGAGCGCCAGACGCTTTCCAATTATATCGACGTGCCTGGCGTCTATCCGGCGGGACGGCTGGACCTCGACAGTGAGGGATTGCTGCTGCTGACCGACGACGGGCGGTTGCAGGCGCGCATCGCCGATCCGCGCTTCAAGACTCCCAAAACCTATCTCGTCCAGGTCGAAGGTGACGTGCAGGAAGACGCACTCGACCAGTTGCGCAAGGGCGTGATGCTGAAGGACGGCCCGACCCTGCCGGCCGGGGCGGAGCGGATCGACGACCCGGCGCTCTGGCCGCGCGATCCGCCGGTGCGCTTCCGCAAGACGGTGCCCGACTGCTGGCTGCAACTGACGATCCGCGAGGGCCGCAACCGGCAGGTGCGCCGGATGACGGCGGCGGTCGGCCACCCGACGCTGCGACTGGTACGCTGGCGTATCGGCGACTGGAGTATCGACGGCTTACAGCCGGGCGAATGGCGCGAGGTACAAGCCGCTTAAAGAATCGGGATCGCCTCTATCTCCGTTCGCCCTGAGCCTGTCGAAGGGCCTTACTTCACTTCAAGAAAGTACGGGGCTTCGACACGCTCAGCCTGAACGGTTTCTATGTATCGCGCATTGCTCTAGACTCTCCCCTTCCGTCGCGCCGGCGCTGTTTCGGGCAGGGCCAGCAGCACGGGCAGGGCGCACAGCGCTACCAGCGCGATCATTGCGCCGGGCGCCAGCGTCCAGCCGGTCCGCTCGATCAGCAGATGTGACAGCCAGGGCGTCAGGCCGCCGAACAGCGCGGTCGCGGTCGTCGCGCCCAGGGCCAGTCCGGTCAGCCGCCCCTCGCCGGGGAATTGCTCGGCGGTCGTGACCGCCCCTACCGCGCTGACCGCCCCGCCCAGGCAGGCGAGGATGACGGCGCCGAACAAAGCTGTCCCATGCCCCTGCATCATCATCAGGAACATCGGGATCGGCAGGCCGACGCCCAGCATGCTCAGCAGCACCAGCACCGGCCTGCGCCCGATGCGATCCGCCAGCAGGCCCGTGACGGGCGTAACCAGGATCACCGCCAGCGCCGCCGCCGTCGACAGCCACAGCGCCGCGCCCTCGTCCATGGAACCCGTCCCGGTCAGAAAGCTCGGCACATAGGTGATGCCGACATAATAGGTGATCGACCCCAGCGCCGATATGGCGAAACCGCGTCCGATCGCCGCGCGATGATGGCGCAAACTCGCGCGCAGCGGATGACGCGGCACGCTGTCCATCGCCTGCTGGCGGATGAAGTCGGGCGATTCCTCCATGGTCGACCGCGCAAGCAATATCAGCCCCGCCATCCCCGCGCCGACGAAGAAGGGAATACGCCACCCCCATGATTCCAGACTGGCATTGTCGAGCGAGGCGACGGTCAGCGCCGCGATGCCGGCCGCCAGCAGCGCACCCACTTCGCTGGCAGCCGAGGCGAGCGAGGTGACGAAGCCGCGGCGCGGCGCGCTTGCCCCTTCCATCAGATAGGCGACGACACCGGTATATTCGCCTCCAACCGAGAAGGCCATCAGGCAGCGCAGCGCCAGCAGCATCCATCCCGCCGCCGGTCCCGCCTGCGCATGGGTGGGAAGCAGCGCCGTCGCCAGCATGGCGGCGGTCATCATCCCCATCGACAGCAACATGGTCAGGCGGCGACCATGGCGATCCCCGATATGACCGAAGACGATCGCGCCCAGCGGCCGCATGGCATAGGCGAGGGCGAATCCCGCCAACGCCTCCCCCAAACCCGCTGCACCGCCGCCGAAAAAGATACGCGACAGCAGCGTCGCCAGATAGAGATAGAGGGTGAAATCATACCATTCGACGATGGTGGAGAAGGTCGCCACGGCCAGCGATCGCTTGGACATATGACTGGCCTGCATCGACGCGCCCCTTTCTGATTTCTATCCGCTATCGTGCGGAGAAAGCCGGAAAAGGGCAAATGTTTCGCTTATCTCCGCATATGCGGTGTGAAGATGGCCGGATCGACCTCCAGCATCGGCACGCTGTCCTCATGCCGATCGGGCAGCGCAACGCTTCGTCCGCGCGCGGGGCCAATGCTTACCACCGTGCTGCCGGGATCGCTCACCACCAGCGGGTCGAGCTTGAGCGCGGCGGTGAGCCGCGCCTGCGTCACCTCGACCTGGGTGCCGATCTTCGTCAGCATGAAGAGCTGGCGCGCGAAGGCATAGGGCAGGCGAATGCAGCCATGGCTGGCCGGATAGCCCGGATTATGCCCGGCATGCAGCGCGATCCCGTCCCAGGTCAGCCGCTGCATGAAGGGCATGGGCGCGTTGCTGTACAGGTTGGACCGGTGCCATTGCCGCTTTTGCAGGATCGGATATTCGCCGACCGGGGTGCGATGCCCCTTCATGCCGGTCGATACGCTCGCCACGCCGATCAGCCGGTCGCCGCTATAGACATGGACCCGCTGTTTCTCGATGCTGATGACCATGTAGAGCGGGCCGCCACCCGCCCCGTCCTCCAGCCAGCGAAAGCCGCCCGGCACCGGCGCTATCTCCGCCTCGGCCCTCACCTGCGTCGGCAGGACCAGGACGAGAAGGAGCGCCAACAGGGAACACAAAGGCTTATACATAAGCCTTTCTTAACCATGATCTGCACCAGTGCCAGCCTGTCCGCAAAGCCCCCGCAGCAATGGTCCCGGCTTGGGACAGGTGCAAATCCCTGCGCCTGGCGCCGACCGACATTCAAGTTGAAGCGAAAGCCTCATTCCCATTTTCAGCGTCATGCCGGACTTGATCCGGCATCCAGGACGACAAAGGGTGGCACCTTCGACTCTGGATGCCGGATCAAGTCCGGCATGACGGCTCAGGAAGCGCCTGAAACGGAGAATGTCGACCCGCCCTAGATCAGGGTGAGTTGCGCTACCGGCGCGAAGCTGCGGCGGTGAAGCGGTGTCGGGCCATGTTCGCGCAGCGCAGCGAGATGTTTCGCGCTGCCATAGCCCTTGTTACTCTCCCACCCATAGTGCGGATGGTCGGCTGCCGCCGCGATCATCATCCGGTCGCGCTCCTCCTTGGCGAGGATGGACGCGGCCGCGATCGACAGGCATTTGGCGTCGCCCTCCACGATCGCGGTAGAAGCCCAGCGCCATTTGGGGCAACGATTGCCGTCGACCAGCACATGGGCGCAGTCATGGGCCAGCGCCTCGACCGCGCGGGTCATCGCCAGCATCGTTGCCCAGAGGATGTTGATTTCGTCAATCTCCTCGACGCTCGCCATGCCTATGGCCCAGCACAAGGCGCGGGCCTTGATCTCGCCCTCCAGCACAGCGCGTTTCTTCGCGCTTAGCTGCTTGGAATCGTTGAGACCATCGGGGCAATCCTCCGCGCGCAAGATGACGGCGGCGGCGACCACCGGCCCGGCCAGCGGTCCCCTGCCCGCTTCGTCAACCCCGGCGACCAGACCGGGATGATGCAGCAATTCGTGGGAGAAATCAGGCATAAGCGTGGAACCCGAAGGGCGCGCCCATCGGGCCATGACCAGCGCCAAAGCCGGGCGCCAGCCTCAGCGCTTCACGCACATATTTGCGCCCGCGCTCTATCGCTTCGATCAGGTCCAGCCCCTGCCCCAGCCCCGTCGCTATGGCGCTGGCCAAGGTGCAACCCGTGCCATGGGTATGCGGCGTGTCGATGCGCATGTTGCTCCATGCCTTGAGTACGCCTGTTGGCGCCAGCAACCGATCCGTCAGCATTGGACCTTCGCCATGGCCACCCTTGGCAAGGATGTGGGTGCCAAAACGAACGGCAATCTCTTCACCGCCCAGCGCCGCCAGTTCCGGAATATTGGGCGTCACCAACGTGGCGATCGCCATCAGCTTTTCGAACGCCGCGACGGTAGCATCATCCGCCAGCATCGATCCGCTGGTCGCGACCATGACGGGATCGAAGACGATCGGAATTTCTCTCTGCCCGTCATCCCCGCGCTGCCGGGTATGCATCTCCCTGTCTTGCATCGCGTCGAGCGGTTGAGAGAGGGTTCCCCGCTTTCGCGGGAATGACGAGGAAAGAAAATCGGCGACGGCGTTTGCCGTTTCCGCGGAGCCGATCATGCCGATCTTCACCGCGTCGACGCCGATATCGCTGATGCAGCTTTCCATCTGCGCCAGCACCATGTCGGCCGGGATCGGATGCACGCCCTGCACACCCAGCGTATTCTGCGCTGTAATCGCGGTGATGGCGGTCATGCCGAAGCCGCCCAGCAGGATCACGGTCTTCAGGTCCGCCTGAATACCCGCGCCGCCCCCACTGTCGGAACCGGCGATGATGAGGATGCGTGCAGGGGTCATGGCTGGTATTTGCGCTCCGTCGAGGCGGGATGACGCTTGAGCGCATCACCGACGCGGGCGGGCCGGTCCATGAGTTCCCCGCCGCAATTGGGGCAACGATCGTCCAGCGCCTCGGCACAAGGCGCGCAGAAGCTGCATTCGAAGGAACAGATGAACGCGCCGGGTTCGTCGGCCGGCAGATCGACGCCGCAGCGTTCGCAATCGGGGCGCATTTCAAGCATAGGATACCTTCAACATATCGTCAGGACGACGGAAGAAGAGCGATTCACGCCGCCGCCTTCTCCACGGCGGCGCAGATACGCTCCACCACATCGCGCACCTGATCCTCGCGGTCGCCTTCGGCCATGACGCGGATCACCGGTTCGGTGCCGGACGGGCGGATGACCAGACGGCCGGAGCCGTTCAACTCCGCCTCGGCCTGCGCGATGACACGCTTCACCTCGTCATGCTCCAGCGGCTTGCCGCCCGTGAACCGGACATTCTTGAGCAGTTGCGGCACCGGGTCGAACTGGTGCAGCGTCTCGCTCGCCGGCTTGCCCGACCGAACCAGCGCAGCCAGCACCTGAAGCGCGGCGACCGTGCCGTCGCCGGTGGTGGCATAGTCGCTCAGGATCATGTGCCCGGACTGCTCGCCACCGACATTGAAGCCACCTTCGCGCATCCGTTCCAGCACATAGCGGTCCCCGACCTTGGTGCGTTCAAGAGCGATCCCCTTGTCCGACAGGAAGCGTTCAAGACCCAGGTTCGACATGATCGTCGCCACCAACCCGCCGCCGCGCAACGTGCCTTCGCGCGCGAAATTGCCCGCGATCAGCGCCATGATCTGGTCGCCGTCGACGATCTTGCCATGTTCGTCCACCACGATCAGCCGGTCGGCATCGCCATCCAGCGCGATACCGATGTCCGCGCCGGAGGAAACCACGGTTTCCTGCAACAGCAGCGGCGCGGTGGACCCGCAGCCATCATTGATGTTGGTGCCGTTGGGGGTGACGCCGACGGCGACGACGGTGGCACCCAGTTCCCACAAGGCGGAAGGCGCGACTTGATAGGCGGCGCCATTGGCGCAATCGACCACGATCTTGAGGCCGTCCAGGCGCAGGTCGGCGGGAAAGCTGGATTTAACCGCATGGATGTAGCGGCCGCGCGCATCCTCGACCCGGCGGGCGCGGCCGATATCCTTGGACGCGGCCAGCGGAATATCCTGCCCCAGCAGCGCCTCGATCTTCAGCTCATCCTCATCTGACAGCTTGTAGCCGTCCGGACCAAACAGCTTGATGCCATTATCATAATAGGGATTGTGACTGGCCGAGATCATGACGCCCAAATCGGCACGCATCGAATGAGCGAGCAAAGCCACGGCCGGCGTCGGGATCGGGCCGAACTGCACAACGTCCATGCCCACCGCCGTAAAACCGGCGACCAGCGCATTTTCGACCATATAGCCCGACAGGCGGGTATCCTTGCCGATCACGACGCGATGGCGGTGGCTGCCGCGCTGGAAATGGGCGCCGGCGGCCATGCCGACCTTCATCGCCAGTTCCGCCGTCATCGGCCATTGGTTGGTACGTCCGCGAATGCCGTCGGTGCCGAAATATTGCCTGCTCACATGTCCCTCGCCGCTTTTGGGCCGGAAGAGTCTAACGTTATAGGCCCATAGCAATCTTTGATCGACATGCCACCCGTCCGCCTGCCCATGGGACAGAAATGCAAAAGGCCCCGCTCCCTTCGGAGCGAGGCCCTTTGCATCGCGGTAAAGACCGTCAGAGCTTGTCGCCGAGCGCCCCCTTGATCGATCCGGCGACGTCCTGCGCGGTGCCCTTGGCCTTTTGCACCTTGCCTTCGGCTTCCAGCTTCGGATCGTCATTATGGCGGCCCACGGCTTCCTTGATGCTGCCGGCGACCTTGTTACCCGCCGCTTTCATCTTGTCGGTCAGTTCACCCATGAATCATCTCCTGTGGTTGCAGTTACAGGGTCAACAAACCGCCAGCCGCAAAGGTTGCCGTCAAAACGCAGGCGCAATGATAATTCAGGGCTTGATGCCGAAGCGGGCATAGGTCGCGTCGATCCGGGGGTCGATCCGCCGCGCCACGGCCAGATCCACATCGCCGTCCGCCGCCCGCCCCAGCCTGTGGAGTACGACACCACGCATGAAAAGACTCTCTTCCTGTCCCGGCACCTCGGTGATCACGCCGTCCAGATCGCGAAGCGCATCATCATATTTGCCCAGGCGGAACCAGACCATGGCGCGGCTGTCGAGCGTCGCGATGGTCGATCTGCTTAGTTCGATCGCCCGCGTGCAATCGCCGATCGCGCTGTCCAGCATTATGTTGCGCGTCCCCTTGATCCAGCAGCGCTCGTTCAACAGCGTCGGCAAGCCTGGCTTTTCCGCAATATGTGCATCGAGCAGTTCCACGGCCTGGGTTGCATCGCCATAGGTGCCCAACAGGCTCGCCTTCAGGCTGCGATAGGCGTCGCGCGTCTCGCCGCCGATGGTGATGCGCTGGTCGACCATCGTCACCGCTTCGTTGATCTTCCCGCTTTCGGCCAGATAGGTGGCAACTGCACTGATGGCGTCGAAGGAGGAAGGGTCGAACTGGCGCGCCTTACGGGCATCGGCCAGGGCGCCAGCCAAATCGCCTTGTTTAAAGCGCATCCCGGCCCGCTGGAGGTGGAGTCCAAGGTCCGGTGCAATGCCGATCGCCTTGTCGATATCCCCCAGCGCATTTTTATAGTCGCCGATGGCCCAGCGGAAACTGGCGCGGCTGCTATAGCCCGTTGCTTCGTCGGGATCTTCAGCGATCGCCTTGGTGAAAGCGGCCTCGCCGCGCTTCACCTGCGGCCATTGCGCGACCTGACTGGCGGGCATGTCCCAGTAAAAGATCGGCTTGGCCGGCGCAATCAGGCGAGGTGCCAACGCCACGGCCGTCGCCAGCCGGTCACGCTCGTCAGGCACCTGCACCGCCGGTATTTCCGTGCCGGTCGTATCGACCCGCTCGTCAATGTCCAGCAACCCGCCATTCAGTTGCACGCTGCGCCGAACATCATAACCCGCGATCGTCTGCCGGATGGACTGGTCACCTTCCAGCGTATAGCCCTTACCGCCGTCGGGCAGACGCAGTTTGAGCCGGTAGCGCATCCCGGCCGGCGCAGGATTGGCGACCGGAATGTCCGACCAGACCGGTTTGCCGCGATCGGGCGAAAACTGGATACTATCCACGGCCCGCCCGATTGCGCGACGATAGCGATTATCGGAAAGACGCCAGGGCGTCGTCGTGATGCCATGCGCCTTCAATGTCACGGTGGCGGACGCCTTATCCACGGCCGCGCTCACATCGCTGAACTGCGACGTACCGATCTGTTGCGTGAAAAAGCCACGCACCATGTCCGTACGCTGCTTGGCATCAAGTTGCCCCAGCGTCACGTTAATCATCGCCGCCATCGGCCCGCGCAGAACCGCCGTCGCATCGAACACGCTGGGCAGCTTGACGCTGCCACTCTCATCGGCATCGATCAGGATATCGATCATCGGCCGGGCATTGGGGTGGGTCTGGATCAGCATCAGGTCAGCGCCCGCGCTACGCACCGGGAGCACCGACCCGAAAGCCGGCGTGTCATCCAGATCGTCGATCCGCGTCCCGCTGCCCGTACCGTCCAGCCACAACGGCTTGCCGTCGATCACCGCACGGACGAGCACATGGTTGAAGGCCGCGACACTGGGCAGCCGACTGGACACGAAATCCCCCGCCGTCGCGCTGGCCAGCACCGGCTCCGCCTCGATCCCGATCCCCCGCAGCAGCGCCAGCAACAGCAGCGTCTTCGCCTTGCAGTCACCATAGCGCAGCGTCCAGGTCTGCGCCGGGGTTTGCGGCGTATAATTGCCGCCATCCATGCCGATCGCCAGATAGCGGATATGGTCCTGAACCAGTTGCAGCGCCGCTGCGGCCCGGTCGCGCGGCGACCCCGGCAACGCCTTGAGCCTGGCCAATTCGGTAGCCAGCGGACTATCCGGAGCGATCAGCCCCTCAGTGGCGTACAGCGGTGACATCGTTTTGGACACGTCCGCCCAGGAGGCGAAGGTGGACAGTTCGAACAATGGCGGATGGCGATAACGCAACGGCGCATCGTCGGGCATTTCCGGCTGCTTGACGAGCGGCAGAGCTATGGTGAGTTCGCTAAAGCCGCCCTTCTTCTGTTGCTTGACCGGCGCATCCTTCGCCAGCAATCGCCATTTCATGCCGCTGCGTTCGTCCCACTGGACCCGGAAGCGCCCCTGCCCGATCCGCAACGGCGCGGCAAAGAGCGGGGCACCTCCCTGAACATGCCCGGCCAGCGCCGCGTCCTTCAACGTCGTGGAGTAGCGCACGCGGACGATATCGCCCACCTGCACACCCTCCACCGCCATGGTCGCGGTCAAGATACCGGTTATCTCGCGCGCCTCCAGATTCTCCTCGCGGCGCAGCACGGAGAAGGTCTTGCCCGACGCCAGCACATCGATCACCTGATCGCCGCGCAGGATCGACAGTTCATGGATGATGAGGTCGCCCTTGTCCGGCGCCCAGGGCAGCGTCATCGACGACAATTGTCCCAGCGCCTCGGCCGATCCGGCGCGCGTGGCGAAATCGACATAGCTCCATAGCCGACCCTGCTCGATCCGCTGCTGACTGTCGAACAATATCATCATGGGCGGCTCGCCCTCAAAGGTCGTCAGCTTGGGCACCGAAGCCTTCTCGACCCAGGCAGGAGCGGGTTGATAGAGCGGCAACTCACCCGCGTGCGCCTGCACACCGGCCATCAACGCGGCCGGCGCCGCCATCCACCATGAATGTCGCATATTCCCCGAAAATCCCCCAAAAACACCTATTGGCCGCAAAACTATTGCATCGGAGAGCCACACTCAAGGGCACGCGCAGGACAAAAGAAAAAGGGGCCGGAAACCGGCCCCTTCTCCAAAAATTCGCGTGTCGCGAAGCCTATTAGCGCTTCGAGAACTGGAAGCTGCGGCGGGCCTTCGCCTTGCCGTACTTCTTACGCTCGACGACGCGGCTATCGCGGGTCAGGAAGCCTTCGGCCTTGACCGCGCTGCGCAGCGCCGGCTCATATTTCGACAGAGCCTGGGCGATGCCGTGCTTGACCGCACCGGCCTGACCCGACAGACCGCCGCCCTTGACGGTGGCGATCACGTCATACTGACCTTCACGCTCAGTGACGCCGAACGGCTGGTTGATGACCAGACGCAAGGTCGGACGGGCAAAATAGATTTCCTGATCGCGGCCATTGACCGTGATCTTGCCGGTGCCGGGCTTTACCCAGACGCGGGCAACGGCGTCCTTGCGGCGGCCGGTGGCGTAGGCGCGGCCGAGACCGTCGATTTCCTGGGCGCGCAGCGGAGCCGAAGGCTGAACCGGAGCGGAGACGACAGGTGCGTCGACGGCAACATCCGAAACCGGGGCAGCAACCGGGGCGACGGCGGCTTCAGCGGCGATCGCCGCGAGGTCGGACAGGGACTGGCGGTTATCGGTCATTATGCACCCACCTTGTTCTTGCGGTTGCGCGACGCGAAGTCGAGCACTTCGGGGTTCTGGGCTTCATGGGCGTGTTCGGCGCCGGCGAAAATGCGCAGGTTGCGCATCTGCTGGCGGCCCAGCGGACCACGGGGGATCATGCGCTCGACGGCCTTTTCCAGGACGCGCTCAGGGAAACGGCCTTCCAGAATCTTCTGGGGAGTGGTTTCCTTGATGCCGCCGGCATAGCCGGTGTGCTTGTAATAGACCTTGTCGGTCAGCTTGCGGCCAGTGAACTTGACCTTGCCCGCATTGATGATGATGACATTGTCACCGCAATCGACGTGGGGCGTGAAGCTGGTCTTGTGCTTGCCGCGCAGGATATTCGCTACGGTCGAAGCGAGACGACCGACGACGAGACCTTCCGCGTCGATCAGTATCCACTTCTTTTCGACCGTTGCCGGGGTCGCCGGCTTGGTGGTCTTCATCAGCGCCTTCATGGTGCTTATGCTCCAGAATGAAAAAAGAAACCGGACACCCTTGCGGACACCCGGAAGTGAGGCGCTAATGACGATGGAGGCGCAAGAAGTCAAGAGATGCGCGGCTTTCCTGACGGGTAAAATAATACCTGCGCATCATTCAAGCACTTCGAGTGCACTCCCCAACCGCATCACACACTCCTCGTCATTGCGAGCGCAGCGAAGCAATCCAATGGCGCTTTCATGGATTGCTTCGCTGCGCTCGCAATGACGAAGTCAGTCAGACCGCGCTCAACCCCGCGTCCGCCAGCCCGCGCCAGAGGTGGAGCGCCTGTACGCTTTCCTGTACGTCATGGACGCGCACCATCTGCGCGCCGAGCTGCGCCGCACGGAAGGCCAGCGCCACCGACCCACCCAGGCGCTGGGCTGCGGGCGCTTCATTGGAGAGGGCGCCGATCAGACGCTTGCGGCTACCCGCGAAGAGCAGAGGCACGCCCAGCGCCTGGAAGGCCGCAAGGCCGTTCACCAGCGCCAGATTGTCGGCCAGGCTCTTGCCAAAGCCCAGACCCGGATCGACCATGATCTTCTCCCGCGCGATGCCCGCGTCGATGCAGGCCGCGATCCGCGCCTCCAGATGGTCGTAGACGTCGGCGACTACATCGCCATAGCCCGCCGGGTTGTCATGCGGGTCGTCCCCGGCCGAGGGCGCGTGCATAAGGATGACCGGGCAGCCCGCTGCGACAGCCACGTCCATGGCGCGCGGGTCGTGCCGAAGCGCGCTGACGTCATTGATGATATGAGCACCGGCGGTCAGCGCCGCCTCCATCACTGCGGCCTTGCGCGTGTCCACCGACATGGCGACGCCCGATCCCGCGAGCCGCTCCACCACCGGCACGATGCGGGCGATCTCATCCCCCTCCCACAGGCGGGGCGCCTTCGGCCGGGTGGATTCGCCGCCGATATCGATCAGCGCTGCACCGGCGGCGGCCATGGCGAACCCCGCATCGGCAGCACCTTGAGGATCGTCCATATGCCTGCCGCCGTCGGAAAAGCTGTCGGGCGTGATGTTGAGGATCGCCATCACCTGCGGCGCATCGAAACGGATCGTCCGGTCGCCCAGCGTCAGCGGCGGTCGCTGCGCGGAGATGTTGGCGGCAAGCGTCTGCGCGCGCTGCGCCAGCGTATCGGGCAAGGTGGAAATGGCATCGGCAAAATCCGCGACCGGGATCGTCACCCGCGCGATCCGCCGCGCGCCGCTCAGCACGGTCAGCTCATAGGCCTGGAACCAGATCAGCCCATTGCCCATCCGCGCCGCCGCGCCATCGGCCAAACCGATCGGGCTTGGTACGAACCAGACCGGCTTGAGATAGAGGCGCGCGTCGGCGGGGATGCTCGGAGAAATCATTTCTAATCCCGTTCGCCCTGAGCCTGTCGAAGGGCTTTTCTTTCTTAAAGAAAAGGAAGGGGCTTCGACAAGCTCAGCCCGAACGGTGTTAAGCTCCTATTTCACGGCTCGTTCGCGAGCAGATAGGTCTGGCGCAGCGCATCGATGGGCTTCAGGCCCCCTTCCGCCTCATAATGCCAGAAGGTCCAGCCGTTGCAGCTCGGTGCGCCCTGCAAAGTCGCGCCCATCTTGTGGATGGAACCGGTGTCGGCGCCCACTGCCAACGATCCATCCGCGCGCACCTGCGCCTGCCAGCGGCGCTTGGTGTCGGTCAGAATCGCGCCGGGCTTGAGATAGCCCGTCTCGACCAGAGTGCCGAAGGCGACCTTGGGCTGGCTCCTGGCGCTCTGCATGATGGTGAGCGCGGATTCATCGAGCGGCAGCG
Organism: Sphingobium sp. BYY-5; assembly: GCF_022758885.1. Classification (NCBI taxonomy): domain Bacteria; kingdom Pseudomonadati; phylum Pseudomonadota; class Alphaproteobacteria; order Sphingomonadales; family Sphingobiaceae; genus Sphingobium; species Sphingobium sp. BYY-5. The sequence continues at coordinate 1,250,274 of NZ_JALEBH010000001.1, forward strand.
CGTCGGCGATACGCTCTAGCGCGACCTCGATATAGCTTTCCTCGCGCTCGATGCCGATCCACTTGCGCCCCAGACGCTTGGCGACCGCGCCGGTGGTGCCGGTGCCGAAGAAGGGATCAAGCACCACGTCGCCCGGCTTGGTGCAGGACAGCATCACGCGATAGAGCAGGGATTCCGGCTTCTGGGTCGGATGCGCCTTGGTGCCGTTGCGTTTGAGGCGCTCCTGCCCACCGCAGATCGGCAGCACCCAGTCGGAGCGCATCTGCAACTCATCGTTGAGCGTCTTCATCGCCTTGTAGTTGAAGGTGTATTTCGCATCCTCGCCCTGGCTGGCCCAGATCAGCGTCTCATGCGCGTTGGTGAAGCGCGTGCCCTTGAAATTGGGCATCGGGTTCGCCTTGCGCCAGATGATGTCGTTGAGGATCCAGAAGCCTTCATCCTGCAACGCCGTGCCGACGCGGAAGATATTGTGATAGCTGCCGATCACCCAGATGCTGCCATTGGGCTTCAGGACGCGGCGTGCCTCCCGCAGCCACGCCTTGGTGAAGCGGTCATAGGCGCCCAGCGTGTCGAACTTGTCCCAGTCATTATCGACGGCATCGACGCGCCCGCCCTCCGGGCGAAACAGGTCGCCGCCCAGTTGGAGATTATAGGGTGGGTCGGCGAAGATCATGTCGATGCAATTGTCGGGCAGCGACGCCATCTGCGCGATGCAGTCGCCACGCAGCAGGGTGTCGACGGGGGTTTTGGCAGCCTCGATCTCGACCGATGCAATCGCCTTCTTCCGCCGCGGCGGTGCGACGCGCGTCATGACACCCATATTTGCTGAACCCCCTTCTGTCTTGAGAACCACCGAATGAGTCCAACGAGGCCTGTCGTCAAGGGCATGGGACTCGCGGAGCTAGCGCGAGTCGCGGGGTATGAAAGGGAGAACGAAAGGTGGACCCACAAGATGTTGAGTCAGCGGAGTCGGCATGGACTCAAGATGGGGCAGTGTGACTCAAAAGACTCAGCCTTCCGGAGCAACGCACTTTTTTTTGGTTAACTCCGTTGAAAGCCGTTTCGGCGCAGCGAGGCTTGCTCCATTCATAACCATCTGGTTATGACACAACCATGGCGAACATATTACAAGATGATTGCAGCCCCGGCATCGACGCGCAGTTCAAGGCCTTGTCGGACGGCACCCGGCGCGCCCTGCTGGAACATCTGGTACGCGAAGGCGAACAGAGCGTCCATGCCCTGACGGCAGTGTCGGGCGTATCGCAACCGATGGTGTCGCGCCACCTTGGCAAGCTCAAGCGGGCAAAGCTCGTGACCGCCCGACGCGCAGGCCGCGAAACCTACTATGCCGCCCGCGCCAAGGGGCTGGCGCCGGTCGTGCAGTGGATGGCGGTCTATGGCGCGCTCTGGTCGCAACGCTTTACCGAACTGGAAGGGATGGAGGCATGAAGCGGACCATCGCCCCTTTCCTCTTGGCATTGTGTCTGACAGCGCCGGCACCGGCGCAGGAGGACATGGCGGCGCAACGGGCCGCCAGACGGCTCGGCCTGCCGGTTGAGGCGGTTCATACCACGCCTGCCACATGGAATGGCCGCGCGGTCGTCTTCGCCGACTATCTGACCGGGAAGGAAGGCGAAGAGGAACGACAACTGGTGATGCTGTCCGGATCGATGAACAACGCGCCCGTCAGCGTCACCGTGGGCGAACAGGAAGGCGGCGTACCCGAGGTCGCCGCCATCGGTTTCGCTAATGCGGACAGCGACGCGGCGAAGGAACTGATCGTCATCCTCACCTGGGAAATCCGCCATTATGATGTCAGCGGCACGCTTTACGATGTGCGCATCCTGGACGACTGGAAGGATGGCCAGAACGCCCTTGTGCCAGTGAAGGCAGCCGAGCAATTGTTCGAACGTTATGATTGCGACTGCGGCTGGCGTGACGGATCGTCAGAAACCGCCGAGGTCAAAACGATCACAGCGGTGAAGCAGGTCCTGAAACGCGCGGGCTATTGAAAAGGGCCGAAACGCATAGCGCTCGGCCCTCACAAAAACCGTCATTCCCGCGAAAGCGGGAATGACGAACGTGATTAACCTCAGATCATCGCCATGCCGCCATTGACGTGCAGCGTCTGGCCATTGACGTAACCGGCCTCCTTACTCGCCAGATAGACGACCGCCGCGCCGATATCGTCACCGTCGCCCAGATCGCCCGCCGGTATCTTCGCCAGGATCGATCCCTTCTGCGTATCATTCAGCGCATCGGTCATGGCCGAACGGATGAAGCCGGGCGCGACGCAGTTGACGGTGATGCCACGACTGGCCAGTTCCTGACCCAGCGACTTGGACATGCCGATGATACCCGCCTTCGACGCGCAATAATTGGCCTGCCCCGGATTGCCGGTTACGCCTACGACCGAGGTGATGGAGATGATGCGGCCGAAGCGCGCCTTCATCATCGGCTTGGCGGCGGCGCGGACAAGGCGGAAGGCTGCTTCCAGATTGACCGAGATAACCTGTGACCATTCCTCATCCTTCATGCGCAGGATCAGGTTGTCGCGGGTGATGCCCGCATTGTTGACGAGGATGTCCAGCTTGCCGCCCAGTGCTTCCACCGCCTGCGGCACCAGCGCATCGACCGACGCCGGGTCGGAGAGGTTGCAGACCAGCGTCTTGTGATCCCCACCCAGTTCCGCGGCGAACGCCTTCAGCTTCTCCTCATTGCTGCCCGACAGAGCCAGCGTCGCGCCCTGCGCGGCGAGCGCCCTGGCGATGGCGGAGCCGATACCGCCCGAAGCGCCAGTCACCAGCGCGGTCATTCCTGTGAGGTCGAACATGTCAGTCTCCTTTGAAATGGGGAGTGCGGCGGTCGAAGAAGGCTGTGATCGCCTCATCATGATCCGCCGTCGCATGGGCCAGCGCCTGCATCGCGCCGGCCATGTCCAATATATGGGCCAGTTCGGCCGTCTGCGCCGCGCGCAGCAGTCGCTTGGTCATCCGCGTCGCATGGGGCGGGTTGGCGGCGATCGCATCCGCCCGCAACCGTGCAACCGCCAGCAAGTCTTCATCGGGCACGACATCACCGACCAGCTCGATCGCCAGCGCCTCGGCCGCATCGATCGTCCGCCCGGTCAGCGACAGGTCCGCTGCCCTCGACATGCCGATGATCCGCGGCAGCAACCAGGCGCCGCCATCGCCCGACACCAGGCCCAGCTTGACGAAACTTTCGGCAAAGCGCGCCGATTGCGCCGCGATCCGCAGGTCGCACATGCAGGCCAGATCCAACCCCGCGCCGATCGCCGGGCCGTTGATCGCAGCGATCACCGGCAGTTCGATCGCCTGGAACAGCAACGGCAGGCGCTGGATGCCCGCGCGATAGTTGCGCCGCGTCTGCGCCGGCAGCCCAGCACGCAGACCGCCCGCGTCGGGCCGCATCGCATTCAGGTCGCCACCAGAGGAAAAGGCGCTGCCCGCCCCCGTCAGGATGGCGACATGGATGGAGATATCGCGGTCCGCCGCCTCGAATATATCGCACAGCGCATCGACCATCGCCGGATCGGAAATCGGATTCCGCCTGTCCGGCTGGTTGAGCGTGACCGTCAGGACAGCCCCGTCGCGTTGCGTGAGAACGGGTGAGATGGCGCCCACATCGCCCATGTCACATATCTCCCAGCGCGGCCTCGATATCGTCCATCGTCACGATGCTGCGCACAGTGGCGTCCGGCGCGATGCGCTTGACCATCGGGCCAAGCACCTTGCCGCCGACTTCCACGAAATCGGTAACGCCCGTGTCCCACATCGCCGCCACGGATTCGCGCCAGCGGACGCGGCCCGTCACCTGTTCGACCAGGCGCGCCTTGATCTCTTCCGGATCGGCGATCGGCGCGGCGAGGACATTGGCATAGACCGGCAGCAGCGGCGCGGTGATGGCCGCCTTGGCCAGCGCTTCCGCCATCGCTTCGGCAGCGGGCTGCATCAGCGGGCAGTGGAAGGGCGCCGATACCGGCAACAGCACGCCACGCTTGATGCCATGATCCTTGACCAGCGCGACCGCGCGCTCGATCGCGCCCCTGTGGCCGGAAATCACGACCTGGCTGGGATCATTGTCATTGGCGACGGTGCAGACTTCGCCTTCCGCAGCAGCGTCGGCCAGCGCCTGCGCCTTTTCGATGTCCGCGCCCAGCAGCGCCGCCATCGCGCCTTCGCCCACCGGTACGGCCGCCTGCATCGCACGCCCGCGCAGTTTGAGCAGGCGTGCGGTGGTGCCGATATCGAATGCCTCGACCGCGCAGAGCGCGCTATATTCGCCAAGGCTGTGACCGGCGACATAATCGCCCTTCTCGGCCAGCGAAAAGCCGCCTTCCCTCTGCATCACGCGCAGCGTGGCGATGGCGTTGGCCATGATTGCCGGCTGCGCGTTTTCAGTAAGGGTCAAGTCGCTGTCCGGCCCCTCCACCATGATGCGGAATAAATTTTGCGACAGCGCGTCGTCAACTTCCTGAAACAACTCTCTGGCCGCTGGACTGGCGTCAGCCAACAGCTTGCCCATGCCCACCGACTGGCTGCCCTGTCCCGGAAAAAGAAATGCCCGCATCATCCACCTTCCAAACCACAGCGCTTTCAAAAAGCGCTGATATCCAATATCGTTACACTTTGAGACATAAATGTCATTGAGACGTACATAACCCTGCGGCAGTCAGGACATGGATGCCCACCATCCCGCCAGGAAACGGCGTGTGGCGGCCCCTTTAACGATGACGGAGTGCAAGGAAAAGGTGCGATATCGCATATCCTGGATCAGCGGAACGTCGCTGCTGCTGTCCGCCTGCGCCGCCGGTCCCGATTATCACGCCCCGCAAACGGCAGCATTGGGCGTTCCCGCCACCTATAGCCAAGGCGATAGCGCAGCACTGAGCGATGCGGAACTCGCCCAATGGTGGACGCGCCTTAACGACCCGACGCTCAGCAGCCTGATCGACAGCGCCATCACGAACAATCTGGATATCGTTCAGGCCCAGGCCCGCCTTCGTCAGGCGCGCGAAAGCCTGCGCCAGGCCAATGCAAGCTTCCTGCCGCAGATCAGCGGTTCCGGCAGCGGCGGCAAGAATTATAGCAGCCAGGATGCCGGAGGCCGCCTGGACAGCAGCGGCAATCCCATCAGCGGCGGCGGCAAAAACTGGTCCAGCAGCTATTCGCTCCGGGCCAATGCAAGCTGGCAGCTCGACCTGTTCGGCGAACTGTCCCGATCGGCCGAAGCCGCGCGCGCGGACCTTGCCAGTTCAGGCTATGACCTCGCCAATGTGCGGATGACGATCATTTCCGAACTCGTCACCAACTATGTCCAGGCGCGGCTGGCGCAGGAGCAGTTGCGCGTCACGCGCGAAACGCAGGCGATCCAGCAGGACAATTATCAGATCGCAAGCTGGCGGCTGCAGGCGGGCCTCGTTTCCTCGCTGGATGAGCAACAGGCCAAGGCCCAACTCGCCCAGACCAACGCCAGCATCCCGCAGCTCGAAGCCAGCCTGAGGGGCAGCCTCAACCGTATCGCCGTGCTGACCGGGCAGGCGCCGGGCGAAGCGACCCGCGCACTGGAGGCGCCCGCCCCCATCCCGGCCGCCGCGACGCAGATCGCAACCGGCATCCCCGCCGACACGCTGCGCCAGCGGCCCGACGTGCGGAGCGCCGAACGCGCGCTGGCCGCCGCCACCGCGCGGATCGGCGTGGCGCAGGCGCAACTCTATCCCTCGCTCGGCATCAGCGGCAACATCGGCACCACGTCCAACGCCTTCAAGGATATGTTCGACCTGATTACCGGCGGCGTCTTCGCCAATGTCGCACAGACCATATTCGATGGCGGTCGCCTGCAATCGCAGGTCCGTTCGCAAAAGGCGGCGGCGGACGGCGCCTTCGCCGCCTACAAGCAGAGCGTGCTGGGCGCGCTGGAGGATGTCGAGAATGCGATGGCGTCACTCAGCAGCGCCCGCGCGCGCAAGGCCGAGTTCGCCACCGCCTATGAGGCGTCGAACAACGCCGCGATCCTGGCGCGCAGCCAGTATCAGGTCGGCCTTATCGATTTCCAGACGCTGTCCAGCAGCGAAAACACCCTTTTGACCGCGCGCAACAGCCTGGCTTCCGCGCAATCCGATGAGGTTCTGGCCATTGCCCAGCTCTATAATGCGCTGGGCGGCGGCTGGCAGAGCATGGAAAACCGCCCCGATGAGCAATGATGTGACCAAAGATCCGGATCTGGACGATTTCCTTGGCGTCAAGCCACAGAAGCCATGGCGCAAATGGGTAATCCGGGGCGGCATCGGCGTTGCGTTGCTGATCCTGGTGCTGCTCGTCGCCCGCTGCTTTTCGAACGACGACAAGCCTAACTATGCGACACGCGAAGTGCGGCAGGGCGACCTGACGGTCAGCGTCTCCGCCACCGGCAACCTTAAACCCATCAATCAGGTCGATGTCGGTTCAGAACAGTCGGGCAAGATCACGGCGGTCTATGTCGACGTCAACGATCGCGTGACCAAGGGCCAGAAGCTGGCCGAACTCGATACACGCCGCCTGGTCGACACGGTGAACCAGACCCAGGCGCAGGTTGCATCCTCGCAAGCCAGCGTCGAACAGGCGCAGGCGCAGGTCGCGCTGGCCAAGGCGACGCTCGACCGGCAGGAAAATGTCTTCAAACTGTCAGGCGGCCGCGTGCCGGCGAAGACCGAACTGGATTCAGCGCGCGCCAATTATCAGAGCGCGCTCGCCACGCTCCGCTCCAGTCAGGCGCAGGTGCACGTGTCGCAGGCCGGGCTTTCCACCGCCCAGACCAACCTGTCGATCGCGCAGATCGTGTCGCCGGTGAACGGCGTCGTCCTGTCGCGCGATATCGAACCGGGTCAGACGGTCGCGGCATCCCTCAACGCGCCGGTCCTCTTCACCCTGGCGGAAGACCTGACGCAGATGGAGGTCGAAGTGTCGGTGGACGAAGCCGATGTCGGCCAGGTGAAGGAAGGCCAGACCGCCAATTTCGCTGTCGACGCCTTCCCCGGCCGCACTTTCCCGGCAAAGGTCACGCGGGTCAATGTCGGGTCGAACAGCAGTTCCAGCAGCTCCTCTTCCTCCTCGACCAGCAGCACGACCAGCAGTTCGACGGGCACGGTGGTCGCTTATACCGCGGTGCTTTCGGTCGACAACAAGGACGAGACATTGCGCCCCGGCATGACCGCGACGGCGGATATCGTGACGCAGGAACTGCATGACGTGCTGCTCGTCCCCAACAGCGCGCTGCGCTTCAAGCCCAGCACCCAGTCGCAGGGCGGCGGCATCACCAGCGTCCTGCCCGGCCCCGGCCGGCTGCGGCGCGGCGGCGCCAACCGCCAGGTGAGCTTCGGCGCGGGCAGCAGCCAGACCGTCTATATCGTGGGCGAGGATGGGAATCCCAAGGCGGTGCAGGTGACAGTGGGCGCCAGCGACGGGTCGCGCACGGTCATCACCAGCGGCGACCTGAAGGCTGGGGCGCGCGTCATCACTGGCCAGTTGGCGAAGGGTCAGCAGGCCCCGGCCGAAGATCAAAAGGCCGATAGCAGCGATACCAGAACCGGCGACCGCCAGCGCAATCCGTCAACCGACGGCAGCCCGGCGAGCGTCGGCAAGCTCGGCAATTCGGGCGACGCCCCGCCCGAAACCGCCCCGGTCGCACCGACCAACGGCCAATCCATCCCGGCGCAGACGCGCGGCACCGGCCGCCAGAGTGGAACCTGACGCAGATGGCTCCCGCTCCATCCGGCGCGCCCATCATTACCCTGCGCGGCGTGACCAAGGTCTATGGCGAGGGACCGACCGCCTTCCAGGCGCTCAAGGGCATCGACCTCGACATCACGCAGGGAGATTTCGTCGCAGTCATGGGGCCGTCCGGTTCGGGCAAGTCGACGACGATGAACATTCTCGGCTGCCTGGACGTGCCCTCCGACGGCGAATTTCTGTTCAAGGGCCACCATGTCGAGCGGCTCGACCGCGACCAGCGCGCACTGCTGCGCCGCCGCTATCTCGGCTTTGTGTTCCAGGGCTTCAACCTGTTGTCACGCACCACCGCGCTGGAAAATGTCGAACTCCCCCTGCTGTATCGCGGCGAGGACAAGAAGCTGCGCTACGACATGGGCATGGCTGCGCTCGACAAGGTGGGCCTCAAGGAGTGGTGGGACCACACCCCCGCAGAGCTTTCCGGCGGCCAGCAGCAGCGTGTCGCCATCGCCCGTGCCATCGTCACCCAGCCCGACGTGCTGCTGGCGGACGAACCGACCGGCAATCTCGATTCCGAACGGTCGGTGGAGATCATGGAATTGCTGACCGACCTCAACCGCAACAGCGGCATCACCGTGCTTATGGTCACGCACGAACCCGACATGGCCGCCTTTGCGCGCACCATCGTCCATTTCAAGGACGGACTGGTCGAGCGGATCGAGGAAAGGGTGAAGGCGTGAAAAGGAATCAAGCCCCCATTTGCCCCAGCAGGCAGTCGAAAGGTTCAGCCCGAACGGAGTTGGGGTTTGCACATTCATGCTAGGCACCACCATCATCCTCGCCTTTCGTGCGATCAACCGGCACAAGCTGCGCAGCTTCCTCACGACCCTGGGCATCATCATCGGCGTGGCCGCTGTCGTCACCATGGTGACGCTGGGCAATGGCGCCACGGCGGCGGTGCGCGAACAGATTAGTTCACTGGGCGCCAATGTGCTGCAACTTCGCCCCGGCCAGGGCTTCGGCCGCGGCGGCGGCGGTCCGCGCCCGCCCGACTTCAAGCCGCAGGATCTGACCGCGATCGAGAACCAGTTGACCGGCGTGCGCGCCGTGGCGCCCATCGTGCAGTCGAGCGGCACCGCCATCTATGAAGGCAATAACTGGTCGACCACCGTCTATGGCACCACCTCTGCCTATTCGGAGGTCCAGCAGTGGAAGGTGGTGGACGGCCGCCTGTTCCTGCCCGATGAGGAAGAAGCGGGCAAATCCGTCTGCATCATCGGTAATACGGTGCGCACCAACCTCTTCCAGGGGGCCGAGCCGGTGGGCCAGCGGATGCGGATCAAGGGCGTGTCCTGCCAGGTGATCGGCATATTGGCGACACGCGGCCAGGGCGGCTTCGGCGACCAGGACGATGTCGTCGTCATGCCGATCAAATTCGTGCAGCGCCGCTTCACTGGCGACCGCGACATCAGCCAGATCATGGTCGCGGTGGATGACGCCTATGACACCAGCACTGTCCAGGCGAGCCTGGAGGAACTGATGCGCGAACGGCGCAAGATCAAGCCGGGCACGGAGGATAATTTCAATGTCTTCGACACCAAGCAGATCAGCGACACGTTGACCGGCACCACCACCATATTGACGCAGATCGTCGGCGCGGTGGCGGCCATCTCGCTGCTGGTGGGCGGCATCGGCATCATGAACATCATGCTGGTATCAGTGACGGAACGCACGCGCGAGATCGGCATCCGCCTCGCCATCGGCGCGGTCGCGCGCGAAGTGCTGATGCAGTTTCTGGTGGAGGCGATCGTCCTGTCCTGCCTGGGCGGCCTCATCGGCCTGTTCCTCGCCCTGATCTCCTCGCTCGTGATCGCCCCGCTGATGCAGGTGCCCTTTCTCTTCGACCCGAAGGTGAATGTGATCGCTTTCCTCTTCTCCGCCGCAATCGGGGTGGTGTTCGGCTATTTCCCGGCGCGCCGCGCCGCCGCGCTCAACCCGATCGACGCGCTGCGGCATGAATAGGCCGATACGCTTTCCCACAATTGGCGGACACAGGGGCGCAAGGCCGCGACGATCTGCCCCAAAGACCTACGCGGCATGAACAGCTTCATTAGCCTGCTCGGTACGCTGGCGCTCCTACTTCTGGCTGGCGGGGGTATCGGCCTTGCCGATCGGCGTGGCTTTTCGTTGCGCTGGCTGTTGGTCGCCGCAGCGCTCGTGGCCTGCAATGATGCATTGCTGACCCGCTTCTATCATCTCGCCCCTAATCTCATCCCCGGCGCCCATTGGAACTGGCAGGGCAAGATACTCGCCATCGCTCTTACCCTCCTGATTGCGGCGCTGCCCGCCTTCGGCTGGCGACGCATCGGGCTTACGCTGAAGCAGGCGCGCGGCAGCATGATCGCTACGCTGCCGGTGGTCCTGATCTACTGCTCGTTCTTCACGCTGCTCGCACTTTATTTTCCCGATGATCCCAGCGGCGTGGAGGAAGTCGCTTTCCAACTGACCATGCCGGGTCTGGAGGAAGAACCCTTTTACCGCGGTATCCTGCTGTTCGCGCTCGACCGCGCCTTTACCCGCCGGGTCCGCTTTCTGGGCGTCGATTGGGGCTGGGGGGCGCTCCTCTCCTGCGCGCTATTCGGCCTGGCCCATGGCTTTGGCTATGCCGACGGCCATTTCAGCATTGATCCCATAGTAATGGCACTGACTGCCTTGCCTTCCTTGCTGGCGGTATGGCTGCGCTTGCGCACCCGAAGCCTGATGATGCCGATCCTGCTGCACAATTTCGGCAACGTCATCTCATTGCTATTCTGACGCGGCATTATGAACAGCCGCTCAGACTAAATCGCGCACTGATACACTTTCCGACAATCCTGCCTCCTCCCTGACACAGGCTTGCGACAAGCGCTGCCTATCTCTGTCTTCGACGCCATGGAACGGCGCCCGAAACAAGGCAAAGGAGCAAAACATATGTTCAAGAAGATCATCATGGCCCTGACCACCTCCACCCTGCTGGTCAGTCCCATCCTCACCACCCAGGCGCAAGCGCAAAGCCATGGTCCGCAACATCGTCAGGAAGTCAGCCGCACGGTCGTCCGGGAAAAGCCCAATGGCCGCACCGTCGTGAAGAAGCAGACCGTCGTCCGCAAGGACACACATCGCCGCTGGGCCAAAGGCCAGCGTTTCGACCGGCGCTATGCGACCAACTATCGGGTCATCAACAATTATCGCGACTATCGCCTGTCCGCTCCGCCGCGCGGCTATCATTGGGTTCGCTCAGGCAATGATGCGGTGCTGATCGCAGTCACCAGCGGCATCATCGGCGCGGTCGTCGGCAGCGCAATCCGCTAAGGTCGGAAGTCAGATCAGAACCTGCCCCGGAAGCTCGCCTTCCGGGGCGGGGTCATGTTCAGACCAGACCCGTCAGATAATAAACCGCGATCACCACGAAGACAGTCAGCGTCTTAATAAGAGTCAGCGCGAATATGTCCTTATAGGCCTGCCGATGGGTCAGCCCCGTCACGGCAAGTAGGGTGATGACAGCGCCATTATGCGGCAGGCTGTCCATCCCGCCCGACGCCATGGAGGCGACCCGGTGCAATACCGCGCGCGGGATACCCGCCGCATCCCCGGCAGCCGCGAACTGTTCCGCCATCGCCGCCAGCGCGATCGACAGCCCGCCCGAAGCCGATCCGGTGATGCCAGCCAGCGAGGTCACGGTGATCGCTTCATTGACCAGCGGGTTGGGGATGGATCGCAGTGCTTCCTTGACCATCAGGAACCCCGGCAGCGCCGCAATCACCGCGCCAAAGCCATATTCGACCGCCGTGTTCATCCCCGCCAGCAGTGCGCCGCCGACCGCCGCCTTCGATCCGTCGGCAAAACGCTTTGCCACGGTGGGATAAGCAAAGAGCAGGATTGTGCCGATCCCCAGCAGCAACGCGCCCTCCACAGCCCAGAGCGCGGAAACCTGCGCCACCTTGACCACGACCGGCTCCGCCATGCCGGGCAGCGAGAGCGTCACCTTCTCCTCCGTCACCCAGCGCGGGATCGCCAGCGTCAGCAGCAGATTACCAAGCCCCACCACCAACAGCGGCAGCAGCGCGATCAGCGGATGGACGCGCACGCTTTCCTCGACCGGCTCAGGCTCGTTCACCAGGGTTTCGAGCGCGCCATAGCCCTCCCCCGCCGCCGCCATCCCGCGCCGCCGCCAGCCCAGATAGGCCAACCCCATCGCCGCAATGCAGCCCGACCCGATCACCCCCAACACCGGCGCGGCCCAGGCGGTGGTGCCGAAAAAGCTGGTCGGAATGATATTCTGGATCTGCGGCGTGCCGGGCAGCGCATCCATGGTGAAGGTGATGGCGCCCAGGCCGATGGTGGCCGGGACCAGCCGCTTGGGGATGTCGGCGCGGCGGAACATTTCGGCCGCGAAGGGATAGACGGCGAATACCGCGACAAACACCGACACGCCGCCATAGGTCAGCAGCGCGGTCACGATCATGATCGCGGGAATGGCCCGCGCCGCGCCCACCACGCCGATCACTGCCGTCACAATGGCACGCGAGAAACCCGAAATTTCGACCAGCTTGCCGAACAGCGCGCCCAGCAGGAAGACGGGGAAATAGAGTTTCAGGAAACTGGCCACCCTTTCCATGAACAGGCCGGAAAAGGCGGCGGGGACGGCGGCGGGATCGGTCAGGAACACCGCGAGCATCGCCAGCAGCGGCGCCATCACGATGACGCTCATGCCGCGATAGGCCGCAACCATCAGCAGGATGAGGGACAAAGCTGCGATTGCGACGGCCATGCCTAAAAGTCCCCTCAATCCGTTCGCGCTGAGCTTGTCGAAATGCTCTACTTCTTCCGGGCAAGATAGAAGGAAGTGGGAGGCTTCGACAAGCTCAGCCCCAACGGGATTGAGGCAGGTGCGCCCTGCATCGATGCGCCCTTGCCTTTCCCCCGCTTTTCCGCCATAGGCGCGCCTTCGCATCTGGGCCGGGGTGACTCGGCCTTGCCGCGAAGCATGTAAACGACAGCCGGAGGGGCGTTCCACATGGGGTGGGCGTCAGCGATCGGCCAACAGATGAGGCTTACCCATGGCTCTTTACGAGCATGTGTTCCTTGCGCGCCAGGATCTGGCACAGGCGCAGGTAGACGCACTGGCGGAAACCGCCACCAAGATCGTCGAGGAAAACGAAGGCAAGGTCACGAAGGTCGAGACCTGGGGCCTGCGTTCGCTCGCATACAAGATCGCCAAGAACCGCAAGGCGCACTATGTGATGCTGAACATCGACGCCCCCGCTGGCGTTGTCGCGGAACTGGAGCGCCAGACCCAGATCAACGAAGACATCATCCGCTACATGACCGTCAAGGTCGATGAGCTGGAAGGTGGCCCGTCGGTCATGATGCGCAAGCAGGAACGTTCCGAGCGTGGTGATCGCGGCCCCCGTGGCGATCGTGGTCCCCGTGGCGATCGCGAAGATCGTGGCCCGCGCCGCGACCGCGAAGAAGCCATCGGCGAATAAGGAGATCTGAACAATGGCACGCCCGTTTTTCCGCCGCCGCAAGAGCTGCCCCTTCGCCGCCAAGGATGCGCCGAAGATCGATTATAAGGACGTCCGTCTGCTGCAGGGCTTCGTGTCCGAGCGCGGCAAGATCGTCCCCAGCCGTATCACGGCTGTGTCCGCCAAGAAGCAGCGCGAGCTGGCCCAGGCCATCAAGCGCGCCCGTCACCTGGGCCTGCTGCCCTACATCGTGAAGTAAGGGGAAAGACCCATGGAAATCATTCTCCTCGAACGCATCGAGAAGTTGGGCGCGATCGGCGACGTCGTCACCGTGAAGGACGGCTATGCCCGTAACTTCCTGCTGCCCAACAAGAAGGCGCTGCGCTCCAACAACGCCAACAAGAAGGTCTTCGAAGCCAACCGCGCGAAGATCGAGGCGGACAACGCCGCTCGGCGCTCGGACGCCGAAAAGGCTGCCGAAGGCGTCAACGGCACGCAGATCGTCCTGATCCGCCAGTCGTCGAACGCTGGCCACCTCTATGGTTCGGTCGCCGTCCGTGACGTCGTGGAAGCGCTGGAAGCGGAAGGCATCACCAACGTCACCAAGGCGATGGTCGTGCTGGAACGCCCGATCAAAACTTTGGGCGTGTTCGACGTCAAGGTCGCGCTGCACCCCGAAGTCGCCGTCACCATCACGGTGAACGTCGCCCGTTCGCCTGAAGAAGCCGATCTTCAGGCACAGGGCGTCAATGTGATGGCCGACCTGTTCGAAAAGGACGAGGCGGGCTTCACTGAAGATTATGATCCCAACGCGGAACCCGGCGAAATCGTCGCGGAAACCGAAGAAGGAGCCCCGGCTGAAGAAGCCTGAGCCTTCTTACAGGATCAAACGAGAAAGCCGCCCTTCACCGGGCGGCTTTTTTGTTGGGGGGATTGCCGTGGATGATGAGGACGCCTCATCCCCATGAATCCATTGTGCGGCGCATCAAGTTCCAACCAACCGTTCCATGGCAAGACTGTCGCCGCCATAGGCCGGCGCGTCGCATACGGGCTGAAATCCCTGCTGCCGCCAGAAGCCGTCCGCGCCGTTGACCGCCGTCAGCCCAATCCGGGCAAAGCCTGCCACCTGCGCACGTTCCAACGCAATGCGAACCGCCGCCTGCGCCGCCCCCGTGCCGCGCGTTTCGCGCGCCAGCGCCAGATCGTGGAGATAATAGAGATCTGCTTCGGCAGGGATCGCACCAATCGGCCGGTTCAGTGCCGGGGGATGCCCACTGCGCCAGGGATGGCTAATCAAGTAGCCCAACGCCCCGCCATCTCTCTCGAACAGGAAGCAGCCCGCTGGATACAGCATCAGCCGTTCCGCATAAATTGCCGCCCATTCGGTATAAGCGCCATGCACAGCATCGGAGATCGAAGCGACCACCGCGATATCCTCCACCCGCATCGGCCGCCAACCCGTCACGCCTCCAATCCGATCGCCTTGCGCGCTGCCGCCAATATCTCCTCGGACAGCGCCGGATCAGCTACCCCTCGCGCCAGCACCATCGCGCCCACCATCTGCGCCATGCGCGCCAGAGCCGTTTGCCGATCCATGTCCGGCGTGGACTCCTGCAATATGCCGGTCAATTCCTCGAATCCCTGCCGAAACGCCCCGGCAAGATCGCCACCGCGCCGCGCTGCATCCGGCCCCAGAGCGATCAGCGAGCAGCCCGTTGCCGGCGCGTCACGATTACGAGCGCTGAGATAACTAGCCGCGATCGCCGCTGGCGCATCACTATTCTCCGCTTCCGCCACGATGGCACGCCAATGCTCGGCGCTCCTGGCCAGCGACGTCGCGCAAGCCTCAGCCGCCAACGCTTCCTTGGATGCGAACTGATTGTAGAAGCCGCCATGGGTCAGGCCGCATTCGCGCATCACTTCACCGATGCCGACACCTTCAACACCGCGCTCGCGAAACAGGCGGGAGGCCATGTCGACCACCTTCTCCCGATTGCGCGTGGCTTGCTCACGGCTGACCTTCATCGCCTATTTTTCCTCAATCGACCTCTTGACCTTATATATTGCATTCATCATTTAACGCCAGTCCAGTCGTCACCCAAAAGGGGGAAGTTGATGTTGTCGACGCAGTTTGCGCGCCGTCTGTCCGCACGCAACATCCATTATGGCTGGGCGGTGGTAGCCGCCACTTTCCTGACCATGTTGGTGGTCGCGGGCGCGGTGGGCGCACCCGGCGTCTTCATCGTGCCGCTGCAAAAGGAATTCGGCTGGAGCGCGGCCGACATCAGCGGCGCGCTGGCGATCCGGTTCCTGCTGTTCGGTGGCATGGGGCCGTTCGCCGCCGCCTTCATGAACCGCTTCGGTGTACGGCGGATGATGCTCATCTCGCTCTCCATCGTCATCGGCGGACTGCTGCTGTCCCTCGGCATGACGCAGCTCTGGCAGCTTGTGCTGCTCTGGGGCGTGGTGATCGGCCTGGGCACGGGCCTCACCGCCATCGTCCTGGGCGCGA
Source organism: Sphingobium sp. BYY-5 (assembly GCF_022758885.1). Taxonomy (NCBI): domain Bacteria; kingdom Pseudomonadati; phylum Pseudomonadota; class Alphaproteobacteria; order Sphingomonadales; family Sphingobiaceae; genus Sphingobium; species Sphingobium sp. BYY-5. The sequence goes on from NZ_JALEBH010000001.1 coordinate 1,266,020, forward strand.
CGGTCGCGACACGCTGGTTCAATCATCGGCGCGGACTCGTCATGGGATTACTCTCGGCCAGTACGGCCACGGGCCAGCTCGCCTTCCTGCCCCTGCTCGCCAGCCTGACCGAAGCGCAGGGCTGGCGCACCGCCTTGCTGTTGGTGTGCGGCGCAATCCTGCTGGCGGGCATCGTCGTAATCCTGCTGATGCGTGACCGCCCGGCCGACCTGGGCCTTGCCCCCTATGGCGACACGCAGGTTCAGGCCGCCCCGCCCCAGCCCACCAGCCTCGGCGCGCTGCTGGCCATGCCGATCACCGTGCTGCGCGATGCGGCGCAGGTGCCGACCTTCTGGATTCTCTTCTTCTCCTTCTTCGTCTGCGGCGCCAGCACCAACGGCCTGATCCAGACCCATTTCATCGCCATGTGCGGCGACTACGGCCTTGCCGCCGTGGGCGCCGCATCCATGCTGGCGATGATGGGACTGTTCGACTTTTTCGGCACATTGGGATCGGGGTGGCTCAGCGACCGGTTCGACAATCGCTGGCTGCTCTTCTGCTATTATGGCCTGCGCGGCCTGTCCCTACTGTATCTGCCGTTCAGCGACTTTTCGCTCTACAGCCTGTCGATCTTCGCGGTCTTCTACGGCCTCGACTGGATTGCCACGGTGCCGCCGACGGTGAAGCTGACCGTGCAGCAATTTGGCGCGGATCGCGCCAACATCGTCTTCGGCTGGATCTTCGCCGGGCATCAGCTTGGCGCGGCGAGCGCGGCATTGGGCGGTGGCCTTTCTCGGACGGTCTGGTCCAGCTATATGCCCGCCTTCATCGGCGCGGGCATTCTCTGCCTGGTCGGTGCGGGGCTGGTGCTGCTCATCAATCGCGAACGGCCAGGGCAGTTCGCGACCGCTTGAACCGGGCGCTTGAACCGGGCGCTTGAACCAGTCTGGGCGACCGCGCTACCACGGGGCATGAACGCCAAACCCGCTTCGCCACGCCGCCGATCCCGCTGGATCATGATTCCGATCAAGCTCGTTCTGAGCTTCGTCGCCCTGTCGCTGTTGATGGTGACGATCTATCGCTTCGTGCCGCCGCCGGTGACATGGACGATGCTGCTCGACCCGAACGGCATCACCAAGGATTGGACCAGCCTGGACGAGATTGATCCCGTCATGGCGCGCGCCGCCATTGCTGGCGAGGATGGAAAATTCTGCCGCCATCACGGCTTCGACGTGGACGCCATTGCCAAGGCGGCGATCCATAACGCCAGCGGCGGCCGCGTCCGTGGCGGCTCCACCATCAGCCAGCAGACGGCAAAGAATGTCTTCCTCTTCCAGGGGGGCGGTTTCGTCCGCAAGGGGCTGGAGGCGTGGTTCACCGTCCTGATCGAGGCGATCTGGGGCAAGCGCCGGATCATGGAAGTCTATCTGAACGTCGCGGAAACCGGCATCGGCACCTATGGCGTGCAGGCGGGCGCGATGCGCTATTTCCACCATGGCGCCGACAAGCTGACCCGCGCCGAAGCCGCACGCATCGCCGCCGTCCTGCCCCTGCCCAAGAAGCGCGCCGCCATAGCCCCCGGCGGCTTCACTCGCCGCTATGGCAATAACATCGCCACCCGCATCGGCGTGGTTCAGCGGGACGGGCTGGATGAGTGTTTGCGGTGAAAATTCCCTAACATCACACATATCGCATGTGGTCAGTCGAGCGGTAGCGGGCGATTTCCAACATTGCCAGCGCAAATGCGGACCACGAAAAAGAGGCGCGGATCGCTCCGCGCCTCTTTTTTTTTCGATTGTCGTTCAGATTTAGAAACCGACGACCAGCGATCCAATGAAGGTGCGCGGCGCACCGATCTGGGCGAAGCTGACGCTGGTGTTCGACAGCGTGCCGTCGAGACCGCCGACATAAAGCTTGTCGAACAGGTTGGTGACGTTGAGTTGCAGGGCGACACCCGGAGCACCAAACTTCTCCAACGAGTAGCGGGCATCAATGTCCACCACGGTGAAAGCCGGCACCTTGGCGCCATAGACCTGAGCACCGGAGATAATCACCGGCAGATTCTGATCGTTCACATAGCGCGGACCGGTGCGCTTCGCCTGGACACCCAGACGGAAGCCCTCAATCTCACCCTGCATACGCCCACCAAACGTGTAGACCGGTGCACCCGATTCCCGCTTGCCAGCGGTCTGCGCCACGGTGGTGGCGGACAGCTCGACATTATCCTTGATCTTCGACTTCAAGTAGGAACCGAAGGCATAGATCATGAACTCAGGAATCGGCTGATAGGTGATGCTGCCGTCGACACCATATTTGTCGACACGACCCAGGTTACGATAGATGGTCGTGTCGAGTTCACGGTCATAGGCCGAAGCCAGACGATCACTATAGATGGTGTACCAACCGGACAATTGTGCCTGCAGCGTGGACGAACGATAGCGCACACCAAGGTCGAAATTGTCGGTCGTTTCCGGTTGCGGGTTCGCACGATCATCCGAAGCGACATAGAAGAAGGTCTGGTACAGATTGTCCGTACCCGGCACCTGCAAGCCCTTCGAATAGTTGCCGAAGACATCAACCGCGCCAGTCGCGTTGAAGACGAACCCGGCGCTCGGCAGCAACTTGTCATATTTGAAGACGCGCTGCTGCGGCCCTTGAATCGCCGGATTGGCTGTACCGAAGGCAGTTTCCGCTGTCGACCCCGGCTCGAAGCAACGCAAGTTGCCCGAAGCAGTTGAAGTGAAGCAGTAGTTGTTCAGGTCGCGCTTGAAGAAAGGCGCGCGCAAACCCAGAGTGACTGTCAGTGCATCCATGAACTTGCCGCGATATTCACCCGAAACCTGGTGCAAGATTGCGTAGGACAGGCGATTTCGTTTCTGCAGCGTGGCGCCGTTCACGTCCAGGATCGGATTATCGACCGGAAAATAATCCGCTCCAAAGCCATTGTTGGTCAGATAGCCAGCTTCGCCGGTCTGACGGTGGCGACCACGATCATAGCTGTACGCCAGACGAACGGTGTTATTCTGGTCGATATCATAACGCAATGAACTAATCAGGCCATAGCGGTTGGTCTGTGTCTGGCTCGGCGTGTGAACGCGCACGGTATCCAGCATGTCGCCGTCACCATTGATGTCACGGCCGAAGAAATATTGCGCAACGCTGGACGAACCCTGGATGAAGCCCGTGTAACGCATACCGCCGATGGTGGTGGTACTTTCCGAAGCCAGCGAAGTGCCGCCGCCATTGGCCTTGGTATATTGGAAGCTCGGATCGACGGTCAGCACCAATCCATCCGTCAGGGTAAAGCGGGAATTAATGCGGATATTGCCCGTGTTCGAGGGGTTCCAGCGATATTCGAAGTCCGAACCGCAGCTAGTCGAACCATCGACATCCGCGACACCAGCACGGGGCGTTGCCGTAAGGCAGCGAGCCGTTTCATAGAAACGCTCATCCTTGGTCAGCGGGAAACGCCCTGTGGTGCTCGAACTGCCAACGGTACGTCCACCGTCAACGCGCAACGGGACCGAGCCGAAGAAGTTATTGCGGTTCTCGTTCCAGTGACCGGCGAGCGAGATGAAGTCGCCGTTACTGCCGATCGGCTGGTAGATCTTGGCGTTATACTGCTGCTTGTCGATACTGCCGATGCCGCCGTAGATGGCATCGTTGCTGGCGCGGCTGGCAGAAATGAAGGCGCGCGTGCCCCATTTGGTGAAGCTGCCGGTCTGGACCAGGCCAAACAGGCGGAAGAAGGAGAAGTCGCCAACCGAGGCAACCATCTTCGCGCTGAAATCCTCGCTCGGCGTAATCGAGCGATAGTTGACAGTCGAACCCGTGGCAGCGGCGGTGGGGCTGTCGACATCAGTCGACCCCAGGTTGACGTTCACCTGATCGATGATTTCGGGGTCAAGCTGCTGGTTCGAATAAAGCGCATAACCACCAGTGTCGTTCAGCGGCAGACCGTCGAAAGTCTGCGAGATACGAGAGTCGTCGAAACCACGAATGGTTAGCGTACCGCCAGCAGAACCGAACGGATCGTTATTCTGGAAGCTAACGCCCGGAAGCTGGTTGATGACTTCATTGATGGTCTGACCAGGGGTCTGGGCCTGGATGAATTCGGCACCCAGCACTGCCTTGGCACGGCTGGTATCCGGAAGGATGACGCCTGAAATGCCAGCGTCGGTCTTAGCGCCGGTAACGACGATCTGGTTATCGAAATCGATCGAACCCGTCGACTGCGCGAACGCCGCGCCCGGAATGGCAACGGCGATTACCGCTGCGCTGCCCATCAGAAATTGCTTCATATGCCCCTTGTCCCTTTTCAAGAGTGGCGCGTCGCGCCCCAATGTCCTGCTCATTTCAAGCCTGTGCCGCCTCTGACGACCTCTCGCGACGCCCCTGTGATGCTATGATTGCAATTTTGTTACAATGCATCAACTGGACCGCCACACTCCTCTCCAACGCCAATCCAGCGCCTGGTGAAGCACTGTGCAAATGTATGTAGTTTGTTGAAATTTAATGACGAATCTTAGGTGCGAGCCATTAGTTTGACGGTGGTGCAATTATGCAACGCAAAGGGAATTTTTGTGCGCTGCACCCATTTCACGACAAAGGGACCGGCAATCGCTTGCCGGTCCCTTCAAAATTCGGTCCTGAGGCTGATCGGAATCAGGCTGCGTCTTCGGCCCGTTTCTTGTTTTCGCTGAACACACGAATCGGCTCCTTGGTGCCGGCGACCACATCCTTGTCGACCACCACCTCGCCGACACCTTCCATCGAAGGCAGGTCGAACATGGTGTCGAGCAATATCCCTTCCAGAATGGACCGCAGGCCGCGCGCGCCGGTCTTGCGCTCGATCGCCTTTTTCGCGATCGCCGTCAGCGCATCGTCGGTGAAGCTGAGGGCGACATTCTCCATGTCGAACAGCTTCTGATACTGCTTCACCAGCGCGTTCTTCGGTTCGATCAGGATCTTGACCAGAGCGGTCACGTCCAGATCCTCCAGCGTCGCGATTACGGGCAGACGGCCGACAAATTCGGGGATCAGGCCGAATTTCAGCAGATCTTCCGGCTCGCTCTGACGCAGCAACTCACCGGTCTTGCGCTCTTCGGGCGCGGCGACATGGGCACCGAAGCCGATCGACTTGGCTTCCAGACGGTCGCCGATGATCCGCTCCAGCCCCGCAAAGGCGCCGCCGCAGATGAACAGGATGTTTGTCGTGTCGACCTGCAGGAACTCCTGCTGCGGATGCTTGCGCCCGCCCTGCGGCGGAACCGAGGCCGTGGTGCCTTCCATCAGCTTGAGCAGCGCCTGCTGCACGCCCTCACCCGACACGTCGCGCGTGATCGAGGGATTTTCCGCCTTGCGGCTGATCTTGTCGATTTCGTCGATATAGACGATGCCGCGCTGCGCCTTTTCCACATTATAGTCGGAAGCCTGGAGCAGCTTGAGGATGATATTCTCCACATCCTCACCGACATAGCCGGCTTCGGTCAGCGTGGTCGCATCAGCCATGGTGAAGGGCACGTCGAACGTCTTGGCCAGCGTCTGCGCCAGCAGCGTCTTGCCGCAGCCGGTCGGGCCGACGAGCAGGATGTTCGACTTGGCCAGTTCCACCTCGCCCGGCTTGGAACCGTGGTTCAGGCGCTTGTAATGATTATGGACCGCCACCGACAGCACGCGCTTGGCACGGTTCTGGCCGATCACATAATCGTCGAGCACATCGCAGATTTCCTGCGGGGTCGGCACGCCGCCATCCTTCTTGCCGACGAGACCGCCCTTGGTCTCCTCGCGGATGATGTCGTTGCACAATTCCACGCATTCATCGCAGATGAACACGGTCGGCCCCGCGATCAGCTTACGCACCTCATGCTGCGACTTGCCGCAGAAGGAGCAGTAAAGCGTGCTTTTCGAATCCGAACCGGTAAGCTTAGTCATTCGCCATTCTCTCTTCCCACCCGGTCTACAAACATCAAAACCGTGTCCGGCGAGGGATTTTCTGGTCCAAAGGCTATCCTAGACCGCGGTGCGCCCGTTCCACAAGGGGAGAAAGTGGAGCACCGCGGTAAAGATGGCCTTTAGGTCTCTGTTGTTTCAGCGATGGCCGGGCGACGATCGAACACTTCGTCGACCAGGCCGAATGCCTTGGCTTCATCCGCTTCAAGGAAAGTGTCGCGATCCATCGCCCGTTCGACATCTTCCAGCGACTTGCCGGTATATTTGACATAGAGGTCGTTCAGACGGCGACGAATCCGCAGGATTTCCTTCGCCTGAATTTCGATATCGGACGCCATGCCCTGAGCGCCGCCCGAAGGTTGGTGCACCATGATCCGGGCGTTGGCGAGCGCGATGCGCTTGCCCGGCTCACCCGCGGCCAGCAGGAAGCTGCCCATCGACGCGGCCTGGCCGATGCATACGGTGCCAACCTGCGGGCGAATATATTTCATCGTATCATGGATCGCCATGCCCGCCGTCACCACGCCGCCGGGCGAGTTGATGTACATCCAGATGTCCTTCTTCGGATTTTCCGATTCGAGGAACAGGAGCTGGGCGACGATCAGCGAGGCCATATGATCCTCGACCTGGCCGGTTACGAAGATGATCCGTTCGCGCAACAGACGGGAGAAGATGTCGAAGCTGCGCTCGCCGCGATTCGACTGTTCGATGACAATGGGGACCAGCGCGGCCATGGGATCATGCATGATGTTGGTCATTGTGCTCTTTCAGAGTGGTTGCTTTTGCCCAGGCCCTACATCGGCACAAATGGCGAATGGTTCAAGGGGCTTGCCGATCGGAACCGCCGATCAATCGCGGCGGGCGAAATCGGCGGGCGCCCGGAAGGTCAGATAGGCGAGCCGCCGCACCTCACGCCGCCCGCGTACCACCGTATCCAGGATAAGCCCACACATCATCGACAAAGTGGCGAGGATCATGAGGCCCGTAACCAGGATCGCGGTCGGAAAGCGCGGCACCAGGCCGGTCTTGGCATAAGTCACGATCAAGGGCGTGGCCAGACCCAGCGCCAGCGCCGCCAGGAAGGCCGCGATCACACCGAAGAACAGAACCGGCCGCTCGATGCGATAGAGGGTGAAGATGGTCCGCAGGATGCGCCAGCCGTCGCGATAGGTGGATAGCTTGCTCACCGACCCCTCCGGCCGCGCGCCATAGGCCGTCATGACTTCGGACACCGGCATCGCCAGTTCCAGCGCATGGACGCTGATCTCGGTCTCGATCTCGAAACCGGCGGACAGCACCGGAAAGCTCTTCACGAAACGGCGGGAAAAGATGCGATAACCGGACAATATGTCGGTGAAGCTGCGGCCGAAAAGCTGCTTCAACAGGCTGGTCAGCGCCCAGTTGCCGAAGCGGTGGCCGCGCCGATAGGCCGCCTCCACCGCATCCCGACGACACCCGACCACCATGTCGAGATTATCCTCCAGCATCGCGGCAATCATCGCCGGGGCGGCGGCGGCTTCATAGGTCGCGTCGCCATCGGCCATGACATAGATGTCGGCGTCGACATCGGCGAACATGCGGCGCACCACATGGCCCTTGCCCTGCTGGTTCACGCGGCGGACGATCGCCCCCGCGCCGGCCGCCAGTTCGCGGCTGCCGTCGCTGCTATTATTGTCGAAGACATAGATATCGGCAGCGGGGAGCGCGCGGCGAAAATCCTCCACCGTCTGCACGATCGCACCCGCTTCATTATAGCAGGGCAATATCACCGCGACGCGCGGCGCAGCGACGGCAGACTGATTTTCCACGCTTTCGCCCATCACCGGCGGAAATTCCTTCATCGTCGCAACTGGCCCCTGCCCCTTATGCTGTATCCGCATGGGTCATCATGATTAATATTTCATCTGCCATGCCGCTTTCGAAATGAAAAGCGCCCGCGCTTCCCATGGAAGCCGGGCGCTCATCATAGCTGGTCGGGCGGCCTTATTCGGCCTTGGCGGCTGCCTTCTTGGGAGCAGCCTTCTTCTTGGGCTTTTCCTCAGCGACGGCATCGGCCTCGACAGCCTCATCCTTCTTGGCGGCGGCCTTCTTGGCGGCCGGCTTCTTGGCGGGCGCTTCTTCGGCAGCAGGCGCGGCTTCCGCTTCGACAGCTTCGGCGGCCTTCTTCTTGGGCGCGGCCTTCTTCGCCTTGGGCTTTTCATCATGGTCATGGTCGTGACCACAACCCGGACCATGGACGTGCGGCTTCAGATCGCCATCTTCCGCTTCGATCGCGGCTTCCAGCTCTTCACGGGTCACGGCGCGGTCGGTGACTTCGGCCTTGTCGAACAGGAAGTCGACGACCTTGTCTTCATAGAGCGGCGCGCGAAGCTGCGCGGCGGCCATCGGGTCCTGACGGACATATTGGACGAAACGCTCGCGGTCCTGCGGACCATATTGCTGCGCGGCCTGCATGATGAGGCGGTTCATTTCCTGGTCCGAAACGGTCACGCCGTTGGCCTGGCCGATTTCCGAGAGCAGCAGGCCCAGGCGGACACGACGCACGGCGATCGCGCGATAATCGTCCTTCTCGTCTTCCATTTCCTTGAGGGCCGCCTCGGGATCTTCCTCATGGCCTGCCTCGTGCTGAAGCTGCGCCCAGATCTGGTTGAACTCGGCCTCCACCATGCTCGGCGGCACGTCGAAATCATGGGCGGCGGCGAGCTGATCGAGCAGCTTGCGCTTCATATGGGTGCGGGTCAGGCCGTTATGTTCCTGCTCGATCTGCCCCTTGAGCAGCTCGTTCAGCTTCTCAAGATTTTCCAGGCCCAGCGACTTGGCGAAATCATCGTCCAGCTTGGGCTTGTCGCCGTCCAGCACCGACTTGACCGTGACGTCGAAGGTCGCGGCCTTGCCGGCCAGGTGCGCGGCGCCATAATCTTCGGGGAAGCTGACCTCGATGGTCTTTTTCTCACCCTTCTTCACGCCGGAGAGCTGCTCCTCGAAGCCGGGAATGAACTGGCCCGAACCGAGCTTCAGACGGATGTCCTGGGCCGAACCGCCCTCGAACGCTTCGCCGTCGACCTTGCCGACGAAATCGATGACCAGCGTGTCACCTTCGGCAGCCTTGTGGCTATCGGCCTGTTCTTCCAGCGCGCCCTGCTGGGTAGCGATGCGGCCGGCGGCCTCAGCGACCTGCGCGTCGGCGACATCGACGGTCAGGCGCTCCAGCTTCAGGCCGTCAACGCTGGGTGCGGCGATCTCAGGCAGCACTTCCAGCTCGACCTTGACTTCCGCGTCCTTGCCGAACTCGAAACCTTCGTCCAGTTCGACCGAAGGCTGCATCGCGGGACGCAGCTTCTGGTCGGCGATCAGCTTCTGGATGCTTTCCTGAATCGAATTGTTGAGCGCATCGCGCTGCAGCGATTCCCCGTGCATCTTCTTGACGAGGTTCACCGGCACCTTGCCGGGGCGGAAGCCGGGCATACGCACCTGCGGCGCAATCGCCTTCACTTCCTTTTCCACGCGGGCGTCGATATCCTTCGACGTGATGGTCACGGTGTAGGCGCGCTTCAGGCCCTCGTTCAACGTCTCGACAGTCTGCATCTCTTCTCTCAAACGCTTTCTTCAGCTGAATTTCGGTGGCTTGGCCGCAGGCGGCGCTCTGGTGCGGGCGAAGGGACTCGAACCCCCACATCTTGCGATACCAGAACCTAAATCTGGCGCGTCTACCAGTTTCGCCACGCCCGCATCGGTCGCCGGTCGGCGCGGCATAGAGAAAAGCGCGCGCAGTAGCAAGGGATAGTGGAAACAGGCGCGGAACCGGTTGTGCAAGCCATGCGTAGCTCCTTCATAAGACAAAGGAGAGACAGCGATGGCCACCCGCCCCAACGCCGCGCCGGACAGCATTCCCCGGCCCGATACCATCGAACCGCAATCGCCCGACGAAGCGCCGTCGCCCGACCGGCCGATCGAAACACCGGCACCCAGACCCGACGAAATTACGCCGGTCACTCCGGACTATGACCAGCCCGATCGCGCACCGCCAGAGATTCCTCCAGCCGGTTGAGCAACGAAATATGCGTCCAGCGTGGCTTATCCACAACAAATTTACCCGATGCCGGAGATTTTTGGTTGATCGCTAAAATTATCGTTGCCTGACGGCTGGACAGCCCCCTGCATCCATGATTGAGTATGACAAATATAAGAACAGATATAAAAATACAGGGAGAGGCGCGGCTGACAAATAAGGGGGTCAACGTGCAAAGGGTTCGCGCCAAACTGGAATGGTTCAAGACGGTGATCCTGCCACAGGAAGCTGCCCTTCGTGGCCGGCTCCGCAGGATACTTCCTTCCACCCATGAGCTGGAAGACATGGTGGCCGAGGTGTTGGCTCGCGCCTATGCCACGGAAAATTGGGAAAATGTCACCACCGGGCGAGCCTATCTCTTCACCATCGCCCGCAACCTGGTCATCGACACCGCTCGCCGCAACAAGGTGGTGAGCTTCGAGACCATCGCCGACCTGGAACTGCTGGGCGGCGAGAATAATATCGAGGCGCAGCTTCATGCCCGCGAGGCCCTGCGCCAGGTCGAGGCGATCGTCGAGTCGCTTCCGCCGCAGTGCCGCCGCGTCTTCATCCTTCGTCGCATTCACGAAAAATCGATGCTGGAAATAGCGGAGGAGATGTCGCTGTCCGTTTCAACAGTTGAAAAACATCTGGCCAAAGCAATCGCAATAGTTATGCGGGCCTGGGCAGAACGTGAGGAAACGGACTTCGAACGTGCAGGGGTCGGAACCAAGTTCAAGTTGCGGGAACAGGGACGCGATCGAGGCGGAAGCCGCGCGCCTGCTGGCCCGGCTTAACAGCGATCCAACCCCGGAAGACGAAGCCGAAATCTGCGAATGGATCGAGGCCGATCCGCGCCACGCCGTTGCCTTCGCCCGCGCCGAAACCGCCTGGGAGGCTGCCGAGCGGTTGAAGAGCGCCGCCGCCGACATCAGCTTGCCACCGCTCCAGCCGATCATCAGCGAGGAGCAGCAACGCCGCCTGTCCCGCAATATCATGGCCGCAGCCGCGATCGCGGTCCTCCTGTTCATCGTCGCCGCCATCGTCACGGTCCGCACGTTCAGCGGGATCGAACGCTATCAGACGGCCATCGGCCAGATGCGCGACATCGCGCTGGAGGACGGCTCCACCCTGCATCTCAACAGCGACAGCGAGGCGGAGGTCCGCTTCACCGCCAATGGCCGCAAGGTCCGCATCCTGAAAGGCGAAGCCTCGTTCGACGTCGCCCATGACGCGGAACGCCCCTTCGACGTGGAAGCACGGTCGGCCCTCATTCGCGCGGTCGGCACCGCCTTCAACGTACGTATGCGCCCTTCGCTGATCGAACTCACCGTGACCCATGGAACCGTTACCGTCCATTCGGGCAACAACGTCCAGCAGAAGGTGGCGGCGGGCAGCGGCGCGGTGATCCAGCCACGCACCGTCGCGCTCACCCGGCTCGGCCCCAAGCTGATCGACCAGCGCATCGCGTGGCGCGAACAGATGGTCGAGCTGGACGGCGAAACGATCGAGCAGGCGGCGGGCGAGTTCAACCGCTACCGCAAGACCCCGATCCTGATCGGCGACACGCGCGTTTCGGCGCTCCGCATCGGCGGCCGCTTTCGCACCACCGACAGCCGCGAATTCCTGTCCGCCCTCCAGTTCAGCCTGCCGATCCGCGTGGTCGATGGGGAGGATGGTTCGGTGATGCTGCTCTATCGTGACGAGGAACCGTCCGAAGCGCCTAACGCAACAACCAGCTAATCAGCTTAAGGCCAGATCGACATTCACGGTTTTAGGTGCTTCCTAAGCCGTCATGCCGGACTTGATCCGGCATCCAGAGTCGCAGGTGCGCCCTTTGTGCTCCTGGATGCCGGATCAAGTCCGGCATGACGTTGAAAATGAGGCCGAAGCTTCCGCTTTAACCTGAACGTCGATCCGCCTTAATCAGCCCAGCAGCTCCTGCACCAGGTCCGGCACCAGCTTGCTCGCCGGCCCCATCCGGCTTTCCTCGAAATAGAAGCTGCCCGCCGAAGGATCGAGATTGAGTTCCAGCGTCCGTGCGCCAACATGGCGCGCGGTCTGGACGAAACCCGCCGCCGGATAGACCGCGCCCGACGTGCCGATCGACACGAACAGGTCCGCATCCCGCAGCGCCGCGTCGATCCGCTCCATCTCATAGGGCATCTCGCCAAAGAAAACGATGTCGGGCCGCAGCGATGGGCGGCTGCACCCATCGCAGACCGACGCCGGCGGCAGCGGACCGGGCCAGGCGACCGCCTTGCCGCACGCCGCGCACAGTGCCGATTTCAGTTCGCCATGCATGTGGATCAACCGCTTCGCACCGGCCCGCTCGTGCAGATCGTCGACATTCTGCGTCACGATCAGCAATTCGCCTCCCCACGCCCGATCGAGCGCCGCCAGCGCCTCATGCGCGGCGTTGGGCGTCACTTCGATCAGCTTCGCGCGCCTCTCATCATAGAAGCGATGAACCAGTTCGACATCTCGCGCCAACGCCTCCGACGTGCAGACATCCTCCACCCGATGCCCTTCCCACAACCCGTCCGGCCCGCGAAAGGTCGCCAGGCCGCTTTCCGCAGAAACACCGGCGCCGGTCAGAATGACGATGTTGCGAATATCCCCGATCATAGGCCCAGGGTAGCGATGCGATAGAGGTTTCGCCAGCTTTACCCCGCGAGCTTGCGCGCCCGATCACGCCAGGCTTCCGCCAGCACATCCGTAGCTGCAAGCGTCCGCACAGCATCCGGATCGGCTTTATGTCCACCGCCGATCAGCAGCCGGAACACCCGCGCGATCGGCCAGTCCGGCAAAGGCCGTTCCAGCAGATCCATGCGCGTGCCCGCTTCCGCTTCACCTTCGCGAATGACCCGGAAATAGATGCCGCAGCGGCCCGTCTTCACGATCGTCGCCATGACGTCCCGCGTACCGAATCGATGATCGAGCTTCCAGCAGGGCTGCCGCCCATGACTGACCTCCACGATCGCACTGCCCAGCGAAAAGCGATCGCCCAGGCACAGATCATCCTCGGTCATCCCGCGCGATGCGATATTTTCGCCAAAGGCGCCGGGCGCATCGAGCAGCGGATGATCCGGCTTCGATTCCCGCCACCAGCCATAATGATCCTGCGGATAAAGATGGATCGCCTTGTCCCAGCCGCCGTGATGAACGCGATCGGCCACCGCATTGCCCGCGAACCCATCCCATGTGATCCGCACCGGCCCTTCGACCGGTATCTTGGCGATGGCGCTATATTCCTCACCGCGAAAGGGAACAGGCGTCCCCACCAACAGCGCATCGATAGTCATATGGGGCCTGCTCATGCCCCATCATGCCATGGGCGCGCCAGGGATGCGATGGCCGATCCGATCGCAATGGCGTCATCCGCTCAACATGGCGGTCGAACCGTTCAGCGATGCGTACATAACCAAGCCCTGTTCTCAGTTCCACTTGACCCGCATTCCCCTACCGAACGGATCGGTAATCAGGCCCCCCATCTTCTTTAAGCGCTGTCGCGCCGGTCGGCATCTCTCAAAATTCCCAGGGGTTTCCATGGTTCCCTTGGGTTTTTACGCGGCGTAAGCTAAGGGGCGCCGATGGATGTTACCGGCCTTCGCGTCGCCCTGTTCAGTGGCAACTACAACTATGTTCGGGATGGGGCGAATCAGGCGCTCAACCGTTTCGTCGGCTATCTGCTGAAGCAGGGCGCCGTCGTCCGCGTCTATTCCCCGACCACCGACACCCCCGCCTTCGAACCCGCCGGCGATCTGGTCAGCGCACCATCTTTCGCCGTGCCGGGACGTAAGGAATATCGGGTGCCCTACCGGCTGTCGGCGGCATTGCGCCGTGATCTCAATAATTTCCGTCCCAACCTGGTCCATCTGTCCAGCCCCGATCCGCTCGGCCATCGCGCCCTGAGCTGGGCGCGCAGCCATGGCCTGCCCACGGTCGCATCGGTCCATACCCGGTTCGAAACCTATCCGCGCTATTATGGTCTCGCCTTTCTGGAGCCGCTGATCGAATCGCTGCTCCGCCGTTTCTACCGCCGCTGCGACGCGATCGTCGCGCCGTCCGAATCGATGGCGCAACTGCTGCGCGAACAGCGGATGAGCTATGATGTCGGCATCTGGACCCGTGGCATCGACCGGGACATCTTCAATCCGGAGCGCCGGGATCTTGGCTGGCGGCGCTCTCTGGGCATTGCCGACGGCGTGCCCGCCATCGGCTTCATCGGTCGGCTGGTGATGGAAAAGGGGCTGGATGTCTTTTCCGATACGATCGACAAGCTCACCGAACGCCGGGTACAGCATAAGGTGCTGGTGGTGGGCGAAGGCCCGGCCCGCGAATGGCTCCAGAACCGGCTGCCCGATGCGGTCTTCACCGGGTTTCAGATGGGAGCCGATCTTGGCCGCGCGGTTGCTGGCATGGACATGCTGTTCAATCCGTCGATCACGGAAACCTTCGGCAATGTGACGCTGGAGGCGATGGCTTGCGGCCTGCCGACCGTCGCTGCGCGCGCCACCGGCAGCGAAAGCCTTGTTACCGAAGGCATCACCGGCCGGCTGATCCGCCCCGGCGCGATCGGTGACTTTGCCGACGCTCTGCAACATTATTGCCAGGATGCCGCCGCGCGTGAAGCCGCCGGACGGGCGGCGCAGGCGCGCGCCGAGCGTAACGGCTGGGACCAGGTCAACCAGGCATTGGTCGACACCTATCTGCGCGTCATCCGCCAGCGCGCCCAGGGCCTGGCTCCCTATTCCAGCCCTGTTCCCTGATCCGTTCTCCCTCCCTATATCGGTCGCAATGACCGACCTTTTCGATCCCGATGATCTTCCCGCCGCGAATGGCGCAGCGGACACCGCTCCCCTTGCGGACCAGTTACGCCCGCGCACCCTGACCGACGTGGTGGGTCAGGAACATCTGACCGGCCCGGAAGGGGCGATTGGGCGGATGGTGGCGGCGGGACGCCTTTCCTCCATCATCTTCTGGGGGCCGCCCGGCACCGGCAAGACGACGATTTCGCGCCTGCTGGCCGATGCCGTCGGGATGCGGTTCGAGCCGATCTCCGCCGTCTTTTCCGGCGTCGCCGACCTCAAGAAAGTCTTCGCTGCGGCAAAGGAGCATGGCCGACGCGGCGAGAAGACTTTGCTCTTCGTGGATGAAATCCACCGCTTCAACCGCGCGCAGCAGGACAGTTTCCTGCCCTTCGTTGAGAACGGCACCGTCACCCTGGTCGGCGCAACTACGGAGAATCCGAGCTTCGAACTGAACGCCGCGCTCCTTTCCCGCGCGCAGGTGCTGATCCTTCGCCGCCTGGACGCCACTGCCCTGGAACAATTGCTGGACCGCGCCGAAGCCCTGACCGCGCGTCCGCTGCCGCTCGACGCCGCTGCGCGCGAGGCGCTGCTGGCGAGCGCCGACGGCGATGGCCGCTTCCTGCTCAACCAGGTCGAAACCCTCTACTCCATCGACATCACCGAGCCGCTCGATCCGGCGGGCCTTTCCGCCCTGCTTCACCGCCGCGTCGCGGTTTACGACAAGGATCGGGAGGGGCATTACAACCTGATCTCCGCCCTGCATAAGTCGCTGCGCGGGTCCGATCCGCAAGCGGCGCTTTATTATATGGCGCGGATGCTGACCGCGGGCGAAGAGCCACTCTATGTGCTGCGCCGCCTTGTCCGGTTCGCGACCGAGGATATCGGCCTGGCCGACCCGCAGGCCGTGGTCCAGTGCCTCGCCGCCAAGGATGCCTATGACTTTCTTGGTTCGCCGGAGGGCGAGCTGGCGATCGTGCAGGCCTGCCTCTATTGCGCCACCGCGCCCAAATCCAACGCCGCCTATATGGCGATGAAAGCGTCCTTCAGGTCGGCCCGCGACACCGGATCGCTGATGCCGCCCATGAACATCGTCAACGCCCCCACCAAGCTGATGAAGCAAGTCGGCTACGGCAAGGGCTATCAATATGACCATGACGCGGACCAGGGTTTTTCCGGCGCCAATTACTGGCCGGAGGAGATGGAGCCGCAGACCTTCTACAACCCCAGCGATCGCGGCTTCGAAGCGCGAATCGCCGAGCGTATCGCCTATTGGAACAAGCTACGGACTGAGCGCGGACCGGCATGACGCCCCACTTCGCGCGCTTCGCCGCGATCGACTGGTCGGGCGCCAAGGGAGCGCGACACAAGGGAATCGCCGTCGCCCTGTGCGAAGCCGGAACCGCCGTGCCTCGCCTGATCCCCGCACCTGACAGCATCTGGTCGCGGCAGGCAGTGGCCGACTGGCTTGTCGAGACGGCGGCCGAATCCGCTACCCTGTTCGGCTTCGACTTCAGCTTCGCACCGTCCTTTGTCGCGCGTGGCGCTTATCTGCCCGGCGATCCGGTGCCGGAGGATGGCCCGGCCTTCTGGGCCTATGTCGATGCCATCTGCGCCGATACGGACCTGGGCGCGGCGAGTTTGCTGGAAGTCACCCATCGTCCCCATTTCTATTTCGGCAAGGCGGACGGTGTGAAGGCCGCCTTCATGCACAATCGCGCCTGCGAAGCCCATTATAATGCGGGCGGCGGCGGCAAGCCTTCGACCGTCTATGATGCGATCGGCGCGGCGCAAGTCGCCAAGGCGAGCTTTGCGGGGATGCGGCTGCTGCATCATGTGCAGCGCCAGGTGCCGGTCTGGCCCTTCCATCCCCTGCCCGCTGCCGGATCGCTGGTCGTGGAAATCTACACCAGCATAGCCGCACGCGCAGCGGGACGACCCAAAGGCCGCACCAAGATGCGGGATCTGACCGCGCTGAACGATGCGCTGGCGGCTTTGGGCACAGCCGGTCATGACGGCCCGATGCCGGACGACCATGGCGCCGACGCGATCGTCACTGCCGCCTGGATGCGCAAATCGGCGCTTTGCCCGGAACTTTGGACGCCCCCGGCGCTAACCCCGCAAATAGCGCGAACTGAGGGCTGGACCTTCGGCGTGATCTAATAGTAAGGGCGTCGCACCCGAAATGGCGGGCCGGATTAGCACAGCGGTAGTGCAGCGGTTTTGTAAACCGAAGGTCGGGGGTTCGATCCCCTCATCCGGCACCATTTCCCGTCAAATATGCCAGCCCCAAACGCAAAATGGGGGCCGGCATTGCTGCCGGTCCCCACTTCCGTCGGGTCTAGCGATCCGCGTCTCTTGCGAGATGCGATCATCGGCCCGGCGTATCCTTCGCATCATCCTCTGAAAGAGGTTGCTACTCAGGTTTTGCTCCGGGGCTTTGGCCAAAGGCCGCCTTCCCGGCGCTGGTCGCTTGTCCCCGATACCCGACGTTCACTTTCGCGCGTACCCGGCAACGGCTTCAAACGTCCTGTCCGTCAGCGTCAGCGCCGTCCTTGCGGACCTTACCTGCCGGCGAACCATCGACCCGAATTAAATATCTGATTTCTCATCTATTTTTGGATCAGGATCACTCCGTTTCCATCGTTCCGATAAGAGGAAGGTGTCACCTTATCCGAGTCGTTCAAAGCGAAATC
Source organism: Sphingobium sp. BYY-5 (assembly GCF_022758885.1). Classification (NCBI taxonomy): domain Bacteria; kingdom Pseudomonadati; phylum Pseudomonadota; class Alphaproteobacteria; order Sphingomonadales; family Sphingobiaceae; genus Sphingobium; species Sphingobium sp. BYY-5. The sequence continues at coordinate 1,283,506 of NZ_JALEBH010000001.1, forward strand.
CGACAGATTTTTGACAGGTCCACGCGCAAAACTGTGGATAAGTGTGGATAAGTTTTGCCGCATCGGTCAGCCGGGCGGCGACCAGCCCGGCGGCGCCAGGGTAAAGCCCGCAAAATCAAAGCCCGGCGTCACCGTGCAACTGACCAGCGCCCATCCGCCCTGTGGCGCGGCGGCCTGCCAGTGATGCGCAGGCACCCAGCCCTGCGGCCTCTGCCCCGTCAATATGTCCGGCCCCAGTAGCAGGTCGCCCGCCGCTTCCCCTTCCGCGGCGATCGACAGGACCAGCGGTGCGCCCATATGCCAGAACCAATGCTCGTCGGCATCGACCCGGTGCCAGTGCGATCGCTCATGCGCCTCCAACAGGAAAAGAATCGCCGTGCCCGCAGCCCGTTCGCCCGATGCGGAGGCAGCGCGCCATGTCTCCCGATACCATCCGCCTTCGGGATGGGGAGCGAGTCCCAGCGTCTCAATCAACGCCCGCCCGTCCCGCCCATCGTCCGCGCGCATCCCTTCACCTCAAATTTTATTTCTGGAGAAACAGCATCTTAGATTGTTGTATGAGGTTCATGCAACCTCGATCAATATTGGCGGGTTCAAACGACAAACTACGCTATCGGAGGAGATATTCATGCGTAAAGCCCTGTTGGCCCTGGCCGCCGTTTCGCTGGCCGTTCCCGTGTCGATGGCAGTGCCGACCGACGGCGCCCAGGCCCGCAAAAATTATCGCTACAAGGAATGGCGCGGTCGCGATGGCCGCACCTATTGCCGCAAGTCCAACGGGACCACCGGCCTGATCGTCGGCGGTGTCGGCGGCGCACTGGCTGGCCGTGCGATCGATACGCATGGAGACCGTGCGACCGGCACCATCCTGGGCGCAGCCGGCGGTGCGCTGCTCGGCAAGGCGATCGACAGCAAGCGCACCTGCCGCTGATCGGCGCTCAACAAAAAGGGGCGGCTTTCCAGTTGGAAAGCCGCCCCTTTTTGTGGCGATGAACGCCGGATCGCTTAGGCCGGATCGACATTCACGGTTTTAAGCGCTTCCTAAGCCGTCATGCCGGACTTGATCCGGCATCCAGGGCCACAAAACGCATCGCCTGCGACTCTGGACCCCGGATCAAGCCCGGGATGACGTTGGAAATGAAGCTGAGCCTTCTGCCTAAACCTGAACGCCGGATCGCTTAGTTCGAAGCCGCGCCCCGCGCGTCTTCAACTTTGAAGTTGACCTGCTGGCCGCCCGACACACCCGAAACCTTGCCGTTCTTGACCGACAGGTTGAAAGCGACGGCGTCGGGGAAACGACGGCCCGAAATCACCTTGCCAGTCTTGGTGTCCTTCACCTCGTAGACATAGGTGTAGCCTTCGTGGGTGAAGCGCTGCTTGGGGGCTTCCTCGGCGGCCTGACCGGCGGTGGCGGCGATGGCGCTCAGGGCGCCGGCGACAATGAACTTGGACAGCATTCGCATGGGTATACTCCTTGTGAATGCCGATCAAACACCTCTGGTTCTTATTCTTGTTCTGTTGAAACCTTCATATGTTGCACTGCGGCATAACCACAATCGCAAAAAATGACGGTCCGATTGCATCATGTGCAACCGGGGGCCATTGCTTCCTTCAAGCCTTTGACATGGCGACGATATGATCGAACTGCACCTTGGTCAGCGGCGAGACGGAAAGCCGCGACTGGCGCAACATCACCATGTCCGCCAGCGCCGAATCGGCCTTCATCGCCTTGAGCGTCACCGGCTTTTCCAGCTTTTCATATGGTCCGACATGGACGGCGATCCACTTGCCGGTCTCATCCGTGCTGTCGGGCGCGGCTTCCTCGACGATCGTCATGATGCCGACCGCCTCCACCCCAATATTGCTGTGATAGAAGAGGGCAAAGTCGCCCTTGCGCATTGCCTTCATATGTCCCTGCGCCGCATGGTTGCGCACGCCGTCCCATTCGGCCTTCCCCTTTTCGACCAGGTCGTCATAGGAAAAGACGTCGGGTTCCGATTTCATCAGCCAATAGTTCATTTTGCCTCCTTGCAACAGCGGCCCGGCGCGATCAAGGATGCGTCCATGTGCGGGCGGTCCCATATGGATGTCACGCCCCTTGTCGATATTTGGAGATTGAGACGTGTCGCAATCGGTGCTGGAGCAGGTGCCTGTCCTGTCGATGGCGGAGATGCCCAAGGCGGATTTCGCCAGGGCCTTCGGCGAATCCTTCCAACGCTTCGGCTTCGCCATGGTGCGCGACCATGGCATGGACCAGGCGCTGGTCGATCAAGGCTGGACGCTGGCCCGTAGTTTCTTCGACCTGCCCGAAGATGTGAAGCAGCGCTACAACGCCAAGGTGAATGGCGGCCAGCGCGGTTACACCGCCTTCGGCACCGAAATCGCCAAGGGCGCGAGCGAGAATGACCTGAAGGAATTCTGGCATGTGGGTCGCGATCTGCCGGCGGGCGATCCCCTCGCCGAAACCATGCCGCCCAATATGTGGCCCGACGAAATGCCGGAGTTCGAGCCGGTCTTCGCCAGGCTCTATCGTGAGTTCGATCGAGTCGGCGCGAAATTGCTGTCAGCGATCGCCCTCTATCTCGGCCTGCCCGAACGCTGGTTCGACGGCCCGGTCGAGAATGGCAATTCCATCCTCCGCCTGCTCCACTATCCGCCCGTGTCGCCCCAGGCGCCCGGAATCCGAGCCGGCGCGCATGAGGATATCAACCTCATCACGCTGCTATTGGGCGCGGAAGAAGGCGGGCTGGAGTTGAAGGACCGCGATGGAAACTGGCTGCCGGTCGTCCCGCCGCCGGGCGCGCTGGCGATCAATGTCGGCGATATGCTGCAACGGCTGACCAACCATGTGCTGCCGTCGACCAGCCATCGCGTGATCAACCCGCCGCCGGAGCGGCGCGGCCATTCGCGCTATTCCATGCCCTTTTTCCTGCACTTGCGCCCGGATTTCATCATCGATGCGCTACCCCAATGTGTGACCGAAGAGAATCCGCGCCGGGAAGCGCCGATCAGCGCCCATGACTATCTGACCGAGCGACTGATCGAGATCGGGCTAATCAAGAAGGGGTGAAACAGCTTATTTCCGCCCGCGCCCCAGGGTGATGCCGATCTCCTCGCCCCGCTCGCTCAGCGCCAGCTTGACGATCTTCACCTCGACATGGCTGACCTTGTCGTCCTGAAGGAATATGGTGTCGATGATATGGTCGGCCACCGCTTCGATCAGGGTGAAATGCACGCCTTCGGGCAACGCGGTGGATGCGGCGTGCTTCAGGTCCATGTAGTTTTTGGACTGGGCAAGCGGCGTCACCGGCTCGTAATGATCGGCGATTCGCAGGCGCGCGCGGATGGAAATGCGCAACGGCTGGGGGAGATGCGTCTCCTCCGAATAGATGCCGGTCAGAACATCGACGTGCAGGTTGTTGACCTCCAGCGTCAGAAAATCATCAAATCCAGTGTGCATAGCCCGCCACATGCGGCCCATATCCTGCGGTCAGGAAGGGCCTATTTAGTCTTTCATTTTGCGGCATGGGCGCTAAAGCCCGCCGCTCCGGCGCTGCCCCATGCGCCATTGATGGCGGATCGGCAAGACGTGTCTCACATTCTTCCCCTGGATAGTCAGCCTGACGAAGCAATCGAGCATCTGCTCGACGCCGCTTTCGGCACCGACCGTCATGGCCGCACCGCCTATCGCATCCGTCAGGGAATGCCCTGGCTCCCTGCCCTGTCCTTCGCCGTGGTGGATGATGCGGGCGCGCTTATCGGATCGCTGCAAAGCTGGCCGGTGGCGCTGACCCAGGCCGATGGTTGCCAGATCCCGCTCATCATGGTCGGCCCGGTCGCGGTCGCCCCCGCGCACCAGCAGGGGGGGCATGGCCGCGCGATGATGGATGCCGTCATCGCCGCCGCGCGGGAACAGCGCACCGAACCGCTGATGATGATCGGCGATCCCGAATATTATGGCCGCTTCTGGGGCTTTACCGACGAAGGCACGAGCGGCTGGGACGCGCCCGGCCCTTTTGAGAAGCGCCGGCTGCTGGCGCTGTCGGTCGATGGCCGGCCGGTCGGCGGCGTGGGAATCTTGGCGCCGCGGATCGCCGTCGCCGCCTGAACCGCTCCCCAAATACTTCTTTGCCTTCGGGACGGCGCGCCCCTATCTCCGGCCCATGCCGATGGAGCCATTGCCCGACCTGTCCACCCTCTCGCTGGCCGACATAGCCCGCCTTCTGGCGGAAAAGCGCCTGCCGCCGGTCGAGAAATGGAATCCCGACCATTGCGGCGACAGCGAGATGCGGATCGCCCGCGACGGCACTTGGTTCCACCAGGGATCGCCGATCGGCCGCGAGACGATGGTGCGCCTTTTCTCCAGCATATTGCGGCGCGAGCCGGACGGCAGCCACGTCCTCGTCACCCCGGTCGAGAAGCTCGACATCGCGGTGGAGGACGCCCCCTTCGTTGCCGTCGAACTCAAGACCGAGGGCGAAGGCCGCGACCGCACGCTCATTTTCCGCCTCAACAGCGGCGACCTGGTGACGGCGGGACCGGACAATGCGATCGCCCTGCGTGAGACGCCGGACGGCCCACATCCCTATCTGCATGTGCGCGGCGGGCTGGAGGCGCTGGTCACGCGCAGCGTCTATTATGAGTTGATGAACCTGGCTCTGGACGAAAGCGAAGCCCGTGTGGGCCTGTGGAGCAACGGCGCCTTCTTCCCGCTGGATGGCGGGCAATGACCCTGGCGGAGCGGCTGCGCGCCGCGCTCGACGAAGGTCATCGCCGGGAAGCCCTGTCCCTTTCGGATACACGCGATCCACAGATAGAGGGCGACATCGCGCTGGCGCCCGCCGCCGTGCTGGTCGCGATCACCGACCGGCCGGAACCGGGCCTGATCCTTACCGAACGCTCCACGGCCCTGCGCAAACATGCGGGCCAGATCGCCTTTCCGGGCGGCCGGGTGGATGAAGGCGATGCCGACGAGATTGCCGGCGCGCTGCGCGAGGCGCAGGAGGAAATCGCCCTGCCGCCTGCTCAGGTGCAGGTGATCGGCACGACCGACCGCTATCACACATTCACCGGCTTCGACATCGTGCCTGTGCTGGGCGTCATTCCGCCGGACCTGCCGCTGCGCGCGCAGGAGGGGGAGGTCGCCAACTGGTTCGAACTGCCGCTCGCCTACGCGCTCGATCCCGCCAACAGGGCGAAGCGTGAAGTCGAGTTCGCCGGCGCCATGCGTCATTATTATGAGATAATCTGGCAGGAGCGCCGCATCTGGGGCATCACCGCCGCCATTCTCGCCAATCTTTCCCGAAGGCTGGGCCATGACCGTCTTGCTGCCTGACGCCGACTGGCGCCATCGTCCCGGACTGAATAGCCTGCTCGCCGCCCTTGATGCAGCACAGGGCAAGGCCCGCTTCGTCGGCGGGGCGGTGCGCGACGGGCTGCTCGGCCTGCCCGTCAACGATCTCGATATCGCGACCAGCCTTGACCCGCATGACGTGGTCGATCGGTTGAAGGCCGCGGGGATCAAGGCGGTGCCGACCGGCATCGACCATGGCACCATCACGGCCGTCCTGCCCCACGGCCCGGTGGAGATCACCACACTGCGCCGCGACGTGAACACCGACGGCCGGCGCGCCACCATCGCCTATACCGATGACTGGCGCGAGGATGCCGCCCGGCGCGACTTCACCATCAATGCCCTCTATGCCGATCCGCTGACCGGCGAGATCAGCGATTATTTCGGCGGCCTCGCCGATCTGGAAGCCCACCGGCTGCGCTTCATCGGCGACGCATCAGCCCGCATTGCCGAAGATCATCTGCGCATCCTGCGCTATTTCCGTTTCCTGGCGCGCTATGGCGACAACGAACTGGACAGCAAGGCCTATGATGCGTGCGTCACCGCCGCCAACAGCCTGATGGCGCTGTCACGCGAGCGGATCGCCGACGAGATGCTCAAGCTGCTGGGCGTAGCCGCGCCTGTCCATGCGCTACGCTTGATGATCGAGGGGGGCATATTGCTGCCGGTTCTGCCCGAAGTGGCGATGGACGGGATCGATCGGGTCGAACGCCTCATCACGCGCGAAGCGGAAAGCGGCATCGCGCCCTCCGCTTTACGCCGCTTCGCCGCGCTGCTGCCTTCCGACCCATTGCTCGCCGATCAGGTCGGCGCCAGGCTCAAACTCTCCAAAAAGGCGCGCAAGCGGCTGGTCGTTGCACTGGAGTCCGGCGTCGAGGGCGAGCCGCCGCGGGCGTTGGCCTATCGCGTGGGCATGGAGGGCACGGTCGACCGGCTACTGCTCGATTCGGCCCAACCCATCTCGATGCTCGCCCCTCTCGACGGCTGGACCCCACCCGTCTTGCCCATCAGCGGCGGCGCGCTGATCGCGCGCGGCCTGGAACCTGGCCCCGATGTCGCCAAGGCGTTGCAGGACGTGGAGAAACTCTGGGTTGCGGAAGATTTCCCCGATGCGGCGCGCGTCGCGGAACTGGCCGATCAGACCGTCTCGAAATTCCAGCGCGCGCGCCAATAATCGAAGGCATCGGCCTCGCCCATCGGCTTGGCGAAATAATAGCCTTGCCCCTGCCAGCACCCCATCTGCTGGAGCGCATGGGCCAGATCCTGGGTCTCGATACCTTCGGCCGTCACCCGAAGGTTCAGCGATTCGGCCAGCGACAATATGGTGCGGACGATCACCGCCTTGTCATGATCCTCCAGCATCGTGGACACGAAACTACGGTCGATCTTCAATATGTCGATCGGCAGGCTGTGCAGGCTGGCGAGATTGGAGAAGCCGGTGCCGAAATCGTCCATCGCGATCGGCATCTGCAAATCCTTGAGCGCGAACAGCAATTTGCGCGCCTTGTCCGGATCGGCGACGATCGCGCTTTCCGTCAGTTCGGCGGTCAAGCGGCTGCCCGCGATACCGGAATAGCGCAGCGCTTCCTCGAACATCGACGCCACATCGTCGCGCGCCATCTGGATCGGCGAAAGGTTGACGTTAACGCCCACGGGCAGCGGCTGGCCGAATTTTGCGTCCCAGCGCGATAGCGCCTGCGCCGCTTCATAGGCCGCCCAACGGCCAAGCGAGGTGATGAGGCCGCTTTCCTCCGCGACGGCGATGAACTCGACCGGCGACACCTTGCCCAGTTCCTCGTCATCCCAGCGGGCCAGCGCCTCGAACCCGGTAATTTCCCCGGTCTGGAGATGGATGAGCGGCTGATAGGCCAGCGTCAGCCCGCCCTGGGCCAAGGCCTCGCGCAAGCGGCTCTCGATCGAGAAGCGGCGTTGCGCTTCCTTGAGCACGCCGTTGCGATAGATTTCCACCTTGCCGCTGCGCTTGGCGATCTTGACCGCCGCCTGCGCCTTGCGGACCACATCGTCGGGATCTTCCTGCAGGCTGATCGACAGGGCGCAGCCGATCGCGCAGTCCACCCTGATTTGCAGACCGCTCAGCCGGATGGGTGAACTCAGCGCCTCCCTGATCCGCTGAACGATATGAAGAGAGTCAGATAATCCATTGTTAAGACGTGCAAAAATGGCAAAATCATTGCCGCCGATCCGGGCAAGCACATCCCCCTGACGCAGGCAGGATTTCAACCGCTTGGCGACCGTGATGAGCAGTTCGTCGCCCGCCATCGGTCCCAGCGATTCGTTCACCCGGCTGAAACGGCTCAGGTCGATGGCGATGATCCCGAACTGGGCCTGATCCGGCCACATATTATTCTTGAGCCGATCGTCGATCTCCTCGCCGAAGCCCGTCCGGTTGGGCAAGGCGGTCAGCCCGTCGGACAGAAGTTCCCGACGCAGATTCTTCTCGATCGCCCGCTCGGTCGTCCGGTCCGTCACCGTCAGCAGGACATGATGCGCATCATCTTCGTCCATCGGGAGACGCCCAAGCGTGCACATGAAATATTCCGGCCCCAGCTTGCCGTCCCGCCGCATCTCGAAGTTGATGGATTGGCTGTCGGACTGGATGAAGTCGGTGATGCGTTCCCTCCATCCATCAGCGCCCTGCCCGTCACTGCCGACACGTCCCTGATAACGTCGAACCGCGTTGAAAAAGTGACCGTTGCCAGAAACGACAGATAAATTATCGTCTTTATAGGATAATATACCGGCCGCCTGCGGCAAAGCCGCCAGCCATTGATCGATCCCCACCACCAGTTCGGGATGTGCGCCATCGCCCTCGCACGGAGGCTCACCACTGGTCTTTTTGACCGGCCAGTTGCGCACGGACATGGATTCCATGTGTCCAGCCTATCGAGAAGTGGTAAATTTTCCGGAAACGTCGTTCAAATTTGCGATCAATCAAAAGCGGTTATCGCGCGGGAAGCCCGTCGGCGGCATTCGCCCAGCCGCCCCGCGTGCGACTTTCCAGGGGCTCATGTCCGATTCGGTTCGAACGCGCCCCGAATCGCCGCCCATGGTCCAGCTCAGACCGTCCGCTAGGCGGAACGCGATCGCATCGGACAGACCGCCGTCACGATAACGCTGTAACTGTACCCCCTGCCCGCGCGCCATTTTCGGTATTTCACCGATCGAAAAGACCAGCAGCTTCCGATTTTCACCGATCACCGCAACACTGTCCGCTTCCGGCGCGACCGGATGGACGACGCTGAGCCGCGCGCCGGTGCGGATATTGACCACCTGCTTGCCCTTGCGCGTTTCCGCAATGACATCGCCCACCGCCGCAAGGAAACCGCGCCCGTCGGATGACGCCAGCAGCAATTCGCCACCAGCCTTGGTGGGCATCAGCGCCACGATCGCGCCTTCATTGTCCATGTCGACCAGCGAACGCACGGGATCGCCGAAACCGCGCCCGCCCGGCAGCTTGTCCGACGCCAGGGTGAAGACGCGACCGGTGGAGGTCGCCAGCAGCAATTTGTCTGTCGTATAGGCGTGGAAGGCAAACTGGGGGCCGTCGCCTTCCTTGAATTTCAATGTATCGGCAGCCGCCAGATCGCGATGCCCGCTCATCGCCCTGATCCAGCCGCGTTCGGACAGGATCACCGTGATCGGCTCACGCTCGATCATCGCCTCCAACGGGATTTCGCGCGCGGGCGCGGCTTCCTCCACCAGCGACCGGCGACGGCCCAGATCGGTCTCCGGCCCATAGCGCGTGCGCAGCGCCGCCAGATCCTTTTTCAGACGGGTGCGCTGGCGGGCCGGGCTTTCGACCAGCTTTTCCAGTTCGTCCTTTTCCTTGAGCAGCTCTGCATGTTCGCGCCGCAGTTCCATCTCCTCCAGCTTGCGCAAGCTGCGCAGACGCATGTTGAGGATCGCCTCGACCTGCCGGTCGTTGAGGGCAAATTCGGCCATCATCACCTCTTTTGGCTCATCCTCGGTGCGGATGATCTCGATCACCCGGTCGAGGTTGAGATAGGCGATGATATAGCCGTCGAGCAGTTCCAGCCGCGCCGCGATCTTGTCGATCCGATGCTGCGCACGACGCACCAGCACGTCGATCTGATGCTTGAGCCATTCGATCAGCAGCGGCTTCAAACCCAGCACGCGCGGCGTATGCGTGGCGTCGAGGACGTTCAGATTCAGCGGAAAGCGATTTTCCAGATCGGTCATCCGGAACAGACTGTCCATCAACACCTGCTCATCCACCGTGCGTGCGCGCGGTTCGATGACGATGCGGATCTCCGTATCGGATTCGTCGCGCACATCCGCCAGGATCGGCAGCTTCCTGTCGTTGATGAGCGCCGCGATCTGCTCGATCAGCTTGGATTTCTGGACCTGATAGGGAATTTCGGTGACGACCGCGACCCAGGTGCCGCGCCCGCCATCCTCCTTGTGCCAGCGCGCCCGCGTGCGGAACGCGCCGCGCCCGGTGGCATAGGCTTCGGCCATGATCGAGGGGTTGTCGACCAATACGCCGCCCGTCGGGAAATCCGGTCCCTTCACGATTTCCATCAGCGCGGCATGATCGGCATCGGGGTTTTCGATCAGCAGGCCGGCGGCGTCGATCAGTTCGGCGACATTGTGCGGCGGGATGCTGGTCGCCATGCCGACCGCGATGCCGGTGGCGCCATTGGCCAGCAGGTTGGGGAAGAGGCCGGGGAAAACCTCCGGCTCTTCATCCTCACCGTTGTAGGTGGGGCGGAAATCGACCGTGCCTTCGTCCAGGCCCGCCATCAGATCGGCTGCCGCCTGGGTCAGCCGCGCCTCGGTATAGCGCATGGCCGCCGCATTATCGCCGTCGATATTGCCGAAATTGCCCTGTCCGTCGACCAGCGGCGTGCGCAACGAGAAATCCTGCGCCAGGCGCACCATCGCATCATAGACCGACGCATCGCCATGGGGGTGATATTTGCCGATGACGTCGCCGACGACGCGCGCGCATTTCTTGTAGGCCGTGGTGTTGCGCGCCGGATTGGCGACCAGCACGTCAGGATTGGCGCCGCCCGGCTCCATCCGCAACAACCGCATCGCCCAGAGCAGGCGGCGATGCACCGGCTTCAAGCCATCCCGCAAATCCGGCAACGACCGCGCGGTGATGGTGGACAGCGCATAAACGAGATAGCGCTGCGAGAGCGCTTCGTCGAACGGGTGATCCTTGATAGCGTCGAACGGGTCGCGAAAATCGGTCATCGCGGACGGCTTAGCAGGCGGACGAGAAGAACGGAACGGGAATTGCGCAGGATCAGAAGCCCGTCAGAAGGATGTCGAGCGCACGCATGATGGCGTCCTGCTGATGGTGCAGCATTGTAACGGGCCGTTTCATCAACCGCGAATGCACCGCGCCAGCCAAGTGCGTGGCCATCATCAGCCGCTTGCCATCTATGTCGAAGCAGGGATGCAGCGACGGCAGGGCGGCAGGCAGATCGCCGGGCGATAACAAAGGCACGACCAGACGGGTGCCCAGATGATCGACATGATCGCTTTGGCAATCGAGCACAAGGCTATCATCCGGGAGGCGATACACACCGAACCGTGCCATCAGAACTGCCGATATTTATCGAGAGGCAATTCGTTATTTTCGGCCCAAATGTTCCAAGCGGCGATCGCTTCCTTATTCTCCTCCTGCCAGCGTCGCGCGCGTTCGGCGGCGATTTCTTTCCGGAGCGCGTCTTCGCACGCACGGGACAGGTTGATACCCAGATCACGCGCATCCGCGACAAGGTCAGCATCAAGCGACAGGTTCGTCGGCTTGCGTATCCCGACCCGTTCCTGCTTCGTCACATCGATCCTCTGCATTTTATATGCGCATGAATATGCGCACAGGAATATACATGTTCGGCCTCAACGCGGCAAGTAGCGTCCCTCCGGATCGGCCGTGATCGCTGCAGCAAATTCCGCGCTGAGCCAGTCGCGGAACGCCTTTACCTTGGGTGTGTTGCGGGCATGGGGCGGATAGACGATCCAATAGCTCGCCACTTCGCGGACATAGGAAGGCACGGCTTCGACCAGCAGACCGGCCTCGACCTCCGCCTTCCACAGGAAATGGTTGAGGATGGCGATCCCCTGCCCCGCGATGGCGGCGCGTCCTTCCATCACCTGGCTGTCGAGCGCGATGCCGGGAGGTCCGTCCGCAGGATCGGCCTCCACGCCCATCGCCGCAAACCATTCATGCCACCATATGTCGTCCGGCGACAGCCGTGGCATGGCATGGAGCGCCTGCGCATCCGCAATCGGGCCATATGCCGCCAACCAGCCGGGACTGCACATCGGGACAAGGCGATTATGGGTCAGCAGCTTCGCCTCCAGCCCCGGCCATTCGCCCTTGCCGCCACGGATCGCCATGTCCACCCCGTCGCGGGCGAGGTCGACCACCGAATCCTCGGCCTGGATGCGGACGGCAAGGTGCGGATGCCGCATCTGGAACGCGCCGATCCGGGGCGCCAGCCAGAGATGGGCGAAGCTGTTGGTGCAACTGATCGTCAGCACCGCCGAATGATCCTGTGTCAGGGCGGCGAAGCCTTGCCGCATCTGGTCGAAGGCGCGGGTCAGGACGGGCGCGATCTCCCGTCCCTTGTCGGTCAGCACCACTTTGCGCCCGACACGTTGGAACAGACTGAGGCCAAGCCGTTCTTCCAATAGCTTCACCTGATAACTGACCGCCGCCTGGGTCATACCCAGTTCCTGCGCGGCGGCGGTGAAGTTTTCCAGCCGCGCGGCAGCTTCAAAGACGCGGATGGCGGACAGGGGCGGCAAGATGGACATCGCCGTTCAAATAAGCTCAGCTTATATGAATCGTCCAGCCTTTTGTTGGCGGAGGCGACGGAAAACGGGCATCTCCCTGACTGCGAGCATCGTACCGCTCTCTTGTCACCGACATATAGGAAGGACCGCATCATGCGCGACGAATATGACGACCGGCTGTGGAATGACGGCCGCACAGTTATCAACCACGGGATCGACCGTCTGATCGCCACGATCATGCAGGCTTTCCGGGTTCTGCACTGCATTCACTGGTCAGCGCCCTGGACGGACGCTTCCGCCCAGGATCGGCACTGCCGATCGTAGATTGAGACCACGCCTGCGCAATGCAGGGTTGCGGTTTCGGCCGGGAAGGCCGACCTTAACAATGTGACCGAAACCCTTCTCTCCCCGCCCGACCTTCCTGCCCCGCCCGTCACATTGTTGACGGAGGCCGCGTTGTTCCTGGACTTCGATGGCACGCTGGCACCGCTTGCCGACACGCCTGACGGCGTGGATGTGGGCGATGACCTGCTTTCGATACTGGCCCGGTCGCGCGACGCGCTGGGCGGGCGCCTGGCGATCGTCAGCGGCCGGTCGGTGGCGACGCTTCGCGATCTGGGCCTGGGCGATTTCCTGCTGGCCGGCACCCATGGGCTGGAGTTTGCGCGTCCGGGCGAATCCGTCAACGCCCCGCCCCGCCCGCCTGCGATCGATGCCGTCGAAGCGGCCTTCCACATCTTTGCCGACGACAAGCCAGGCCTGCTGGTTGAGCGAAAGTCGATCAGCGTCGGCCTCCATTTCCGTCGCGCACCAATATGGAGCGAGGATGCGCGCGATCTGGCTGAACGTCTGGCGCAACAACATGGCCTGACGGTCCAGCGCGGCAAGATGCTCTATGAACTGCGCCCCGGCGGTGCGGACAAAGGCAGCGCCGTGCGGAAACTGATGCAAGACGCGCCCATGGCCGGCGGCGTTCCCCTCTTCATCGGCGACGATGTGACCGACGAGGAAGGCTTCGCCGCCGCCGTCGCATTGGGCGGCGCGGGCATATTGGTCGGCGCACCACGATCGACCCTGGCGACATTCTCCCTGGAACAGGTTACTGCGGTCAGGCATTATTTGACGTTGGGGATCGCCGAACAGAATTTTCGGCGCCTTTCATCCTGACCAGCCATTCCGTTAGCAAAAAGAGGCGCAGACGATCCAAGAAGCAAATCACTCCATCCTGGCCGACAATGAGCGAACGCTCGACCTTTGGCCCATCGGCAACTGCCAGGCTTCCGCGCTGATCGACCGTGCGGGCCGCATGGTGTGGGCCTGCGTGCCCCGCGTCGATGGCGATCCCGTCTTTTCAGCCCTGCTCGATCACAGACAATGGGACGACCCGCAATCGCGCGGTTTCTGGGCGATCGAGCTGGAAAACTGCGTCGCCGTCGAGCAGCATTATATCCGCAACACGCCCATATTGGTCACGCGCCAGAGCGATGCGCAGGGCAATGCCATCGAAATCTATGATTTCTGCCCGCGCCACAAGCATAAGGGGCGGATTTACCGCCCGGTGGCCTTCATCCGCATCGTGCGGCCGGTCGCGGGTTCGCCGCGCATCCGCGTAAGGCTGCGCCCGACCACTAGCTGGAACGGCGACAAGGTGCCGATCAGCTACGGCTCCAACCATATCCGCATGGTCCTGTCCTACATGGCGATGCGCGTGTCGACCAATGCCCCCATCGGCCTCATTTCCCAGGAAAGCTGGTTCCGGCTGGAACAGGACATGCATTTCTTCATGGGACCGGACGAAGGTTTTTCCGACGCGCTGCGCCCGGCGATCGAGCGGATGCTGGACGACACCATCCATGAATGGCAGCTCTGGGTGCGCGGCCTGGCCATTCCCGCCGAATGGCAGGAGGCGGTGATCCGATCCGCCATCACGCTCAAGCTCTGCCAGCATGAGGAAACCGGCGCGATCGTCGCGGCGCTCACCACGTCCATCCCCGAACATGCCGACAGCGGGCGGAACTGGGATTATCGCTACTGCTGGGTGCGCGACGCCTATTATACGGTGGAGGCGCTCAACCGCCTCGGCGCGCTCGACGTCCTCGAAACCTATCTCGTCTATCTCCGCAACATCGTGGACGGCGCCAAGGGCGGGCATATCCAGCCGCTCTATGACGTGCGCGGCAATGCGACCCTGACCGAATGGGAGGCGGAAAGCCTGCCCGGCTATCGCGGCATGGGACCGGTGCGGGTCGGCAACGCCGCCTATGGACAGATACAGCATGACGCCTATGGCCAGATCGTGCTCTCCTCGGTTCAGGGCTTCATCGACCAGCGGCTGCTGCGCATGGCCGGCCATGCCGATTTCGAAGCGCTGGAGGTGGTGGGCGAACGCGCCTGGCAGGTCTACGACCAGCCCGATGCGGGCCTGTGGGAATTGCGCACCCGCGCCCATGTCCACAGCTATAGCGCGGTGATGTGCTGGGCGGCGTGCGACCGCCTGGCCCATGCCGCCGCCGCGCTCGACCTGCCGCTGCGCGAAGCCCATTGGCAGAACCGCGCCGAAACGATGAAGGCCCGTATCCTGAAAGCCGCCTGGCGGGAAGACAGCAAGGCCATCTCCGCCAATTTCGAGGATGACGCCCGCGACGCTTCGCTACTGCAACTGCTCGACCTGCGCTTCCTGGCCGCCGACGATCCCATGTTCGTCGGGACGCTGGCCGCGCTGGAGGCGGACCTGCGCCGTGGCAACAACATGCTGCGCTACAGCACGCCCGACGATTTCGGCGAGCCTGTCACCGCTTTCAACGTCTGCACCTTCTGGCTGATCGAAGCGCTGCATCGCACCGGCCGTACGGAAGAGGCGCGCGCGCTGTTCGAGGAAATGCTGTCCCGCCGCACCGCCGCGGGCCTGCTGTCGGAAGATATCGACCCCGCCACCGGGGAATTGTGGGGGAACTATCCCCAGACCTACTCATTGGTCGGCATCATCAACTGCGCCGTCTTGCTGAGCAAACCGTGGAGCGCGATGCGTTGAGCCGCCTTATTGTCATTTCCAACCGGGTCAGTCGACCCAGCAAGTCCGGCAATCAGGGCGGCCTGGCCCTCGCCTTGTCCCAGGCCTTGCGCGAAAGCCGGGGCATCTGGATGGGCTGGTCGGGCGAAGTCACCGACAATTTCACCGGCCATATCGGCTTTGCCGAGGATGACGGCGTCAAGACGGCGACGATCGACCTGGAAGAGCAGGATGTCGACGAATATTATAACGGCTACGCCAACAAAACGCTGTGGCCGCTGTTCCATTTCCGCATCGACCTGGCCGAATATGCCCGCGATTTCGAGGGCGGCTACAACCGCGTCAACCAGCGCTTCGCCGACACCGCCAGCCCGCTGATCGAGCCGGAAGACGTCATCTGGATACATGACTATCACATGATCCCGCTGGGCCAGATGCTGCGCGACAAGGGGTTGAAGAACCGGATGGGCTTCTTCCTCCACATCCCCTGGCCGCCGACGCGCCTGCTGGTATCGCTGCCCCATCACAAGAAGCTGGTCAGTACCCTCTTCGCCTATGACGTCGTCGGTTTCCATACCGAGGAATGGCTCGAATCCTTCCGCCACTATGTTGACAAGGAGCTGGGCGGCACGATCGAGGGTGACTATGTCACGGTCGGCGATCGCACGATCCAGGCGGTTGCCTGCCCGATCGGCATCAATGCGCAGGAATTCAAGGACGCCGCCGTCAGCCAGGCCGCCGACGAGATGGGCGAACTGGTTCGCGCCTCGCTCCAGAACCGGGTCATGATCGTGGGCGTCGACCGGCTCGATTACAGCAAGGGGCTGGAGGAGCGGTTTAACGGCTATGCCCGCTTCCTGAAAGATCATCCCGAACATCATCGCCAGGTGCTGCTGACCCAGATCGCGCCGCCATCGCGCGGGGAAGTGGAAAGCTACCAGCAGATTCGCGCGACCCTGGACTCGCTCGCCGGGCGCATCAACGGCGAATATAGCGATGTCGACTGGACCCCGATCCGCTACGTCAACCAGGGCTATCCACGCGACAAGCTGGCGGGCATCTACCGCGCGGCGAAGATCGGGCTGGTGACGCCGCTGCGCGACGGCATGAACCTGGTCGCCAAGGAATATGTCGCGGCGCAGGATCCGGAAGACCCCGGCGTCCTCATCCTCTCCCGCTTCGCCGGCGCGGCGATGCAGCTCAAGGACGCGCTGCTCATCAACCCATACAGCCCGGAGGAGATGTCCGACGCGATAAACCGCGCGCTCGCCATGCCGCTGGACGAACGCAAGCGGCGCTGGCGGGCGATGATGGACAGCGTGGAGACGCAGGATATCAGTTGGTGGCGGGAATGTTTCACCAGCCGCCTGATGGCGGTGGACCGCGCCGACCTGCCGGTCGAGACCGAGGAAGCGGCGGGCTGATGGCGCTGCATCAGGCCCGACATCTGAGCATCAGCATCGCCGTGCCGCTGGCGCAGGCTTATGATTTCGCGCATCGGCCGGAGAATTTCCCGCGCTGGGCGTCGGGCCTTGCCTCGTCCCTGCGCCGCACCGCCCAGGGCTGGGTCGCCGACACGCCCGAAGGACCGGCAACGGTCGCATTTTCACCGCCCAATGATTTCGGTATCCTCGATCATCGCGTCGGGATCGCGGGAAAGCCGGAAGTCTATATTCCGCTGCGCCTGATCGAAAATGGCAACGTCACGGAGGTGCTTTTCACCCTGCTACGCCAGCCCGACATGGACGACGCCGCGTTCGATCGCGATGCGGACCTGGTGCGGGCTGACCTGCGCGCGCTTAAGACGTTACTGGAAACGAAGCACTCCGGTTGAGCGTGTGCTGATCCCCAGCTACGCCCAGCCAATGCAGATCGATCATGAAGATGAACCGCGCGGCCTCTGGCCCGCCATCCGCGCCCGATCCGGCGTGATCCTGGGCGCGACCGGCCTTGTCGCCTGGCTGGCCCTGCTGTGGTTCATGTTCGGCGACGTGCTGTAGGCGTAGAGAAAAGAAAAAGGCCGGCGCATTGCTGCGCCGGCCTCTTCATTTTCGCGTGAGGGCAGGACTTCGGGCATTTCTGCCGCGATCGAACCACGGGCGGGGACAGGCCCCGCCCGCTACGATCGCTATTAGAAGTCCATGCCGCCCATGCCACCCATGCCGCCCGGCATCGCAGGAGCGGAAGACTTGTCTTCCGGCAGCTCGGCGATGGAGGCTTCGGTGGTGATCAGCAGACCAGCAACCGAGGCAGCGTTCTGGAGCGCGGTGCGCACGACCTTGGTCGGGTCGATGACGCCGGCGGCGACCAGGTTCTCATAGGTATCGGTGGCTGCGTTGAAGCCGAACGAGGTGTCGTCCTGGTCCAGCAGCTTGCCCGACACGACGGCGCCGTCCTGGCCCGCGTTGCTGGCGATCTGGCGAACCAGAGCGGTCAGCGACTTGCGGACGATGTCCACGCCGCGGGTCTGGTCGTCATTGACGCCCTTGAGGCCGTCGAGCGCCTTGGTCGCGTACAGCAGGGCCGTGCCGCCACCGGGGACGATGCCTTCTTCGACGGCTGCGCGGGTTGCGTGCAGCGCGTCGTCGACGCGGTCCTTGCGTTCCTTGACTTCCACTTCGGTCGCACCGCCAACCTTGATGACGGCGACGCCGCCAGCCAGCTTGGCCAGACGTTCCTGCAGCTTTTCACGGTCGTAATCGGACGTGGTGCTCTCGATCTGCGAACGGATCTGCTCGGTCCGGCCCTTGATCGAGTCGCTGTCGCCAGCGCCATCGACGATGACGGTGTTGTCCTTGTCGATGGTGACGCGCTTGGCGGTGCCCAGCATACCCAGCGTCACGCTCTCCAGCTTGATGCCCAGGTCTTCCGAGATCACTTCGCCCTTGGTCAGGACGGCGATGTCTTCCAGCATGGCCTTGCGGCGGTCGCCGAAGCCGGGCGCCTTGACCGCAGCGACCTTCAGGCCACCGCGCAGCTTGTTGACGACCAGGGTCGCCAGCGCTTCGCCTTCGATGTCTTCCGCGATGATGAGCAGCGGACGGCCCGACTGAACCACAGCTTCGAGGATCGGCAGGATCGACTGCAGGTTCGACAGCTTCTTTTCGTGGATCAGGATGTACGGATCAGCCAGCTCGACAGCCATCTTTTCCGGGTTGGTGATGAAGTAGGGCGACAGGTAGCCGCGATCGAACTGCATACCTTCAACGACGTCCAGTTCGAAGTCGAGACCCTTGGCCTCTTCCACGGTGATGACGCCTTCCTTGCCAACCTTTTCCATGGCTTCGGCGATCTTCTCGCCGACTTCACGGTCGCCGTTGGCGGAGATGATGCCGACCTGGGCAACTTCGGCCGAACCCGAAACCGGCTTCGAACGCGCCTTGATGTCGTCGACAACCTTGTGGACGGCGAGGTCGATGCCGCGCTTCAGGTCCATCGGGTTCATGCCGGCGGCAACCGACTTCATGCCTTCGCGGACGATCGCCTGCGCCAGGACGGTCGCGGTGGTCGTGCCGTCACCGGCGATGTCGTTGGTCTTCGAGGCTACTTCGCGCACCATCTGGGCGCCCATATTCTCGAACTTGTCCTTGAGTTCGATTTCCTTGGCGACCGAAACACCGTCCTTGGTGATGCGGGGCGCGCCGAAGCTCTTGTCGATGACGACGTTGCGACCCTTCGGGCCGAGCGTCACCTTGACCGCGTCGGCCAGGATGTCGACGCCGCGCAGGATGCGCTCACGAGCGTCACGCGAAAACTTTACGTCCTTCGCTGCCATGATCTTTTACCTCTTCTGAGAAATTGCAAAATTTGCGAAGTTCACACCGTTACAGGGTGCTAATTTCCGCCGAAAATCCAAAGATCAGCCAGGTTCGCAGCTTAGCTGACGGCAACCCGGCCCGTCGGCGTCAGCCAACGATACCAAGGATGTCCGATTCCTTCATGATGAGCAGGTCTTCACCGTCGACCTTGACCTCGGTGCCCGACCATTTGCCGAACAGGACGCGATCGCCAGCCTTGACGTCGAGCGGCGTCACCTTGCCGTCTTCGGCCTTGCTGCCGGTGCCGACGGAGACGATTTCGCCTTCCTGCGGCTTTTCCTTGGCGGTGTCGGGGATGATGATGCCACCGGCGGTCTTCTCTTCCGCTTCCACGCGGCGGACGAGAACACGGTCGTGCAACGGACGAAATGCCATGTTGATTGCCTTTCCCTTCGATGTGGGAGGGGTAGCGCACGGAGCCGGGGCGACGCCCCGCAATACCCTGTCCGCCTGTCCTTCTCCCGATGAACCTTTTGGTTGTTAGCACTCCCTGATCGAGAGTGCTAGCGGCATGAATATGGAAAAGTCGTTTCGCTGGTCAAGGGCGGGAAGGCAGAAAATTTCCGCCTGCCCCGAACAATGATCCCCAACAGGACTCGCAAGGCGCTGTCACCGATACGCCCCGCCTGCCCGACCGTCATCCCGACCGCGACGGATTGCGCGGATATTGCGATCATTCCTCTTACATGTCGCTTCGGGAATCTTTGATGACAGCGGCATCCCGCAGCATCGCCTGCGCCACCCGCGCGTTGATCCGGCATAACAGGAAAAGGACCAGAGGATGCCCTATGCAACGATCATCGCCGCCGTCGATGTCAACGATCCCGACCTGGCCCGCGCCGCCATCGCCGGGGCGGCGGAGGTCGCCGGCAAGCAGGGGATCGTCCACATCCTCTATGTCCGCTACCATCTGCCCACCCGCTATTCGGAATTGCTGGCCAGCGATTTCGACGAGCGGGAGGAAGCGGAAGCGCTGGCCGACATGCAGACATGGGCGGCGGAAGCGGGGCTGGACACGGCCCGCACCCAGTTCTTCACCCGGCGCGGCCGCGTACGGGACGAGGTGATGATCGAGGCCGATCGCCGCAAGGCCGACCTGATCGTGCTGGGATCGCACCAGCCTTCCCTCACGTCCCGGCTGCTGGGGTCCAATGCGTCGGCCATCGTCCACCAGTCGCCGGTCAGCGTGCTGGTGGTGCGGACGAATGCGAAATAATCATCGATAGTTGAGAGGCGCTCGGTTGCGGGCGGCAGTGGCGCTTCCTACCTGCGGGCAAGATTTCGCAACATCGGAGCCAGCCCGCATGACCGACAGCTACACCCCGCCCAAAGTCTGGACCTGGAACAAGGATGATGGCGGCCCCTTCGCCTCCATCAACCGGCCGATCGCCGGACCGACCCATGACAAGATACTGCCCGTCGGCAAGCATCCGCTCCAGCTCTATTCGCTTGCCACGCCCAATGGACAGAAGGTGACTATCCTGCTGGAGGAGTTGCTGGAGGCCGGGGTCAAGGCGGCGGAATATGACGCCTGGCTCATCAAGATCGGCGATGGCGACCAGTTTTCCAGCGGCTTCGTCGACGTGAACCCCAACAGCAAGATCCCCGCGCTGATGGACCATAGCGTGTCGCCGCCGCAGCGCGTGTTCGAATCGGGCGCAATCCTGCTCTATCTGGCGGAGAAATTCGGCAAGTTCCTGCCGACCGATCCGGCCAAGCGCGCCGCGACGCTGAGCTGGCTGTTCTGGCAGATGGGCAGCGCGCCGATACTGGGCGGGGGCTTCGGCCATTTCTTCGCCTATGCGCCGGAGAAGTTCGAATATCCGATCAACCGCTACACGATGGAGGCGAAGCGCCAGCTCGACGTGCTGGATCGGCATCTGGCGGAGAATGAATATATCGCGGGCGATGAATATGGCATCGCCGACATCGCCATCTGGCCCTGGTATGGCGGCGTAGCGCTGGACCGGGCCTATGGCGCGGCGGAGTTTCTGGACGCGCAGAGCTACAAGCATCTGCTGCGCTGGGCCAACCAGATCGACGCGCGCCCGGCGGCAAAGCGCGGACGCATCGTCAACCGGACCAGCGGGCCGCTGGAAGAACAATTGCACGAGCGCCACGACGCCGGCGACTTCGAGACGAAGACGCAGGATAAGTTGGAGGGGGTCGCCTGATAGGGCCAGTCCTAACCTTTCTTCGAGCACCGCCTGAAGACGACCATAGAGTGGATATCAATATCCTCCCCTGTAAGGGGAGGGGGACCACGAAGTGGTAGAGGGGTGTCCCGCTATCGTGAGGGTGACACCCCTCCGTCACGCGCTTCGCGCGCGCCACCTCCCCTTACAGCGGAGGGTGCACTACCGTAACCCACATCCGCCACAGTGCCGCGCCCGTCTATCCTTGTTCCAAAAGTGCCAAACGGGCGCGCCCCTCTTTAGGCCAGATCGACATTTACGGTTTTAGAGGTTTCCTACGCCGTCATGCCGGACTGGGTCCGGCATCCAGGGCCACAACGGGCGGCACCTGCGACTCTGGATGCCGGGTCAGGCCCGGCATGACGTTGAAAATGAGGCCAAGGCTTCTGCTTTAACCTGAATGTCGATCCGCCCTAATAGCCCACAGTGAACCGCGCGCGGCTGTGCTGCGGCTTTTCGATCTCGTCCGCCAGCGCGATGGCGTAATCGGCGTAGGAGATGCTGCTATTCCCCTCGGCGTCGACCAGCAGCGCGTCCTTGCCCAGGCGGAAGCTGCCCTTGCGGTCGCCCACGAAGAACAGGGCGGAGGGGGAGAGGAAGGTCCAGTCGATATCATCGACGCCGCGCAGGTAATCGAGGAAGTCCGCGCCCCGGCCGGCTTCGGCCTTATAGGCTTCGGGAAATTCGGGGGTGGTGATGAGCGGCACGCCGGGCGCAACCTCCAGGCTGCCGGCGCCGCCGACCACCAGATAGCGCGGCACGCCGGACGCCCGCACCACGCCGACCAGCGAAGCGGGATCGGTGTCGGAGAACATGACCGCGCTCACCACCGCGTCATGGCCGCGGATCGCCTCGGTCAACGCGGCGGGTTGCTGGACATCGCCCGCGACCGCAGTGACGCCTTCGACCTCCACCGCATTCTCGGGATGGCGCGAAATGGCCGTCACCTGATGCCCGCGCCGCGCCAGTTCCGCGCTGATTTCCTTACCCGCCCGCCCGCTGCCGCCGATGATCGCTATCTTCATGCCGTGTCTCCTTGTGGTTACTGATGGAAACCAGATAGCGATTGGGATATCATGATCGCAAGAAGGCACTTTGCCTTCACCTGGTTACGCCGAGGATACCGCTTGTGAACGCTCCATCTCCCCAACCGCTCCGCATGGGCGATGCTTATAATCCCGACTGTCCGACCCGTCATGTGCTGGACCGGATCGGCGACAAATGGGCGGTGTTGGTGCTGCTGACGCTGAAGGACGGGCCGGTGCGGTTCAACGACCTGCGGCGGCGGATCGGCGCCATATCGCAGAAGATGCTGTCCCAGACGTTGAAGAGCCTGGAGCGCGACGGGCTGGTAAGCCGCGCCGCCTTCCCCACCGTGCCGGTGACGGTCGAATATAGGCTGACCCCGCTGGCCGGCGGGCTGATCGGCATATTGGACCAGATCACCCGCTGGGCCGAAGCCCATGTCGGCGTCATCATGGCGTCGCGACGGGCGCATGATGGGGATACCGCCCTCGCCGCCTGATCCGGCTTGCCGAAATCGCTTGATCCCGTGATGACGCCATCGCATGATATGTCCACGGGGCAAGGCAATCCCCCGTTCAGGCGTTCCCCGCCCAAGCATTGCGGTTTAATCGGGCTTCATCGCCCAGGGGAACGTGCATGTCGCATACAGGTTTTTCGGAATTGGTCCGCCTTTTCGGCAAGATCGGCTTGTTGAGCTTCGGCGGGCCGGCCGGGCAGATCGCGCTGATGCATCGCGAACTGGTGGAGGAACGGCGCTGGGTCGAGGAAGGGCCGTTCCTGCGCGCGCTCAATGTCTGCCACTTGCTGCCGGGGCCGGAGGCGCAGCAGCTTGCGACCTGGATCGGATGGCGGTTGCACGGCACGAAAGGCGGACTGGCGGCGGGACTGTTGTTCGTGCTGCCGGGCGCGGCTGTGATGCTGGGGCTGTCGATTCTCTACGCCTATGCCGCCGATCTGAAGCCTGTCGCCGCGCTGTTCCTGGGGATCAAGGCTGCGGTGCTGGCGATCGTCACGCAGGCGCTGATCCGCATCGGCAGGCGCGCGCTCGATACCGGATTCAAGCGGGCGCTGGCGCTCACCGCCTTCCTTGCTCTCTTCCTGTTCGCCCTGCCCTTTCCGATCGTCGTGCTGGGCGCGGCGGCGCTGGGATTTCTGCTGGCGCGGTTCAAGCCCACATGGCTGAAGGCGCATGGCGTGGCGGCGGGGAGCGCGTCGTCCGGCCCGCTGCCCTGGGGGCAGACCGTGCGGACGATCCTGCTGTGGCTGCTGATCTGGGCCGCGCCCATGGCCGCGATCCTGCTGCTGCTCGGCCCGGACCATGTCCTCTGGAAGATCGGCGCTTTCTTCTCCCAACTGGCGATCGTCACCTTTGGCGGCGCCTATGCGGTGCTGGCCTATATGGCACAGGAGGCGGTGCAGTCGATGCACTGGCTGTCGGCGGGCGAGATGACCGATGGCCTGGGGCTGGCCGAAACCACGCCGGGGCCGCTGATCCTGGTGACGCAGTTCGTCGGTTTCCTGGGCGCCTTCCGCGCACCGGCGCCTTTCCCGCCGCTGGTGGCCGGGATGCTGGGGGCGATTGTCACCTTGTGGGTTACGTTCTCGCCCTGCTTCCTCTGGATATTCGCCATGGCGCCCTGGATGGAGCGGCTGGAACATGCGCCGCGCCTGCAGGGCGCGCTCGCCGCCCTGACCGCCGCGATCGTCGGCGTGATCGCCAACCTGACGCTCTGGTTCGCGCTGCATGTACTCTTCACCCGGCAGCAGCAGGTGGAGGCCGGGGGCCTGCACCTGCTGCTGCCCGATCCGGCAAGCCTGGACTGGCGGATCGCGCTGATCGCGATCGGCGCGGGCGTGATGATCTTCCGGCTGAAACAGGGCGTCATGACGACGCTGGCCGTGGCGGCGCTGGCCGGGCTGGCGCTCACCTATCTCGGCGGTTAGGCGACGGCGTAATTTTATTACAAGGAACGGGATGGGGGACTGGACGAGCGGCGGTGGCGGATTAAGACAAGAGCCTGAAAAACATCAGGGAGTCGCCACCATGGACCGCCGCCAGTTTCTTTCCACCGCAGGGGCCGCCGCGCTCGCCACTGCTGCTCCGCGCGCGCTGGCGCAGGGTGCGGGCAATGACGATGCGCGCCTGTCGGCCGCCTTTGCCGCGATCTTCGAGCGCACGCTCGACCTGTCGCCCAGCTTCGTCACCAGCCTGGGGCTGGACAAGGGCGCGCGCGCAGGGGCGAAGAGCCAGCTCGACGACAACAGCAAGTCGGGCATGATGAAGAAGCTGGCCGCGACCCAGGCGGCGATCAAGGAACTGGACGGCTATAAGAGCGCCAGCCTGTCCGACGCGCAGCGGCTGAACCTGGAGGTGGTGCTCTATGCGCTCGACCAGCAGACGGTGGCTCCGGCGAAATTCGGCCTCAACAGCGTGCAGCGGCCCTATCGCATCTTCCAGCAGGGCGGCAGCTATTTCCAGACGCCCGATTTCCTCAATTCAAACCACACCATCAATGTGGCAGCGGATTGCGACGCCTATGTCGCCCGCCTCGACGATTTTGCCCGCAACTTGCGGACGGACACAGCGCTCCAGCGGGACGAGGCGGCGCGCGGCTATCTGGCGCCGGGCTGGTCGCTGGACCTGACGCTGGGCCAGTTGAAGAAGCTGCGCGGCCAGCCGGCGGCGGACAGCTCCATCGTCCAGTCGCTGGTCAAGCGCGCCGCCGCCAAGAGCATCGCCGGGGACTGGCAGGGTCAGGCGACCGCGATCGTGGAGAAGGCCATCTATCCCGCGCTGGACGAGCAGATTGCGGCGATCGAGGCGCTGAAGGGCAAGACGGCGGCGGGCGACGGCGTGTGGCGCACCCCGCGCGGCGACGAAATCTACGCCGCCGCGCTCAGCCAGGCGACCACCACCGACCTGAGCGCCGACCAGATCCACGCCATGGGCCTGGAGCAGGTCGCCGACCTGAGCGCGCAGCTCGACGTGATCCTGAAGGGCGCGGGCCGCGCCAACGGAACGATCGGCGAGCGGCTGGCGGCGCTCAATGTCGATCCCTCGCAACTTTATGCTGACAGCGCGGAGGGTCGCACCGCCCTTATCGCGCAATTGAATCGCGATCTCGACGCGATGAAGGCGAAACTTCCCAATGCCTTTCAAACCATTCCTGACACCCCGCTGGAAATCCGCGCGGTGCCGGTGGAGATTCAGGACGGCGCGTCGAACGGCTATTATAACCGCGCGGCGCTCGACGGGTCGCGCCCGGCCATCTACTTCATCAATCTGAAGGATGTCGGCGACTGGCCGAAATATGGCCTGCCGTCGCTGACCTATCATGAAGGCGTGCCGGGCCATCACCTCCAGATTTCTACCGCGCAAAATGCGGGCGACGTGCCGATGCTGCGCAAGACCGCCTTCATGAGCGCCTATACCGAAGGCTGGGCGCTCTATGCCGAGCAACTGGCGGACGAACTGGGCGGCTATGCGACGCCGATCGACCGGGCGGGCTATCTCCAGTCCTTCCTGTTCCGCGCGGCGCGGCTGGTGGTCGATACCGGCATCCATGCGAAGAAATGGAGCCGCGAGCAGGCGACCGACTATATGATCGAGAAGACCGGCTTCGCCCGTCCCCGCTGCCAGCGCGAGGTCGAGCGTTACTGCACCCAGCCGGGTCAGGCGACCAGCTACAAGGTCGGCCATGGCGTCTGGAGCAAGGCCCGCGCAGCGGCACAGGCGGAATTGAGGAACAGCTTCGATATCAAGCAGTTCCACGCCATTCTTGAGGAAGGCGCGATGCCGCTGTCGATGCTGGAGAAGCGCGTGGCGGCGCGGGCGAAGGCGGTGAAGGGAGCGTAAAAAATCCTCCCCTTGTAGGGGAGGTGGCTGGCCGCAGGTCAGACGGAGGGGTGTCACCTTATCGATAGGGTGACACCCCTCCACCACTTCGTGGTCCCCCTCCCCTTACAGGGGACGATGAAGGTGTCACTCGTAGCTCAAATCCTGATAACCATCGTCGGCGATGTCGGAGAAGCGGGTGATCTTGGCGTCGAACTTCATGCGGATGCGGCCGGTGGAACCGTGGCGCTGCTTGGCGATGATGACTTCGGCCAGGCCGTAGATGCGCTCCATATTCTCCTTCCACGCGGCATAGGCGGCCTCGTCGTCGGGCTTGGGCTCCCTGGCGGCTTCGTAATAATCCTCGCGGAACACGAACCAGACCATGTCGGCGTCCTGCTCGATCGAGCCGGATTCGCGCAGGTCGGAAAGCTGGGGACGCTTGTCCTCGCGCTGTTCCACCGCACGGCTGAGCTGTGACAGGGCCAAAACCGGAACATGAAGTTCCTTCGCCAAGGTTTTCAAACCACGAGAAATTTCCGAAATTTCGTTGACGCGATTCTCGTTGCCGCGCCCGGTGCCCTGCAAAAGCTGGAGATAATCGACGACGATGAAGCCGATATCATGTCGCCGCTTCAACCGGCGCGCGCGGGTGCGCAGCGCGGCGATGGTCAGGCCCGGCGTATCGTCGATGAACAGCGGCAGTTCCTGCAAGTCGCGGGCCGCGCGAGAGAGATTCTGGAAGTCCGCACGGCTGATCTTGCCCATGCGCAGCGCTTCACCGCTGATGCCCGACTGTTCGGCCAGGACGCGGGTCGCCAACTGGTCCGCCGACATTTCGAGCGAGAAAAAGGCGGTCTTCGCGCCCATATTCTTGTCCAGCGGGATGCCGTCGGCATTGTCGCGCAGCCAGCGGGACGCGGCATTATAGGCGATATTGGTCGCCAGCGACGTCTTGCCCATGCCCGGACGCCCGGCCAGGATCATCAGGTCCGAATTGTGCAGACCACCGATCTTGGCGTTGAGGCTGTTGATGCCGGTGGTGATGCCCGACACATGGCCGCCGCTGTTGAGCGCGCGTTCGGCCACCTGTACCGCCGCCGTCGACGCCATGAGGAAGCTCTTGACCGAGCCGGTCTCCCCTTCCCCCTCCGACACTTTGTAGAGCGCGACCTCGGCCGCCTCTATCTGTTCGCGGGGATTGACATCCTCGCTGGTGTCCATTGCATTTTCAACCAGTTCCCGGCCGACAGTGACAAGCTGCCTGAGCAAGGCAAGGTCGTAAATCTGGGTGGCGAAATCGCGCGCGCCGATCAAGGCCGCGCCATTGCCGGTGAGCTGCGCCAGATAGGCCGCGCCGCCCAGTTCCTTGAGCGCCGGGTCCTGTTCCAGCATGGGCTTCAGCGTCACCGGATTGGCGACCATGTCCTTGTCCAGCAGCCGCATGATCGCGTCATAGATACGGCCGTGAAGCGGCTCGAAATAATGTTCGGCCTTCAGCTTCAACTGCACGTCTTCCGCGATGCGGTTGTCGATCATGATCGCGCCCAGAAGCGCGGCTTCGGCTTCGACATTGCGCGGCAATTCGGTTCCGCCCGTCTCGGCGGCGTTGATTTTCAGCAGTTCGACCATCCACCCTTTTTCCTCTTCCGAAACGATACACGCAAGGGGTTTGGCGGAACACAACTGTGGATAAGTCCCGCTTGCTTTTCGGCGCGCACCGCCGCACTGACTGTTCGCTTGCATATGGCTGATCCGCGCATCATAGACATTCAGCTCGACCAGCGCACGATCCTGTGGCGCAACGCCGACGTCGAGCAGGAACGGCGCATCGCCATCTTCGACCTGCTGGAGGATAATCATTTCGCTCCCCAGCGTGACCATGACGACGGCTATGCCGGTCCCTACAAGGTGTTGCTGCGGGTCGAGGAAGGCCGGCTGGTGATCGAGATCAACCGGGAGGATGACAGGCCGCTGGAGGCCATCATCCTGGGCCTGGGCCGTTTCCGCCGGCCGATCCGCGACTATTTCGCCATTTGCGACAGCTATTATCAGGCGATCAGCAATGCATCGCCCCAGCAGATCGAAACGGTCGACATGGCCCGCCGCGCCATCCACAATGACGCGGCCGAACAGTTGATCGAACGGCTGGAGGGGAAGATCGCGGTCGATTTCGATACGGCGCGCCGACTTTTCACGCTCATCTGCGTGTTGCATATCAAGGGGTAAGACGATCAGGGTTGTGACTTTGGGGGGCTTGCTGGTCCGCATCGGGGCGGGACTGGCGGTGGTCGTGGCGCTGGGCCTGGCGCTGTGGCTCTATGCCTGCGCCTGGGCGCCCAGCCGTGCGCAATATCCGGTACAGGGCGTCACCGTCAGCGCCGATACCGGCCTGGTCGAATGGGGTACGCTGGCGGCGCAGGGGACGGACTTCGCCTATGTCCGCGCCACTTATGGGACCAGCCAGCGCGATCCCGCCTTCGCCGCCAACTGGCGCGGCGTGCGCACGGCGGGGATGCGCTATGGCGCGCTGATCGAATTCAGCCTCTGCCGCCAGCCGAGCGACCAGGCAACCGCCTTCATGACCACGGTGCCGCGCGACAATGCCGCGCTGCCGCCGGTGATCCGCCTGGCCTTCGACCCCGGTTGCAAGGTCCGGCCGGGGCGCGACCAGTTGCTGTCCGATCTCAACACGCTCGTCAACCTGATCGAAGGACATGCGGGGAAACCCGCGCTGCTCAACGTCAGCAAGGATTTCGACAAATCCTATGATGTCGGCTCCGGCGTCAACCGGACCTTGTGGCTGGACGGCAATTTCTTCCCGCCCGATTACGCCACGCGGCCATGGGTGATGTGGACAGCCAGCGACATGCGACATATCGACGGCGTCGACGGTCCGGTCCGATGGAATGTGGTGACGCCCTGATGTCTGAAAATGATCCAACCCAGCAACTGATCGCCGCCGCGCGCGGAGCGATGGCGAACGCCCATGCGCCCTATAGCCGCTTCGCCGTGGGCGCGGCGGTGCGCCTGACCGACGGCAGCATCGTCACCGGATGCAATTTCGAAAATGCCAGCTACGGCCTGTCGCTCTGCGCCGAAACCGTGGCGCTGGCGAGCGTCAACGCGCAGGGCCGCTTCGCCGACGTGGCGGAAATCGCCGTGGTCGGCGGCGCAATGGACGGGGTGCAGGAAGCGCTCGTCACCCCCTGCGGCCGGTGCCGCCAGATCATGAACGAGGCCGAACAGATGGCGGGCCGTACCCTCGCCATCTATTGCGCCACCCCCAGCGGCGATCGCTTGCTTGATCTGCGCGTCGCCGACCTCCTCCCCCATGCCTTCGGTCCGGCGGACCTGGGCATCGGCCCCACGAAAAAGAGCTGAGACCCCATGGCCATTCTTTCCGACAAGTGGATTCGCGAACAGGCACTTTCGACCGGCATGATCGAACCGTTCGTGGAAAGCCAGAAGCGCGAGGGTTGCATCAGCTACGGCCTGTCCTCCTACGGCTATGACGCGCGGGTGGCGGATGAATTCAAGATCTTCACCAATATCGACAGCGCGGTGGTGGATCCCAAGGATTTCAACGCCAACAGCTTCGTCGACCGCAAGACCGACTGCTGCATCATCCCGCCCAACAGCTTTGCGCTGGCCCGGACGGTCGAATATTTCCGCGTGCCGCGCGACGTGCTGGTCATCTGCCTCGGCAAATCCACCTATGCGCGCTGTGGCATCATCGTCAATGTGACGCCGCTGGAGCCGGGCTGGGAGGGGCATGTGACGCTGGAATTTTCCAACACGACGCCGCTGCCCGCCAAAATCTACGCCAATGAAGGCGCGTGCCAGTTCCTGTTCCTCCAGGGCAATGAGCCGTGCGAGGTCAGCTATGCCGACCGGGCGGGCAAATATATGGGCCAGCAGGGAGTGACTCTGCCCCGCCTGTGATGCCAAACTGGTTAATATGAGCTTCTGGCGCATCCGAAAGCGGCCGGACATCCAGGCCGCCGGTCGTTCCTCCCCTGATCTGGGCGAGGATATACGCGTCTATGCGGTCGGCGATATCCATGGGCGGCTGGACCTGCTGGAGCAATTGCTGCGGCTGATCGCCGACGACAGAGCGGTGCGGGAACCGATGCCCGCGCGCATCCTCTTCCTGGGCGACCTGGTGGATCGCGGCCCCTCCTCGCGCCAGGTGGTCGATCGGGTGATGGCGCTCGTGGGACAGGGGGATGCGCTCTGCCTCAAGGGCAATCATGAGGAATTGTTCGTCCATGCGGCCTGTGGTGATATGCGCGTCCTGCCAGTCTTCCGCCGGGTGGGCGGCGCGCAGACGCTGGAGAGCTACGGATTGGCGCCCCGCCTGTTTCACGCGATGAGGGATGAGGAGGCCAGCGAATGGATGCTGGCCCATATCCCGCGCAGCCATGTCGATTTCCTGGACATGCTGCCCGACAGTCTGGAGATGGGCGATTATCTGTTCGTCCATGCCGGCATCCGTCCCGGCGTGGCGATCGTCGATCAGGCCC
Source organism: Sphingobium sp. BYY-5 (assembly GCF_022758885.1). Classification (NCBI taxonomy): domain Bacteria; kingdom Pseudomonadati; phylum Pseudomonadota; class Alphaproteobacteria; order Sphingomonadales; family Sphingobiaceae; genus Sphingobium; species Sphingobium sp. BYY-5. The sequence continues at coordinate 1,314,061 of NZ_JALEBH010000001.1, forward strand.
CGGCCGACCTGCGCTGGATCAGGCGCGAATTTCTGGCCTATGACCGCCCACATCCGAAGATGATCGTACACGGCCACAACATCGCCGTCGAAATCGACGAGCGCCCCAATCGCATCGGCATCGACACCGGCGCCTATATTTCGGGACGCCTGACTGCCATCGGCCTGGAGCGCACCGATCGCTGGTTCCTGCAGACCAGCATCTAATTTTTGCGCCGCAGCATAATATAGCGCCGCCGCCAAATGAGACGCGCCCTGCACTTCTCATAGCCTTATCAGTAACATTTTATGTCGTAGCACTGTCATCTGCGGTAGCGGAATGACGAGATAGCTTCGTTGCAGGCAATAGAGTGACATAAAGGTCGCCACATCAGGGGAACGGACAATGGATATTCGTCATGCCATGGCGGGGGCCGCCCTCGCCATATGCCTTGTTTCGCCTACTCAACTTCTCGCAGCCGCAACAACAGACGCGACATTGGTCCAGCGGCACAAGTTCGACATCCATATCCAGCCGCTGAGCGGCGCGCTGCGACAGCTTTCCGCGCAGTCGGGCGTGCGCATCCTCTTTCCCTATGATGAGGTTGCGGCCATCCGCAGCCGCCATGTGCAAGGCTGGATGTCCACGAAGGAGGCGCTGGCGCGCCTGCTGGCGGGAACCAACCTCTCCTCCGCCCCCGCCGGCGCCGGCGTGATCGCGCTGGCTTCCCCCGCCAATCGCAGCATTGCGCGCCGCAGCCCGCTGGCCCTGCAATATGCCCAGGCGAACATTGCGGGCGCCGAAACGCTGACCATGGCCCCTGCCCCGGAGCCGGTCGAGGATTCCACGCCGATCATCGTCACCGGCACCCGCACCACCACCCGCACCGTCGCCGAAAGCCTGGCGCCGATCGACGTGCTGGGCGCCAAGGATCTGGAAACCAGCGGCAAGCAGTCGGTGCGCGACCTGCTCGGCACGCTGGTCCCGTCGATCAACGTGTCGAACAACGGCGCGGGCGCGAGCTGGGCAGTGCGCACCCTGTCGCTGCGTGGCCTTGGCGGCGACCAGTTGCTGGTGCTGGTCAACGGCAAGCGGCGGCACAACACGGCCACCCTCTTCATCAACGGATCGGTCCAGAACGGCCAGTCGCCGCCGGACCTGGACCTGATCCCCGGCAACGCCATCCAGCGGATCGAGGTGCTGCGCGACGGCGCGTCGGCGCAATATGGGTCCGACGCGATCGCCGGCGTGGTCAACGTCATCCTGAAGAACGACACGTCCGGCGGCGCGGCGCTGACCATGGGAAGCACCGCCGACAATGGCGGCTGGCAGGGCCGGTGGCAGGTCGACAAGGGATTTTCGATCGGCCCGGACGGCGGCTATATCCACCTGTCGGCCGACGGCGCGCTACAGGATAATACGATCACCAAGAGCAGCCCGATCACCGGGCAATTCTACCCCACAGGCGACCCGCGCAACGCCGATCCCGACCGCATCCGCGCCAAATATGGCCAGCCGCAGGTGATCGGCGGCAATGTCGGCTATGACGCCATGATCCCGGTGGGCGACGCGCTGGAACTCTACAGCTTCGGCACCTATTCCAAGCGCCATGCCGCCGGCTGGCTGACCTACCGCACGCCCGCCGCGCTCAACAATATCTACGAACTTTATCCGGAGGGCTATATCCCGCGCATCCACGTCTATGACGAGGATTTCCAGGTCGCGGGCGGCCTGCGCGGCGAAGTGGGCGGCGGAGTCCATTTCGACTTATCCACAACTTATGCACAGGATGCGGTCAAATATTCGCAGACCACTTCGCTCAACCCGTCCATGGGCACGGCCAGCCCGACGCGCTTCTACCTGGGCAAGATCCGCTTCGACGAATGGACCAGCAATCTGGACCTGAGCAAGGAGCTCGACGTCGGACTGGCCGGACCGCTCGCGCTGGCGGTGGGCGCAGAATATAAGAAGAACTGGTTCCTGATCGGCCAGGGCGACCCGGAATCCTATATCGACGGCCGCTATCGATCGCCCGCCGGCACATGGTTGGCAGGCCAGGTTCGCACCGGCGTCGGATCGCAGGGCGTCACCGGCTTCCTGCCCGAAGGATCGGGCGAATGGAGCCGCGACAATTGGAGCGCCTACGTCAACCTGGAAGGCAAGATCGTCGAGGGCCTGGAATTCGGCCTGGCCGGGCGGCATGAGGATTATTCGGATTTCGGCACCACCGACACCGGCAAGGCGTCGATCCGCATCGAACCGACGCGGGGCTTCGCCATTCGCGGCACCGCCAGCACCGGTTTCCGCGCGCCCACGCTGCAACAGCAGCATTATGCGTCGTCCTCCACGATCAACGTGCCGGTGAACGGCGTCAACCAGTTGCTGCCGGTGCAAGCGTTGCCGGTGGACGGCATCGCCGCCCGCGCGCTGGGGGCTGTGTCGCTCAAGCCGGAAAAATCCACCAACTTCTCGGCCGGTATCGTCCTCACGCCCGCGCCGAACCTGAACCTCACGGTCGACGCCTATCAGATCAAGATCAGGGACCGCATCCTGCTGAGCGAGACGCTGAGCGGCACCGTGGTCATGAACGCGCTGGCCGCAGCGGGCATTCAGGGCGTTGCGGGCGGCCTCATCTTCTCCAACGCCGCCGACACGCGCACGCGCGGCCTGGACATCGTCAGCACCTATCGCGCGGGGCTGGGCGGCATGGGGACAGCGACGTTCAGCCTGTCAGCCAACTTCAACAAGACCATCTTCACCCATATCGACCCGGTGCCAAGCGTGATCGCCGCATCAGGCCTAGCGCTGATCGGTCGCGCCAAGATCGGCGATCTGTCGGAAGGCACGCCGCGCAACAAGTTCATCGCCAACATCCTGTGGGAAAAGGATGATTTCAACCTGAACCTGCGCGCCACCCGCTTCGGCAAGATTACCCAACGGGCCAGCGCCCGCGTCTATCACACCAGCGACTATGCCGCCTGCACCGCCGGCAGCGCGGGCTGCACGCTCGACTATGTGGACGAGGTGCTGAACCCCAAGACGATCCTCGACCTGGAAGTCGGTTACAAGCTGGCCAAGGGCGTCAAGCTCTCGGTCGGCGCGAACAACCTACTCAACACCTATCCCAACAAGCTGAAACCGGTGAACCGCACCGCAGGCAGCCTCTACAACGCCTATGCCCCCTACGGCATCAGCGGCGGCTTCTATTATGGCCGGTTCAACCTGGAATTTTAAGGGACTGATCCAGGGACGCCCCCGTTCGTTTCGAGTGAAGTCGAGAAATATTGAGCGCCATATCAGTGCTTCTCGACTTCGCTCGATGCGAACATATGTTTGATATCTACTCCCTCAGCTCAACGCCACCCCGCAGCCTGCGCCGCCTTTTCCCCGGCGGCGTCTACCGGTGCACCGTCGATCAGCGTATCCACCGTCGCCATCACCCGCGCATCCGCCGATGATGCCTGCCGATAGTCCGTGCTTTGTCCGGCGCCGGGCAAAGCCTGCTGCACCTGCCAGCTTTCGCCATCGCGGCAGGCGACGCCCGCGACCATACCCTCAAAGCTGCGGCACCAGCCGCCGCCCTTGCGCCTGAAACTCAAACCCATGCGGATCGGCGCGCCGTCCTGTGCCGAGGCCAGTTGGCTATCGAGCGCGTCGGCGAGCGCACCTCGCGCCACCATGACGCCATCGTGCATCCCGATCAGCCCGGCTTCACCGCCCGACATGCGCCCGATGCCAAGGCCCAATACCAGGCTGGCCGCGACCGCGCCGCCCATCGCCCAGTTCCGCCAGCGCGCAACCGGCCGAACCATCGGCGTCACCTTCGCGCTGTCCTCCAGCAGCGCGCGCAGCCGTTCCGGCACAGGCTCTTCCGCCACCGGGCCATAATGGCCGGACAGGCGCGCGCGCAGCCGCCGGTGCGCCTCCACCCGTGTGGCAAGCGCCGGATCGTCCGCCACGGCTCGCTCAACGCGGCGACGGTTCACCTCGTCCAGTTCGCCGTCGACCAGCGCGATCAGCATCGCTTCATCGATCCCGCTCATGCCGCTTCTCCCATCATTTCGATCAGCGCGCCGCGCCCGCGCACCAGCCGTGACGTCAATGTCCCCATCGGTATGCCCAACGCCTCCGCCGCTTCCTTGTAGGACAGCCCCTCTACCAGAACGAGCGCGATCGCTTCACGCTGTTCCAGGGGCAGGGCCTGCATCGCCTGGTCGACATCGGACAGAGCGATATGCGCCTCCATATCGCGATCGCCGGCATATCCCACGGTCGCTCCCGCCTCTTCCGGCGCGAAAGTCTTCCCCGCGCGTTGCCGCGCGCGTGCCTCGTCGATCCAAAGGTTGCGCATGATCCGGTACATCCAACTGTCCAGACGGGTGCCCGCTTGCCACTGGTCGCGTGCCTTGAGCGCCCGTTCCACCGCCGCCTGGCACAGATCGTCGCCATCGGCGCGATCCCGCGACAGGCTGGCGGCGAAACGCCGCAGCCGGGGCAGGATCGCCAGTAGGTCGCGCTCGAACGACATCAGGTCTCCGTCTCTTGTTCCAGGGATGAAACGCATCGGCCCGGCCGTTTCATCCCTGACGAAGAGAAGACAGATGGAAATTTTTTCGCAATGGATCATCTTGCAGGCGAAAGGACCGGTGAGACGGAAATGAAGCTGACGCGCCCCTGGATGATCGCCGGGCTGATCCTGATCGCACCGGGCGCGCAGGCACAGTTGCTGCCCCAGGTCGGCCAGGTCGTGCCCGATCTGCTCGACCGGGTGGAAGGCGCGATCGACGCGACCGGGCTGGATCGCTTGTCCCCCACCCGCCTGGCCGACCGGCTGGCGGCGGCGCGCGCCACGCGCATCACCGACCTGCTGCGCCAACATGGCGACCGGATCGAACTGGACGACCGGCGCGAACCCGCCCGGCGCGGCCTCATCCTGCTGACCGGCGCGGATGCCGCCACGCTGACTATGTTACGCGCCGCCGGTTATGGCGTGGCAGGCGAGATGGTCGAGGGGCTGGACCTGGTCATAACACGGCTCACCCCGCCCAAAGGCCGCAACCTGGCCAGGGCGCTGCGCGAGGTGCGCAGGATCGCCCCGCACGCGCAGGCGAGCGCGGACAATCTGTATTTCCCAAGTGGGCCGACGCTGGCGCTTTCCGCAAGCGCATTGGCCGATGGCCGGATCGAAGGACGCGCGGCCGGCCTGATCGACGGTGGCGTGGCGCGCCATCCTTCGCTTACCGGCCCGGTCGGACAGCGCGGTTTTGCCGATGGCGCGCCCCGCGCCAGCGCCCATGGCACCGCCGTCGCCTCGCTCATCAGCGGCGACGGCATGGTTCGGGGCGCGGCGCCGGGCACGCCGCTGCTGGTCGCCGATGTCTATGGCAATGATCCGGCGGGCGGCAGCGCCTTCGCGATCGTGCGCGCGCTGGGCTGGATGGCGGCGCGCGGGGTGCGCGTAGTGACGATCAGTCTGGTCGGCCCGGCCAATCCGCTGCTGGACGGCGCGATCCGTCTGGCGCGGGACAAGGGCGTCATGCTGGTTGCAGCGGTGGGCAATGACGGTCCCGCCGCCCCACCCGCCTATCCCGCCTCCTATCCCGACGTCGTCGCCGTCACCGGCGTGGATGGTCGTGGCCGCCTTCTCCCCGAAGCCGGGCGCGCGCTCCACGTCGATTTCGCCGCGCCGGGCGCGGACATGCAGGCCGCAACCATGACCGGCGGCAAGGGCGCGGTGCGCGGCACCAGCTTCGCCGCCCCGCTGGTCGCCGGCCGCCTCTTCATGCGCGGCAGCCTGGACGCCCTGCGCACCGAAGCGGCAAAAGGAAAACCGCCGCTCATCTGCAAAGATTGCAGAAATAATGAATGAGTTTCAATACCTTGTAAAATTTTTTTACCTTCGGGATGAAAGCTCCACCTCCTTCCGTTCTCCTTGCATCGCATCGACACGCATCAAGGAGACACGCGATGAAGACGATATTTCTGATTGCCGCCACCTGCCTCACTGCACTGACGACAGTCCCCGCTTCGGCCCAGTTACTAGGCGGCGGAGGCCTTGGCGGCGCGCTGGGTGGCACGATGGGTGGCCTGGGTGGATCGCTGGGCGGCACGCTCGGCGGTTCGGGTAGCCTCGATCGCAGCATGGACCTGGACAATGGCCGCGTCAGCGCCAGCGGATCGCGCCGTGGCCGCGCTTCCGCGGAAGGAACGACAAGCCGCAACGGCAAGACGCACGGCGCTTCAGGTTCCGCCGATGGATCGGCCAGCAGCGCCCTGGCGGTCGACACGCTGGGTGTCAGCGACGCCCGCAACGCCGTGGGCAATGTCCGCGACCGGGCGAGCGATAGCGTCGGCGCAGCGCAGGAACGGGTTGCCACCACCGCCGCGAGTGCGCGTGATCGGGCCGATAGCGTGGCGAGCGCCACCCGCGACCGCGCCTCCTATGCCGCCAACCAGGCCGGATCGGCTGCGGGCAATGCCGCCGGCCGTGCTACAGGCGCGCTCGACAACGCCGCCTCGATCGATGCCAGCGGACAGGTTTCGGGGCAGGCCCAGGGCGCGACGTCCTCGTCACCCTCCACCCCGGATCAGGCGAATAACTGACCCCCGCGCCATTGCCTGAATGGACCGGCGATCCTTTCATTATCATCGCCCCTCCTTTCACCACAACGGAAAAGGCCGGCGCCCTTTCGGACCCCGGCCTTTCCACCCCTTTCGAACCGACGCGGATCAGGCCACCTTGGCCTGTTCCTCCAGCACCTCGTCCGGATCGCGCAGTACATAGCCGCGGCCCCAGACGGTCTCGATATAATTGTCGCCGCCGCAGGCCAGCGCCAGTTTCTTGCGCAGCTTGCAGATGAAAACGTCGATGATCTTGAGTTCCGGCTCATCCATGCCGCCATAGAGATGGTTCAGGAACATCTCCTTGGTCAGCGTGGTGCTCTTGCGGAGCGAGAGCAACTCCAGCATCGAATATTCCTTGCCGGTCAGGTGGACGCGATTGCCGTCCACTTCCACGGTCTTGGCGTCCAGATTGACCGCCAGCTTGCCGGTGCGGATGACCGATTGCGAATGCCCCTTCGACCGGCGCACCACGGCATGAATGCGGGCGATCAGTTCTTCGCGGTGGAAGGGCTTGGTCACATAATCGTCGGCGCCGAAGCCGAAGGACCGGACCTTGCTGTCCATTTCGCTGATGCCCGACAGGATCAGGACCGGCGTCTGCACCTTGGCCGCGCGCAGCTTCTTGAGCACGTCATAGCCATGCATGTCCGGCAGGTTCAGGTCGAGGCAGATGATGTCATAATCATAGAGCTTGCCCAGATCGAGGCCTTCCTCACCCAGGTCGGTCGTATAGACGTTGAACCCCTCGGTCGTGAGCATAAGCTCGATCGCCTTGGCAGTACTCGGTTCGTCCTCAATCAGCAGCACGCGCATGTGAAGCCCCTTCGTGTCGCAGCCCCCGGTTACCCCAACCAGAATGGGTTCTGCTCCAATTTGTTAACCAAAAAACTTCTGAAGGACAAAGGTTAATTTTTTCATAACCGGCAGGAATCCGCGAGTCGCTGCAAAACGAATCTGTTTACAAAGAGTTGAGGCGAAAGCGCTCAAATCGGAGTCAAGCGGGATTCATTCGCAAAATAAAGCGTTAGCGGCCACGCGCCGCCCGGCCCTGCCGCCATCGCCGGCAACTCTTTCACCAATCTTGACGAGTGGGGTTAACAGCCGTGATGGCGGATCAGGAAATCGAGCAACGCATCGACCCGCGCCGGACGCAGGCGCGACGGCGGCGTCACCAGATGCAGACCAAAGGGTGGCGGCCGCCAGTCGACCAATATCTCCTCCACCTCTCCAGCGGCGAGCGCGTTGCCGACGATGAAGTCGGGCAACCGCGCAATGCCCACCCCCAGCTTGAGCGCGGGCAGCATCGCCTCCCCACTGTTCACGGTGATGCGGCTGCGCACCTGCACCACCACATTCTGCTGCCCCGGTCCGGAAAAGCGCCAGACATCGGGCGTCGGGATGTTGGAATAGCAGAAACAGTCATGGCTCCCCAGGTCCGAGGGATGCTGCGGCCGCCCCCTTGCATCGAGATAGGCAGGCGAGGCGATGGTGTGCATCGTCACATCCGCCAGCCGCCGCGCGCGCAGCGAGCTGTCGGGCATGTCGGCGATGCGGATCGTCGCGTCCAGCCCCATGTCCACAATGTCTATCTTCGCGTCGGACAGATGCAGGTCGACATCGACCAGCGGATGATCCTTGGTGAACTGCGCGATCAACGGCGCGATGCGCAGCAGGCCGAAGGTCATCGGCGCGCCCAAGCGCACCACGCCGGAAAGCGCCACCGTTTCGTCGCGCGCTGCTTCTTCGGCCGCCTGGCCCTCCACCAGGATGCGCTGGGCATGGTCGGCCAGCCGCTTGCCGCTTTCGGTCAGCGCCAGGCGGCGGCTGGTGCGGTTGAACAGGCTGGTGTCCAGATGCTCCTCCAGCCGCGTCACCGCCTTGGAGACCGTCGCCTTGGAGACGGAAAGCGCCTTGGCCGCATCGGTGAAACTGCGATGTTCGACCACCGCGGCGAACATCGCCCAGGCCTCGAAATCAGGTAGTCGCATCGGGAAACAATCCGTTTCAAAGCTGCTTGTTCAAGAAACGATCCTGATCGCTAGATTGTCGGAAAGCAAGCGGAAGCATCCGCCTCCGCAACGAAAGCCCCTCGAACCTTCCGGTTCGAAAAACCAAAGGTTAAGACTCATGACCACGACCACCGCGAGCCGCATCGAGCGCCGCCCGTTCGCGTCGCTCGGCCATGCCGACCATGGCTGGCTGAATGCACGTCACCATTTTTCCTTCGCCGACTATCATGACGAAGAACGTATGCACTGGGGCGCGATCCGGGTGTGGAACGACGATGAGATCGGTCCGCGCTCTGGCTTTCCGCCGCATCCGCACAGCGACATGGAGATCATCACCTATGTCCGTACTGGCGCGATCACTCACCAGGACAGCCTGGGCAACAAGGGGCGCACCGAAGCGGGCGACGTTCAGGTCATGTCGGCCGGCACGGGCATCCGTCACGCCGAATATAATCTGGAGGATGAGACCACCACCCTGTTCCAGATCTGGATCATTCCCCGCGCTCGCGGCGGCCAGCCCAGTTGGGGGGCCAAGCCCTTCCCGAAGGGCGACCGCTCCGGCAAGCTGGTGATCCTGGCCAGCGGCTATGACGAGGACAGGGAAGCGCTGCGCATCCGCGCCGATGCCCGCCTGCTGGGCGGCACGATCAAGGCAGGCGAGAGCGTGACCTATGAAAGCGGCGAAGGACGCCACCTCTATCTGGTCCCGGCGACGGGCCGGATCGAGATTGACGGGCAAGGCTTCGAAGCCCGTGACGGCGCGGCAATCATCGGCGGCGGGCCCATCACCATCACCGCCCTGGAGGACGCTGAAATCGTCCTGGTGGACAGTCTGTAATCCCTTTGGCTGCACCCCCCTTGGCCCGTCCTCTTCCCCCCTCGGACGGGCCGGGCCGCTCGCATATCCCCCCTCATGCGGGCGGCCACCCTTTTCTTCGGCAATTTTTAGTAAGGAAGCATGACAATGGCTAAGGTTCTGGTTCTCTATTATTCCTCCTATGGTCATATCGAAACGATGGCCAAGGCCATTGCCGAGGGCGCGGCGTCCGCCGGTGCGCAGGTCGACATCAAGCGCGTGCCCGAAACCGCCCCGCTCGAAGTCGCGCAGGCCGCGCATTTCAAGCTGGACCAGGACGCGCCCATCGCCACCGTGGCCGAACTGGCGGATTATGACGCGATCGTCGTCGGCACAGGCACGCGCTTTGGCCGCATGTCGAGCCAGATGGCGGCCTTCCTCGACCAGGCCGGTGGCCTGTGGATGCGCGGCGCGCTCAATGGCAAGGTCGGCGGCGCCTTCACCTCCACCGCGTCACAGCACGGCGGTCAGGAAGTGACGCTTTTCTCGATCATCACCAACCTGCTGCATTTCGGCATGACCATCGTTGGCCTGGACTATGGCTTTGCGGGCCAGATGGGCGTGGACAAGGTGCGCGGCGGATCGCCCTATGGCGCGACCACGCTCGCCGACAGCGACGGCAGCCGTCAGCCGAGCGAGGAAGAGCTGGACGGCGCCCGCTACCAGGGTCGCCGCATCGCCGAAACCGCGATCAAACTGCACGGTTAACCGCGCGCCGCACCGTCTATCGGATGCGGCATGATTAGGCCTTTGGGTCGCATCAAGGCTTGAAACAGGCCGTAAGGAGGGGCTGGCGCATCGGGACTATGCGCCAGCCCCTTTTTGCTTGGGGATCAAGGCAAAATCTCGTCCTCTCCTGGCAGGGGAGGATTTTCTCATGGCGTTTGCAAATGCCATAATCGCCTTTTGTTTGCGCAGGCGGGATGACGGGCGATTCTGTCATAATGGCTTGCCTCAGCGCCGCACCGCGCCTAGGGGGTGCGGCAACGCCATTTCCCCCGCGCATGAGGCGCGGTATTTGTCGATTCCAAGGAGTCCGCACCCCATGAAAGCCCGCATCTTCGTCACCCTCAAGGGCGGTGTCCTCGATCCGCAGGGCAAGGCGATCCACCATGCGCTCGAAGGTCTGGGCTTTGGCGGCGTCAACGACGTGCGCGCCGGCAAGCTCATCGAACTGGACCTGGCCGACGGCACCAGCGACGAGGATATCGACGCCATGTGCCGCAAGCTGCTGGCCAACACCGTGATCGAAAATTACCGCATCGAAAAGGTGGCCTGAATCATGAAGAGCGCCGTCATCGTCTTTCCCGGCAGCAATTGCGACCGCGACCTGGCGGTGGCGTTCGAAGCTGCGACCGGCACCAAGCCAGCCATGGTCTGGCACCGCGACACCGAATTGCCCGACGACATCGACCTGATCGGCGTGCCGGGCGGATTTTCCTATGGCGACTATCTGCGTTCCGGCGCGATGGCCGCGCGTTCGCCGGTGATGCAAGCGGTGGCCAAGGCCGCCGATCGCGGCGCCTTCGTCCTGGGCATCTGCAACGGCTTTCAGGTGCTGACCGAAACCGGTCTGCTGCCCGGCGCGCTGCTGCGCAACGCCGGCGGCCATTTCGTCTGCCGTGACGTCGCCCTGACGGTCGAAAACGCCCAGAGCGCCTTCACCAGCCGCTATGACGCGGGTGAGGCGATCAACCTCCCCGTCGCCCATCATGACGGCAATTATTTCGCCGACGCCGCGACGCTGGATCGACTGGAGGGCGAAGGCCGCGTCGCGCTGCGCTATGCGGAGAGCGTCAACGGATCGGCCCGCAACATCGCGGGCATCCTCAACGAAGCGGGCAATGTGCTGGGCATGATGCCCCATCCCGAGCGCGTGATCGAACCCGCCCATGGCGCAACCGATGGCAAGCGCCTGTTCCAGGGCTTGGTCGAGGGATTGCTGACACGGGCATAAGTCCGGGCTGTATCGAGACACAGAAAAGGGGCGCTTCCGCGATATGGAAGCGCCCCTTTTTATGTTTTGAGCGGGAAATCAGCGAAGGAATGCGCGGGCATAAAAATTACCCCTTGTGATGCATGCCTCTACTGAACCTGACAGTTGTGTTGCGCCAATCTCAGTGAAACGCGACACGCCCATTTCCAACCGCGGCGCGGGAGAATGAAGAACAGTCTTTGGCGAGCCGGTGCCACCGCGATCCTCGACTGCCTTCTTCTCCACAGCCATGGCAGCACGATCCGCAGTGATAGCTATCGATCAAGCGAAAGTGATGGGGCGACCCTTTGCAAAGGCCGCTGACCGGCAAACCACAATATACTCTGCCAGATTGCGCCATACACATGGTTCCGCCACCGTGATCCGAGACATGAATATCCAAAATAAAGCTCAGGTGAAGGTGAAAATCTTCGAAATATGAATGCCATGTGCCTGATTGTCTTCGCTGCCGCTTTCCACAGACGGGTACCATGCCTCAATATCCAGATGCAGTCGCTTGCCGGCATAAGAACGATCGAAAGTCAGGAAATGCCGACCGCTGGGATAACACATGGCGTGCGCCTCGCCAGAGTCTGTGTGCCATGTCATGTTGATCGGGCGCGGCCGATAATTCTCAAACTGTAAGGTAACCAGTTGCGTGTCCTGTTCGAACATAGGCGTCAGTGCACACTCACCCGATCCAATAATGTAATCGCCATTACGCCTCAGACCTTGCATCTGCCAGGATGAAACCGCCTCATCAAGCTCAAGCAACCTGCGTCCACGCAGATTGGCCACCCATACCTGACCGATATCCGAATCGGCATGATCGAATACTTCTACGTCCAAGCCTGAGCGCTGGAATGCATCAAGCAGGAACGGCTGCGACCAGCCGCTTTCGAACCAGCCAAATTTGCGGATGCAATAGACCGAAAGCGCATCAAGCCGCAGCCCCCAGTTCTTCCACCAATTCTGGTTGACCGGCTCCCCAGACAACACGATCTTGCCTTCGGGCTTGAGATGCGCGGCCATGCGCTGGATCAACTCCCAAGGCTTCGCAGCGTGGTGGAAGCATTCATAGAACTGGATGACATCATATTGCTCGTCCGCACTGAACGAATCGAAGCTGCTTTGGTGCGCGCTGATCCTGCGGCTGCCCGCAGCAGCGCGCTGATTGATGAGATTCACGAACTGCGGGTTGATGTCGATGCTGGTGACGTCAAGACCGCTATATGCGGCGATCTCGGACGAGAGGCCCCAGCCGCAGCCCATGTCGAGCATCTTGCCACCCAAAGGCGGCCGGGCGAATTTCAGCGCGCGCGCCAGCCGCTCGAGATGCACGGCAAGCCCGGAAGGCGAATCATGATTATAGGGATTGGCCGCCGAAATATGTGCAGCGGTATCGATATCGCCCAGTTCATTCTTGGCCTGTTCGAATTCTCGGTTCGAAAGTTCGTTATAAAGCCCAATCTGTGCCGCATAATACTCATCCGAGAATGGATCAAGTTCCTGGTCGACAAAGACAGTCGGCTCATAAGAAAAATCGTGCCAATACTGATTACATTCTGCTGCGCCTGGCCCCCCGAACCTGTCGGATAAGCTAACGAATTCATCGAGATCGGGCGCCCGTAACTGCATAAAATCTATCCATTATCTTGTTCTTAATGAGAAGGAAAACATCCCTCCGGATCATGGTCTAGAGCATCGAGCGCAGAAGGAAAAAGCGTTTTTTCATTGAGTGGTGCGAGTGTAGAAACTCATTGCATAGCGCAAAGGAGAGATAACCAGTGTTCCGCTGATACCAAGCTCCTGTGATGCTGACTCATCGGGGACCGAGGACGAAGCCGTCTGGCTTGGGGCAGCTTGACGACCTTCAACGTGATACTGCTGCATCGGCCAGCCCGCGCACCGATATTAGCCCTGATCGACCTAGCAATGTCCACATGATCGCCCGTGACAGTTTGAATGGTAGCGCGGGCGAGCCTTTCTTTCATTTGCCGTCGCCATAGTCGGCGCATTCACCACTCTCTGGTGTAGAGCGCAACGTCCCGCTGTCGATTATCACAGCGGTGGTCTCGACCGATCGCCCTCCCACTAGGCAGCGCACAGCGCGAAGCTCATCGACCAGTGCTTCCGAAGCAGCCCGCCGCTAGTCAGCGCTGAGTCTCCGCTGCCCAAGGTGCCAGGTCGTTCAGCATCCAACGCCACGGCGCACCAGTTTTCACCATATGACGCAGACCATTGAACACCTCATGAGGGCCGTGCTCGTGTTGCCACGCATCCTCACTCTATAGCGTCATATTCGGCGCGATTAACTTTCGATGGATAAAGTTTGCGATGAAGTTCCAGTCAAGGTTTCGAATCCATTCGAACTCGCGGGTCCATAACAGCCTCTAATGGTCCGATTCCGGCATTTGTTACCCTGAATCCACGCTATGAAGCGAATGCCAGAATCATCAGGACCACTAGCAACTATTTGATTCTAGTAGATTGTATGATTTTGACATTTGCAGACCCATCCCAACCGCCAGGGGGTGCAGATGTCAAAATCAATCCACTAGGACTCTTGCATGACATCGCCCAGCCGCCGAATATCTATCGACAGCAGTTCCACCATCATACCCTCATCGAGCATAACGTTCAGTTCCACATCAGAAAAAGACCGGGGCAAGGACATCTTCAGCCTGACATCTTTCTCTTCCGTTGCCACCTTGCACAGATCCTCGACCCGCTTGTATGCAAAGTCGACCTGACCGCCCTGTCCATAGACCTTGAAATGAGCTTGGCCCTTGGACGCCCGAAACACCTTCAGGCGGAAATTAACTTCATATTTGCCCGCTGTAAGCGCCAGCCACGGTCCAAACACCAAAGTCCCGCCTTGCCCGCTAGCGACAAGGCGACCATCGTCCCGCCTTCCAACATGCGAACCCAGGCGCTTGTCAACTGGCTTGATCGAAAAGCTGCGCGGCGCGGAAAGGCTGGAGTGCCATTCGCCGTCAATAATGCTGGCGAGTATCTGCTTGGCACTGTCGGACCAGTTCTGCGGCAGATGCGACTCCACCGCATCGACGGCAGAGCGGAGCGTCACCGGCGACTTCTCATCTTGCGCCAGCCATTGTGTGAGCGCTTCCGCGAGGCTCGCGGCATCGGTTCCGGTGAAGAACATCGTACTTTTTGGCGCAACTTCGCGGAAGACAGGCATGTCGCGCGCCAGAACTGGCAACCCGAACTGCTCAGCTTCCGCCAGCGGCAGACCAAAGCCTTCCCCACGCGACGGCGCAACCAGGCAGTCCGCTGCTTCATATAGTGCGGCCAGCATGTCATCGTCCGCCGAATCGAACCAGAAGAAGCGTTTCTGGCGTTCGGGATGTGCATCAAAGCGCTTGATCAGATCATCGACCATCCAGCCCTTTTTGCCAACCAGCACCAGGTAGACGTCCTCACCTTGCCGCCATAGCAGGTCGAAGGCGTCGAGCAATTGAGCCTGCCCCTTACGCGGTTCGATAGTGCCGACCGAGAGAAAGGTTTTGGCCCTCCGCAAAGTATTGAGCAGGAATGCGTCCGCTCCTTCCAACTTCGCTTGAGCTGGCGCCCGGCTCGCAAGATCACCTGAATTGTGAAACCAGCCAATCTTGAAATCGTCAGCGATAAATTCATTTTCTGCGACAATATACGCCGCGAATTCCTCGGCCACGGTTTTCGTCACCGCGATAATGCCGCTCATCTCGGCGACCGTCCGCAACCATTGAGCGTTGTTTTCGACCACCAATGAGGGAAAAAATTCCTTAAACTGTTGCGGCAACAGATCGTGGACGACGAAATAGGCCGGCACTCCCAACAGGCGCAACTTGCGGAAAACTTCCTTGCGGGCCGGCATAAGGACATCGTGGAAGTCCAAACCCAAAAAGATATCGCCAGGTTTGGGATCGATCAGATAATTTGTGGTCCGCGCCGCCGTGATATTGCGATATCGGGCCAATATGTCGGTAGCGACATGATAATCATTGGTCGCACCAGTATAGACCGGCAATATGTCGAAATCGGCCATTTCCATCGACAGCAACGCATCAAGGATATTGCGCGTAACACGCTGGATGCCGGTCCCGCTATCGCGCACATATAATTCAGAGATATCCACGAAGATCGCGCGACGCCGAGGCAGTGCCTTGACCACCTGCCGCGCGATATGGATTGCTTCACTGTCATAACTCAGGCGCGTCGGAGCGACGGCACGGAGATAATCCACCAGCAACTGCCGTTGCTCCGGACGGGGCAGCGTGGAAAAGCGGCTTCGTGTGAGTTCGCCGCGGGCATATTTGGCCTCGATTGCTTCCAGCGCACGACGCGCGACCTTTTCCCACGAAAATTTCGAAAGTTGTTTCGCACTCGATGCGATCAGTCGCTGCCGGAATGGCTCGTCCGTCAGCACACGATTGATGCTGCGAGACATGTCGGCCAGAGAATGGGGATCGAATAGCGCCTCCTCCAATTCGATGATCTCCGGGACGCTGGCGGCATTGGCACCTATCACGGGAATACCAAATGCCATCGCCTCCAACACCGGCAGGCCGAATCCCTCATGATAGGAGGGAAAGACGAATGCCTTGGCATTGCGATATAAGCCAACCATCTCGTCGTCGGTAATCCGATCGGTAAAGACCATGCGGCCGTGCAGGCTCGGGTGGCGTGCCGCACGAGCCTGCAGATCTTGCATATGCTCATATGGCATGCCGCCAGCCATTACGAGTTGGTGTTTCGACAACACGGCCGGATCGATTTCGGCCATCGCATCGATCAACCGGTTCAGATTCTTACGCGCGTCCGTCGCGCCACTGTACATCAGGTAAGGGCCGGTTATACCGAATTTCTTCTTCAGTACATTCAGTGGCGTACCCTGCGTCGTTGCAAAGGTCTCCGAAATTGCGGCAGAGATGGTGACGATGTCGTCCGGATTCTTCCCGACATATTCGATACCTTCTCGACGAGAGGATTCCGAAATGGCAAGCAACAGGTCACATTCACTGAAATGATCCACCTTTTCCATGAACCACTGCAAGAGACGAGCGTCCTGCAGATAGGTGCTCTGATAGATAAGCGGGATCAGGTCGTAGAAAATCGCCGCGGTGGGAATGTCCTTGATGAATCGGCTAACGGACGTGATCGTCTGATCGCCGGCCCCTTCGGACATGCTCGACACAATAACAATATCCGGACTCAAGCCGGCCAGGGCGGCTTCACGGAGTCCCTCGGAGGCGAAGCGATGCTCGTCATTCTCCTCCAGCGCATAATGGGCGATGCCGCTGGGGTGCCACAGCAAAATGTTTTGCGCGCCGATCTGCCTCTTAAAATGATCGATCATGAACGTCAGTTCGCTGGCGAAATCGGTGTTGAATACGAGAAACACCTCGTGGCGACCATGACATAGCGCGATAAGCGCCTCGGTAAAGGCGAAGGTGTATCGGCCGATGCCGCGGTAGCGGCTTCCATTCTGCACACCCTGCATGTCGATGACGATGCGCAGCTTATGGTCAACCCGATCGGCAACTGGAAGTTTTGCGATCACGCGCTGATCGGCAGCAGAGAGTTTTGTAGTCTCTTGCCGATCGGCAACAGGAAGCTCTGTGGTCACTTGCCGATCGGCAACAGGGAGTATTGTGGTCACTTAGACCTCTTCAGTAAGGCGTAAACCGCAATCGTTTCAGCGGACAGATCCTCCTGGCACGTGACGTCCAAGACGGAATATGCCGTGTCGACATGAAACGGTTCAACATGCTGGAAAGAAGGGAAGGACGATAGGTCC
Source organism: Sphingobium sp. BYY-5 (assembly GCF_022758885.1). Lineage (NCBI taxonomy): Bacteria > Pseudomonadati > Pseudomonadota > Alphaproteobacteria > Sphingomonadales > Sphingobiaceae > Sphingobium > Sphingobium sp. BYY-5. The sequence goes on from NZ_JALEBH010000001.1 coordinate 1,331,304, forward strand.
CCTGCCCCCTGTACGGCGTGTCCCGGACCTACGCCCGGGCCGTTGATCGCCAACTGCATTTGCAGCGCGCGGACCTGGCGACTGATTGAATCGTCGCTCTCGACCTCATAGAATCTCCGCACTATCCAGCCGACGACGGGCATATCCGCCCAGCGCTGGCGAGCGAGATATTGCTTCATACCCTGCACGACCGCGCGGGTCTTGCGTGCCTCGGCCGATTGCACGAGGGTCGAGATCACCTCATATTTGCGCATACCAGCGAGCATCTTCGCGCAATAATAATTTCGACCGTCGTCATCGATATCGCGCTGCAATATAAGCTCATAGGCCGATTGCAAAAACGCAATCCCGTTGAGCGCCAGCAGATCGTTCAGCGACATGGCGCTGCCTTGACGAAGGTGGCGAGTTGTCATGATTTAACCCAGTTGATTTAGGCGCCCTACTAGATATTTTTACGCTCGTTTCAAAGCTTTTTTGACCCATATCAACCCAGTTCGAGACTAAACCGCGGCAAGCTGTCCGACATGGACGGGCATCCTGAGCTATTTTGGCTAGCTCCGATATTGGATTTGCAAAGTCAAGAGGGCGGCTTGAGCAGGAATGTTGCCCCTGCTCACTTTCAGTGCACACCCTGGGCATCGCCGTTATGGCCTCCTCGATGGTGTGGCCCTAGAAGCTGTTACGAACTTACGAGTCCGAATAAATTCAAAGGCTTGACTAACACGTCCTCGCAAGCTTTATCCGTCCGACGTATCGGACGCTAATCGAGCCATATCCGACGCTGCAGCGTGAGGATGCGGGGTAACGGGAACACGGCATCCGCGTCACAACGTTTGTGGAAGGCGTCGAGGTCGGCGCTTTCATCGCGGACAAGGCCTTTGACGGCGATGATATCGTCGCCGCCCTCCTTGAGCGCGGCGCCAAGATCCTCATCTCGTAGCGTTCAGCCGCACCAAGCCGCTCCCGCTCAATGCCGAAGCCTCACCCGCCCCGGTGATAGTCATATTCCAGGGCGCGGCCTTGCTGCTTGGTGAGGATGGCGCCGATGATGACGCCACCCGCCCGGCGCAGCCTTTCGACCGAGACGCGCAGGCCGCCATGATGGTTGCGGCCCCATTCGACCACCATCAGGCTCGCCTGCACCCGGGCGCAGAGCAAAGGCGTGTCACCCAGCCCCAGGATCGGCGGCGCGTCGATCAGGATCGTGTCATAATCGTCGCGCACCGCCGCCAGCAATGCGTCTAGCGCCGGGGTCGCCAGCAGCTCCGTCGGATTGGGCGGCACCGCGCCGCAGGGCAGCAGTGACACCCGGTCTATCCCGGTGGGGATGATCGCATCGGCCGCCTTGGCCTGCCCGGTCAGCACCTCGCTGATGCCCTTCCCCGGTGCGACGCGGAACAGCGCATGTTGCACCGGCCGGCGCATGTCGCCGTCGATCACCAGCACCGTCTTGCCCAGACCCGCCAGCGCACGCGACAGGGCGTTGAGGGTCAGCGACTTGCCCTCCCCCTCCTGCGCGCTGGTGACGAGGATGGATCGCGGCAACCCACCCGTCGACGCCAGCAACAACGACCGCGCGATCGGCGTGAAGATTTCGGGCGGCTGGGGATTGTCCCCCGCCACCGGCACCGCGCCCAGCAACGGCAGCCCGACCCGCTCCGCCAGCGTATCCGCCGACGTCACCGCATCGTCGAAGATATGCCGCGCCGCCACCAGCAGCAGCCCCAGTGCCAGCCCGCCCAGCGCGGCGAACAATAATGTCTCGCCGACCTTGGGCGAGAAAGGCCGCGACGGCACCGCCGCCCGGTCCAGCGCCTGGATGCGCCCGGCCTGGAATCCCGCCTGCGACGCCATGTCGCGATAGCGCTGCAACAGGCTGTCATGCAGCATCCGGTAGGTGTCGACCGACCGTTCGTAGATGCCCATCTGAACGTCGCGCCCACGCGCAGCCTGCGCGTCGCGCTCCAGTTCGGCGATTTCCGCGCCGATCTGCTTTTCGCCATGGACGGCGACGTCATATTGTTCTTTCAGCGACGCGCGGATGCGGTTCGCCATCTCCTGCGCCTGATCGTCCAGCGCCGCCAGCTTCGCGCGCGCCTCCCGCATTTCGGGGTGCGCATCCTTGCGGAACTGCCGTTCCTCGACCAGCGAGGCGCGCGCCTGCGCCCGGTCGGTCATCAATTGCTGCATGGCGCCGTTGTTCAGCACTTCGGGCAGCGTCTCGACGCTGGCGCGGCGCGCGCTTTCCCAGCGTTTCTGCGCCGCGATCCGGTCCGACACGGCCTGCGCACGATAGCCGTTGAGTTGCGCCAGCCGGGTTTCGATCGATCCTTCGGACGGCGCGAACTTGCCCTCGACCGGCTTCACCTTGGCCGCGTCATCCGTACCCTGATCGCCTGCCACCGGCGCGCCGCCGGTCCGCGCCGCATAGACGGCGAGATCGCGTTCCGCCCGCGCCAGATCGTTCCGCGCGCCATCCAGTTCGCCCAGCAGAAAACGCCGCGCCTGCACGCCCGATTCGAACCCGCGTTTCAAATCCGACCGGATCAGGCTGTCAGCATAGCTGTTGGCGACCCGCGCCGACAGCACGGGATCGGCGCTAACGAAGTTGATGCGGATGACCCGCGACTTGCCGGGCAGTTCGACTTCCAGATTCTGCCGCAGCAGGGCGATGACCCGCTCCTGCTCCACCTGCCGCTGGCTGAGGCCGCCCGATCCTTCCTTCGGCCGGCTGACGCCCATGCCGTTGAAGAAAGTCGGCGTGCCGACCAGCGCCAGGTCGCGCGCCACCTCCTCGGCCAAGGCGCGGCTGCGCAGCACTTCCAGTTCGGTCTGCATGACCGTTTCGGTGTCGTCGGTAGCCGGACGTGGCGTTCCCGCCCCTGCGGCTCCGGCCGGCAGATCCTCCACCTCGACCGAAGCGGTCGCGCGATAATCCGGGCTCGACAGCAGGATATAGAGCAAAGCCGCCAGCAGGCAGAGCGCCATGGTGACGAACAGGATGATGCGGTGGCGGCGCAATACCGTCCAGTAGGCGCGCGCGCTCCGCGCCAGCCGGGCGCCCGCACCCTCCACCTCGGATATGTCCACAATATCGGTCAGGCTCGCAGCCATTAGCGGCCTCCATCCAGCGCGATAAAGCCCGCCGCAACGACCGGCACCGCGATCAGCGCGCTGCCCAGGATCGCCTTGGCGCGCGACAGGCCGACGATCACCTGATCGCCGGGCAATATTTCGGGATCGGGCGCCTTGCCCTTGCGGATGGCGGAAAGGTCGAACATCGCCGCCCGGCGCTGCCCGTCCATCCGGCGCACCACGACCACCTGACTGAGGCCCGCGAGCCGGGTCGGCCCCTTGGCCAGCGCCACGGCCTGCGACAGGGTCAACCGCCCGTCGAGTGGATAAAGGCCGGGTTCGCGCACCTCGCCGTCCAGCGTGATGCGACGGCCCACCGCCTTCTTCACGAACAACGTCACCTGCGGCGACACCAGATAGCGTTCGCCCAGTCGCCCCGCGATCACGTCGGCGGCCTCGCTGGCGGTCAGCCCCGCCATCGGCACATCGCCGATCAGGGGCATACGCACCATGCCGGCCGCCGTAACCTGCGCATCTTCCAGCGACAGGCCAGGCTCATGATAGATCTGGATGCGCAGCACATCGTCAGGGGACAGGCGATAATCCATGCCTACCGCCGGCGGTGGCGGCACCACCGCATAGGCGGCCTCGCCCCTCGGCGCATCCTCGACCGTCGCGCAGCCCGCCAGCCCCGGCAGGGCCAGGGCAACCATCCAAAGTCGTGGCGTGCGCCAGCGCTTCATGCCTCACGTCCCCCTCTGGCGATTGATCCATGGCGCGGACGAGCGCCGTTGGCCACGGGGGTTAGCGGCGGGACAGAGGGATGGCAACCGCCAGCGCGACGGGGCGCACCCGTGCGCTGACGGTCAGACGGCGATACGGTCGGGTGTGGAGGCCGCGATCCGGCGGGGCTGGTCGGGCCAGATTCCCCGCGTGTCATAGACCGCCTTGCCGGCGCGTTCGTCGACGGGGACGGATTTGAACATGTCATGATCGACCAGAATGACGAACAGGCCACATTGTTCCAGAGCCGTATCGAGATCGATCAGTTCGGCGCCGGTTCCGGCGAACTCCATCGGCAGCTCGCGCGCATGGGGTTCGACCAGCTTGATGCGGCGACCGTAGCGGCGGGCCAGGCGCGCGGCGACCTTCACCGCCGGGCTTTCGCGGAAATCATCGATATTCGCCTTGAAGGCGAGACCCAGGCAGGCGACATCCTCTTGCGCGAAATCATCGATCATATCGGATGCCCTGGCGACGACATGATCGGTCTTGCCGTCATTCACCTCACGCGCAGTGCGGATGATGCGCGCATTCTCCGGATCGCCATGGACGATGAACCAGGGATCGACGGCGATGCAATGACCGCCAACGCCGGGACCGGGATTGAGGATGTTGACGCGCGGATGCCGGTTGGCGAGGCGAATCACCTCCCACACGTCGATGTCCATATTCTCCGCGATTACCGACAATTCATTGGCGAAGGCGATGTTGACGTCGCGGAAGCTGTTTTCGACCAGCTTCACCATCTCGGCCGCGCGGGCGGTGGTGGTGATGCAGGCGCCGCGTACGAACTGGCGATAGAAGCCCAACGCTTTGCGCGCGCAGCGCGGCGTGATGCCACCGATGCAGCGGTCATTGTCGATCAGTTCGACCAGGATGCGGCCGGGCAGCACCCGCTCCGGGCAATAGGCGATGGCGATATCACCCTGCGCACCTTGCCCCGGCATCTTCAAATCCGCGCGCAGCGATCCGATCACATCGCGCAGCGCTTCGGTGGTGCCGACGGGGGATGTGGATTCGAGGATCACCGTGTCGCCGCTTTTCAGCACCGACGCGATCGTCCGCGCGGCCTTGAGTACATAGCTGATGTCGGGCGCGCGATCCTCCGCCACCGGGGTCGGCACCGCGATGATGAAGACGTCGCTTTCCTCCACCTCCAGCGATGCACGCAGATTGCCGCGAGCCACCACGCCCTGCACCAGGCCGTCCAGGTCGACTTCCTCGATATGGACGCGGCCCGAATTGACCGTTTCCACCACATGGGCGGATACGTCCACGCCCACCACCTGACACCCTCCACGCGCGATCAGCGCGGCGGTCGGCAGGCCGATATAGCCAAGGCCGATGACGGAGACCTTCTGCTTGGTGTCGACGGGCATGAGGCGGGCAATCCTTTGGGCCGTTTCAATTTGGCCACTTTTCTGCCCGGAAATGCTGAAGATTTCGGTAACGCTGACCGGCTGCCTTTGTCGCGCCAGCCCAGCCGCCCTAGGGCGGATCGACATTCACGGTTTTAGAGGCTTCTTACGCCGTCATGCCGGACTTGATCCGGCATCCAGGGCCACAAAAGGCGTCGCCTGCGACTCTGGATGCCGGATCAAGCCTGTCCTGAGCGTGTCGAAGGGTCCGGCATGACGTTGAAAATGAGGCTTCTGCTTTAACCTGAATGTCGATCGGTCCTGGCCTGCTGCATTCACCCCATGCAGCCTGCCTCAGTCTCCTGGAGTCTGTTTGAAAATGCGCGGAAGAGCGCATTTTGAGACCGCACCGGCCCTCTCCCCCACCCGGCCACCCATAGAATATAGCCGTTGGGTGGCCGGGTGGGGGTGTGGGCCGGTGCCGCAATGCGCCGAATGGCGCATTTTCAAACACTTCCTTAACGATAACGCGGCAGAGGCTGGCGCGCCATGTGCATGGGCGATCGCACCACCTTGGTGGTGATGATCTTCGTCTTCATCAATGTGCGGATACGATCCGCGCCATCGGGATTGAGCAGAACCACGCGCGTGCCGCCCGATGTGAGCGTCTCGATGGTGGAAATGGCGATGGCATGGCGTGCGCACAGCGCTTTCACATCGTCCTGCGACGCATCGAGGTTGATGGCGCGGCTCATGCGGACTGCCCCTTCATGCCGACAACCGGGGTAGGACGAAACAAGATGGTCATGAAACACGCTCCTTGCGTTGCAAGCGGGAGCGCGAATTGTCTCTCGGTCGTGGCGAATGCTTGCGGGCAGGATTCGCGCGATGCCGTCCGGTAGCAGATAGGTGTCGCAACGTCGCCGCTTTTATTGCGGCGCGCGGCCGATCACCTCGGCAATCCGCTCCGCAGCCTTGCCGTCGCCAAAGGGATTATGCGCCCGCGCCATCGCCTGATAGGCATCCTCATCGTCCAGCAGCCCTAGCACCTCGCTCACGATCCTTTCCCGGTCCGCCCCCACCAGTTTCGCCGTGCCCGCCGCCACGCCTTCGGGCCGCTCGGTCGTTTCGCGCATCACCAGCACCGGCTTGCCGAGCGAAGGCGCTTCTTCCTGCACACCGCCGCTGTCGGTCAGCGCCAGATGGCACAGGTCCAGCAATCGCACGAAATGCGGATAGTCGAGCGGCTCGATCATCGCGACATTGGGCAGCCCGCCCAGCACCGCGTCCATCACCGGCCCCACATTGGGATTGGGGTGGACCGGAAAGATCACCGCCACATCCGGCCGCGCGGCGATATCCGCGATCGATCGTGCGATCGCCTCCATCCCCCCGCCGAAATTCTCCCGCCGATGGCTGGTGACGGCGACAATGCGCTTGCCCGCGAAGCGCGCCGCCAGATCGTCCAGCCCGCTCGCCAGCGCCGGTTCCGCCAGCACCCGCGCGCGCGTCGCCAGCAGCGCATCGATCACGGTGTTCCCTGTGACATAGATGCTTTCGGCCACGCGATTTTCCGCGAGCAGCGCATCGGCCGCCGCCTGGGTCGGCGCGAAGTTCATGTCGGCGATGCAGGCGACGACGCGGCGGTTGACCTCCTCCGGCCAGGGATGATGAATGTCGCCGCTGCGCAGCCCGGCCTCGACATGGGCGACAGGGATCTTGCGATAATAGGCGGCCAGGCTCGCCACCATGGTGGTCAGCGTGTCGCCATGCACGACCACGCGGTCGGGCCTTTCCCTGTCGAACGCCTTGCCCAGTTCGACGATCAGCTTTGCCGTCAGGCCGTCCAGCGTCTGGTTGGGCACCATGACGTCCAGGTCAATGTCGGGCATGATCCCCGCAATCTCCAGCACCTGATCCAGCAGGCCGCGATGCTGCGCGGTCACGATGACGCGCGTTTCCACGCCGGCCCGCGCCTGCAAGGCATGGACCACGGGAAACATCTTGATCGCTTCGGGTCGCGTCCCGAACACCACTGCTATCTTCACGTCTCTTCCTTTTGCCTGCCGCTGCGCTCCGCCTGTCGCAGAAATTGGTATACAGCCGCTGAATCGCTTGCGCATTTCTTCGCTGCATTGCAGCGAACCAAATGTGCAGCGGCTTTGTGAGAGCCGCGTTGCACCCCCCTTTTTCTTTCTATGCGGAGCCGGAGCACCTCATGAAAATCACGATGATCGGCACGGGTTATGTAGGCTTGGTGTCGGGAGCCTGTTTTGCGGATTTTGGTCATGATGTTGTGTGCGTCGACAAGGATGCAGGCAAGATCTCGGCGATTGAATCGGGACGGATGCCGATTTTCGAGCCGGGGCTGGACCAGTTGGTAGGCAGCAATGCGGCAGCCGGTCGGCTGACCTTCACCACCGACCTTGCGGACGGGGTCAAGGGCGCGGACGCGATCTTCATCGCGGTGGGCACGCCTTCGCGCCGGGGCGATGGCCATGCCGATTTGAGCTATGTCTATGCTGCAGCGCGGGAAATCGTAGAATCGCTCGATGGCCCGGCGGTCATCGTCACCAAGTCGACCGTGCCCGTGGGCACCGGCGACGAGGTTGAGCGGATCGCGCGCGACCTGCGCCCGGACCTCGACATCCAGGTCGTTTCCAACCCTGAGTTCCTGCGCGAGGGCGCAGCGATCGGCGACTTCAAGCGCCCCGACCGCGTCGTTGTGGGCACCACCGGGTCGGAGCGCGCCATTGCGGTGATGAGCCAGGTCTATCGCCCGCTCAACCTCAACCAGGCGCCGCTGATGTTCACCGGCCGGCGCACCGCCGAACTCATCAAATATGCCGCCAACGCCTTCCTGGCGACCAAGATCACCTTCATCAACGAGATGGCGGACCTGTGCGAGGCGGTCGGCGCCGAAGTGCAGGACGTGTCGCGCGGCATTGGCCTGGACAACCGTATCGGCTCCAAATTCCTGCACGCAGGGCCGGGCTATGGCGGTTCCTGCTTCCCCAAGGATACGCTCGCCCTGGTCAAGACCGGGCAGGATCATGACGCCCCGATCCGCATCGTCGAGACGGTGGTCCAGGTCAACGACCTGCGCAAGCGGGCAATGGGCCGCAAGATCGTCAAGGCGCTGGGCGGCGACGCGCGCGGCAAGACGGTCGCGCTGCTCGGCCTCACCTTCAAGCCCAACACCGACGACATGCGCGACGCCCCCAGCATCGCCATCGTCCAGGCGCTCGAAGATGCCGGCGCCAAGGTCGTCGCCTATGATCCCGAAGGCATGGAGGTCGCAGCGCCGCTCGTCCCCGGCGTCACCATGGTCAAGGACGCCTATGAAGCCGCACAGGGCGCAGACGCCCTCGTCCTCGTCACCGAATGGGACATCTTCCGCGCCCTCGACCTCAAGCGCCTCGCCACCTCCATGGCCCAGCCCGTCCTCGTCGACCTGCGCAACATATACCCACTCGCAGAAGCCGCAGACGCTGGCTTCGCCCTCTCCCGCGTCGGCGGAATGGGCATTTGAACTGGCCCTGGGAGGAAGGACGCGGCGACGACCGCGTCCTTCCCCGCCTCCATCACTGGATGATCGCAGCACTGCTGCTGACCGGCATGATGATCGTCATGCCGGTTTTCTTCGCCTTTATCTGAGGGGCTTTCGGCGCAATGCCGCACCGACCCTCACACCCTTCAGGCCTTGATCTTCCAGCCCCGGCGCAGCAGGCCGTAGCACAGGCCGCCTAACACCAGATTGAGCGCCAGCAGCACCAGGCTACCCGTCACCACATTGGTGTCCGCCGCCGCGACGAAGCCGTAGCGGAAGCCGGAGATGATGTAGAAGAAGGGGTTGGCGTGGCTGATCCCCTGGAAGAAGGCCGGCAGCCGGTCGATCGAATAGAAGGTGCCCGACAGCAGGGCGAGCGGGCCGATCACGAAATTGGTGATCGCCGCGCCATGGTCGAACTTGTCCGCCCAGATCGACGTCAGCACGCCCAGAAACGCGATGAAGCTGGTGCCGAGCAGCCCGAACCACAGCACCGCCCACAGATGGGCCGGCGTCACATGCACGCCCGGCCAGGCCGCCATCGCCAGCCACAGCGCGAAACCCACGAGCACCGCGCGCGTCACAGAGGAAGCGGCGAGCGCGAACAGCAGTTCGCCCACCGAGATGGGCGGCATCAGATAATCGACCAGCGTCCCCTGCACCTTGCCCACCATCAGCGCGAAGCTGGCATTGGCGAAGCAGGCGTTGATCATGCCCATGATGATGAGGCCGGGCGCGATGAAGTCGGCGAAGGGCACCGCCTCCCCGCGCAGCGTGACCGTGCGGCCGCTGCCGCCCAGCGCGACGATGAAGATGACCAGGAACAGCAAGGTGGTGATCGCCGGCGCCCAGACCGTCTGCAACTGCACCTTCATGAAGCGCCGCACTTCCTTGCGGTACAGCGCCCAGGTGCCGGGCCAGTTGATGTTGCGAATCTGCGGAACGCCCGGTTCGGCGAACGCCCGGTGGGCGTCGACAGGGGCGACAGAAGGGACGGCAATTTTGGGCTGGTCGTTCATGGCTGGATCGACTATCGGCTGGTTCGTTGTGCTGCAAGCGCTCAGTTCAAGGATTTGAACCGCCGCGCCTGATCCCCATATAGGATGCACGCAGAGATTTGTGAGGAGTTTTTCATTGTCCTGGACCGACGAACGTATCGACCAGCTCAAGGCGATGTGGGAACGCGGCCTGACCGCCAGCCAGATTGCGGATGAACTGGGCGGCGTCAGCCGCAATGCGGTGATCGGCAAGGCGCATCGCCTGGGCCTGCAATCGCGCCCTTCGCCAGTGAAGGCGAACGAGACGCCCAAGAAGGCCGCCGCCCCGCGCAAGCCCGCGCCCGTCGCGCCCACACCCGCGATCGAGACGCCGCGCGCCGCCGCACCGGTTGCGCCGCCGCACCGCCCGGTCGCGGCACCGATCGCCCCGGCGGCCCCTGCCGCGCCAGAGGCCGCTGCCGATGCGCCTCCCGCACGGCCGCAGCCGCGCATCGTTTCGGTCGGCCCCGGCGGCTTTCTGCGCCAGGGTCCGGGCGACCAGCAGGCGCCGATCCCGCCCGCTCCGCCGCGCCGCCTGGTACCGGCCAAGCCCAGCGCGGACATCGCCGACAAGACCAGCCTGCTCGACCTGACCGAGCGGATCTGCAAATGGCCGATGGGTCATCCGGGCGAACCGGATTTTCATTTCTGCGGTGAGCAGGTGAACCCCGGCTTCCCCTATTGCGTCGAGCATTGCGGCCGCGCCTATCAGGCGCAATTGCCCCGCGGCACGCGCCGCCCGCCGCCGCCCATGCCCTTCGGCGGCCCCCGCGTCCGTTAACGCCAACCACTGATCCAGCAAAAAGGCCGCCCCGAAAAGGCGGCCTTTTTCTTGTCCTATTTTCCCACCAGGTCCGGGTGCTGGGCCTTCCACAGCATGGCGGCATGGATACGCCGCTCGACGCTGGGATGGTCGTAGAACAATATCTCCTCCAGCCGCGAAGGGGAAGACGCGCGATATTGGATCGTCTTGACCAGCGCCTTGGCAAGCCCGTCCGGTTCATGCGCGATCTGGAGTGAGAAGCGATCGGCGGCATTTTCGTCATAGCGACTGATGCTGTTCATCAGCGGCACCAGGAACAGGCCGACCACCACAGCCACAGCCCAGGCGACCGGCATATGCGCCGGATCACCGATCGCCGCCCCCGCGCCAACCCACCGCGCCACCGTTGGATAGAGGCGGTCGACCAGCCAGAAGAGCAGCATCGCCAGCAGGCTCATGCCCCCCGCCAGCCACAGGACATGATGTTCGGCATAATGGCCCAGTTCATGGCCCACCACGCCGCGCACTTCGGCCAGGTCGGCGCCCTGCTTGACCATCGTGTCGCTCATCGCGACGCGGGCGGTGCCGAACAGGCCGGAGACATTGGCGGTATAGCGTTCCGACTGTTTCGACCCGTCATAGATGTAGATCTTGTCGCCCGGCACGCCGGCGCGATGCGCCAGTTCCACCGCCGCATCGCGGGTCGGCCCGGCGGGCGCGGGCGTGTATTTGTTGAACAGTGGCTCGATCGTCACCGGCGCGACCACCACCATCAGGACGATGCCCACGACAACGACCAGCCCCGACCAGGCCCACCACCAGCGCGGCGTCCGCCGCATCAGCGCGTAGATGGCGATTGCGAGCAACGCCAGCAACGGAATGCTGATCGCGGTCGACATAATATCCTCGCCCAGCCAGTCGCCGAAAGATTGCGCGGTGAGGCCATAGCTGCGCTCGCGCCACCAGTTGGCATAGATGCTCCATGGCAGTTCGATCGCCCAATCGCACAGGAAGAAAAGGATCGTACACAGGAACGCCGTCAGATTGGGCCGCGCCTTCACGCCGCTGATCCGCCCCGCGAACCGCGCCAGCAGGCCACTGCGCCAGATCAGCAGCATCGCCGCCACCGTCACCAGCGTACCCCAGAGCAGCAGCCAATGCCCGCCCTGGGTATAGGCGATGGCGCGTTCATGCTGGGCCGGGGACAGGGTGGCGAGATAGGCGGCGGTCGCCGCGTCGGGATCAAAAGGCGCTGCGGACAAAAGGGCATCCCCCATGGATCGATGAAGAGGCGCAGCCTATCAGCTTGGCATTGCGCGTAAAGCGTTGATGAAGGGATGTTAGTCCCGCCGCGCAGCAGGACGCTTGCGCCCACCGCGCCATGCCCTTCAGCGGCCCGCGCGTCACCGATCCAGAAAAAAAGGCCGCCCCGAAAAGGCGGCCTTTTTCTTCTTGCCTGGAAGGAAGGCGGAAAATCCCGCCCCTGCTCAGAAGCGATATGCTGCCGTCACGCGGACACTCTGCGTTGTATATTGCTCGTTGCTACGGCCGATCACCGTCTGGCCGGAGGTGCTGGCCGGATTGACGAAGGGGTTGGTCGCCGGCGCACTGCCCTGCGTCACAGTCACGCTATAATCGTTCGGGTTGAAGCGGGTATAACGATAGAGCAGGCCTATCGAGAAATTGTCGCTGATCTTCTGGTCGATGCCTCCGCCCACGGTATAGCCCCAGTCGTCCTCGGTCCGATTATTCTCGGCAAAGGCGTTGGCCGTGTTGGTGGTCAGGAAGCTGTTCTTGAACTTGCCATAAGCCAGACCGCCCGTCGCATAGATCAGCGTGCGGTTGAGGCTGTAGCCAGCGCGCAGGCGGGCCGCGGCTTCCCAGTCGAGCCGACGGACCAGCGTATAGCTCGCCGGGGTCGTGCTGAACCCGGAGACATAGTTGCTGCCATAGGATTGGCCGCCCTCGATCACGCCACCCACGACGATATTGCCGAATTGCCTGTCATAGCCAGCCATGACCGACCAAGCCGCCTTGCCCTCCCGATCGCCCCTCGAACAGGTGGTGGCGCTGGTCGCCTTGCCGTTGCAGAAGCCCGGCGCAAAGGCGTTACCCCCGGCTGGCGTGCGAACGATGTCGCCATATTGGCCATCGCCATTAGTATCGAAATAAACCTGTTCGATATCATTGGCGGTATTGTTGGGCTGCCAGTTATACCCCAGCGATCCGCCGATATACGGTCCGGTCCAATTGGAACTGCCGGCGTCGTCCTGCGCCGTTGCCGGCGTCGCCAGAACGCCAGCCAGAGCGAATGCAACTGCGGCGCCAAATGGCGCGATGCGGTTGAGCTTCATAAACGTCTCCTCACTGTGAAGGCTTTACACCCCTGTCGGTCGGCTAACGGCTTGACCTTCCTCTTTGTTTCATCGCCAACCGCAATATATGACAGTGCGTCCCCGGAGACACAGTTTGTATCTGAACGGACAAAAACCCGCCGCAAATGAAGCCGTCTTCCACCCGTCAGGCCATGCCCGTCAGCGATTATCAGACCGACGCCATGCTTGCGCCCGCCGCAGGCCCCCTTATAGCTTGTCGCCATGTCCGAAGACCTGTTCGCCGCCAACACGCCCGCCACCCCCGCCTATGACGCGTCCACCATCGAGGTTCTGGAGGGACTGGAACCGGTCCGCCGCCGCCCCGGCATGTATATCGGCGGCACCGACGAGCGCGCGCTGCATCATCTGGCCAGCGAAGTGCTGGACAACAGCATGGACGAGGCCGTCGCGGGCCATGCGACCCGGATCGAAGTGACGCTGGAGGCGGGCAACCGGCTGACCATTACCGACAATGGCCGCGGCATCCCGGTCGACCCGCACCCGAAATTTCCCGACAAATCGGCGCTGGAAGTGATCCTCACCACCCTCCATTCGGGCGGCAAGTTCGAGGGGAAGGCCTATGCCACCTCCGGCGGCCTGCACGGCGTCGGCATCTCCGTGGTCAACGCGCTGTCGACCGGCACCGTCATCGAAGTGGCGCGCAACAAGGAATTGTTTCGCCAGAGCTTCTCGCAAGGCCTGCCCCAGACGAGCCTGGAAAAGGTCGGCGCCGCCCCCAACCGGCGTGGCACCCTGGTCAGCTTCATCCCCGACACCGAAATCTTTGGCGAGCAGAAATTCAAGCCCGCCCGCCTCTATCGCCTTGCCCGGTCCAAGGCCTATCTGTTCGCGGGCGTCGAGATACGCTGGAAATGCGATCCTTCGCTCATCAGCGACGATACGCCCACCGAAGCCGTCTTCCAGTTTCCCGGCGGCCTGGCCGATCATCTGAAGGAACAGGTCGGCGATCGCGAATGCGCGACCAGCATCTTCTTCTCAGGCAATCAGGATTTTCCCGGCTCCGCAGGACGGCAGGATTTCCCCGGCTCCGCCGGGCGGGTCGAATGGGCGGTCGCCTGGCCGCTCTGGTCAGATGGTTCCTACTCCTGGTATTGCAACACCATCCCGACCCCCGATGGCGGCACCCATGAAGCGGGCCTGCGCACCGCCCTGGTCAAGGGCATTCGCGCCTTCGGCGACCTTGTAGGGCAGAAGAAGGCGAAGGATATCACCGCCGACGACATCATGACCTCTTCGGAAATCATGCTGTCGGTCTTCATCCGCGATCCCCAGTTCCAGAGCCAGACCAAGGATCGGCTCACCAGCCCCGACGCGGCGCGACTGGTCGAAAACGCCGTGCGCGACCATTTCGATCATTATCTGACCGACCATATGGACCGGGGCAGGGCACTGCTCGCCTATGTGCTCGACCGCATGGACGAGCGCCTCAAACGCAAGCAGGAGAAGGAGGTCAAGCGCAAGACCGCGACCAATTCGCGCAAGCTGCGCCTGCCCGGCAAGCTCACCGACTGTTCAAACGACGACCCGGAAGGCGCTGAAATCTTTCTGGTCGAAGGCGATAGCGCAGGCGGCTCCGCCAAGCAGGCGCGCGACCGCAAGACCCAGGCGATCCTGCCCCTGCGCGGCAAGATTCTCAATGTCGCTTCGGCCAACACCGCGAAAATCCTGGCCAACCAGGAAATCGCCGACATGATCCTGGCGCTGGGTTGCGGCACGCGCAAGGACTGCAACCCGGACAACCTCCGCTATGAACGCATCGTCATCATGACCGACGCGGACGTCGACGGCGCGCATATCGCGACGCTGCTGATGACCTTCTTCTTCCAGGAAATGCCCGAACTGGTGCGGCGCGGGCATCTTTATCTCGCCCAGCCGCCGCTCTACCGCCTGGTCGCAGGCGGCAAGAGCCTCTACGCCAAGGACGACGCCCATCGCGAGGAATTGATGGAGAAGGAATTCAAGGGCAAGAAGGTCGAGGTCAGCCGCTTCAAGGGCCTGGGCGAAATGAACCCGATGCAGCTTCGCGAAACCACCATGGACCCCAAGACCCGCAGCATGATCCGCATCACCCTGCCCGCCGATGTCGAGGAGCGCGCCGGGGTGCGCGATCTGGTCGACCGGTTGATGGGCACCAACCCCGCCCACCGCTTCGCCTTCATCCAGGAAAATGCGGCCGCGGTGGACGAAGAAGCGATTGATGCGTGAAAATGGATATTATCCTTTCGCTCTCCGTTCGCTTCGAGCGAAGTCGAGAAGCGGATAGCGCATCCCATACGTTCGGCTGCGTTGAACTCGACTACGTTCCAAACGAACGGACGTGGTAGGTGCGCGGCTGGTCGATCCTGATCGCTCTGATCCTGTTGGCGCTGCCTCCTGCCCGCGCAGCCCCCACCTCCGGATATCAGGCCCGCGCCGAACAGCTTCTCCGCATCCTTTCCGGCCCCGGTGACGAGACCGATTTTTTTGCTCCCCTCTTCCTAGACGCAGTGCCGGTGGACCGCTGGCGCGCGATCGCGGCGGACCTGCGCGCCCAGCATGGCAAGCCCGTGTCGCTGGGCGCCGTGCGCACCGAAAGCGCCACCGCGGGCCAGGTGGAAATCCGCTATGAGCACGCCACCGTCGGCTTCACGCTGGTCGTCGCGCCGCAGCCGCCGGGTCGGGTGATCGGCCTCCGCATCGTCAGCGCGCGCACCGCCAATGACAGCCTGGACAAGGTGATGGCGGAGATCGCCGCCCTGCCCGGCAACACTGCCTTCGCCATCGCGAAACTGACCGACACCGGCCCGCAATTCTTGCGCGCCCGTCGCGCCGACGCGCAGATGGCGATCGGCTCCAGCTTCAAGCTCACCATCCTTGCCGAACTCGCCCGCGCGGTGGCCGCCGGGGAACGTCGCTGGAGCGACGTCATCCCGCTCGGCCCCAAGAGCTTTTCCGGCCGCCTCATGACCTGGCCTGACCGTGCGCCGATGACGCTCCACAGCCTAGCCACCACGATGATCGCCGAAAGCGACAACAGCGCCAGCGACACGCTGCTGCTGGCGCTGGGCCGCGACCGGGTGGATGCGATGCTGGATGCGACCGGCCATGCCGACGCGGCGAAGGCGCTGCCGCTCCTCACCACCGCCGAAGCCTTCGCACTCAAAATGCCGGCCAATGCCGACCTGCGCCGCCGCTACGAGAGCGGATCGCTCGCTGCGCGTCGTGTCCTTCTGCGCGACGCCGCGCCGCGCCTTACCGCCGAC
This sequence comes from Sphingobium sp. BYY-5, assembly GCF_022758885.1. NCBI lineage: Bacteria > Pseudomonadati > Pseudomonadota > Alphaproteobacteria > Sphingomonadales > Sphingobiaceae > Sphingobium > Sphingobium sp. BYY-5. The sequence continues at coordinate 1,347,508 of NZ_JALEBH010000001.1, forward strand.
AAGGTGGACATAGGCAGCGTCGCCGAAGTGCCGATCGCCATCGACAGCGTCGAATGGTTCGCGTCGCCCAGGGACATGATCGCCCAGATCGACTGGCTGCGCTTCCACGGCGGGGACGCGCTATCCATCCTGGCCGTCAACCCCGGCATCGCCCCCGCCGACGCGAAACGCTGGCGCTATCTGGGCTTTAAGGGCGGCAGCGAGCCCGGCGTCATCGCGATGAATTTCCTGGTGCAGGCGCAGGATGGCGGTTGGTACGCCGTCAGCGGAAGCTGGAACAACGCGGCGGCGCGGGTGGACGACGCGAAGTTCGTCGCGCTGATGACGCGGGCGCTGAATGTGCTGGCGGCGGAATAGCGAAGGCATCCTCCCCTTACGGGAGAGGATTTTCATCCCTCGATACCGACGTTCAAAAAGCGGGTTTGCAAAGGCGATAATCGCCTTTTCTCCATGCGGTGATTGCGACGCGGGACGGGACGGTCCACATAAGGCGGCATGAATCCGCTTGAAGCGCTCCATCTTTCCCTGCCCCTTATCCAGGCGCCGATGGCCGGCGTCTCCACCCCCGACATGGCCGCCGCCGTCAGCAATGCGGGAGCGCTCGGTTCGATAGCCGTCGGTGCGGTAGAGGCGCCTGCCGCACGGGAGATGATCGCCTCCGTCCGCGCGCGCACGGCCCGCCCCTTCAACGTCAACCTCTTCGTCCATTCGCCCGCGCAGGCCAGACCGGATGTGGAGGCACGGTGGCTCACCGCGCTGAAACCGCTCTTCGCCCAGTTCGGCGGCGCTCCCCCCGCCACCTTGCGCGAAATCTATCGCAGCTTCGCGGTGGACGACGCCATGCTTGGCCTTGTCGTCGAAGCCCGCCCCGCGGTCGTCAGCTTCCATTTCGGCCTGCCGGAAGCCTGGCGGATCGCGACACTCAAGGCGGCGGGATGCATCCTCTTCGCCAGCGTCACCAGCCTGGCCGAGGCCCTCGCCGCGCGCGCGGCCGGGATCGACATGCTGGTCGCGCAAGGGTTTGAGGCTGGCGGGCATCGCGGCGTCTTCGACCCCGACGCGCCCGACGACCGGCTTGGCGCCATGGCACTCACCCGGCTATTGGTGGAGCAGGCCGGCCTTCCCGTCATCGCGGCGGGCGGCATCATGGATGGCCGGGGAGTGCGCGCCGCGCTCGACCTGGGCGCTGTCGCGGCGCAGCTTGGCACCGCCTTCATCGGCTGTCCCGAAAGCAGCGCCGACGCCGCCTATCGCGCCGCGCTGTTCGGCCCGGCCGCCGCGCATACTGCCATGACGCGCGCGATTTCCGGCCGTCCCGCACGCTGCCTGCCCAACCGCTTCGTCGGCTGGGGCGCGGAAACGGACCTGACGCCGCCCGACTATCCCATCGCCTATGATGCCGGGAAAGCGCTCCATCAGCTTGCCAAGGCCCATGGCGAAAGCGGCTATGGCGCCCAATGGGCCGGCCAGGGCGCGCCGCTCGCCCGCGCGCTGCCGGCCGCCGAACTGGTCGACAGGATCAGGACGGAGATGGACGAAGGCGAATATTAGCGCCAATCGGCATTCAGTTTAGGGCGGAAGCCTCAGCCTTATTTTCAGCGTCATGCCGGCTTGGGAAGCGCTTAAAACTCAGAATGTCGATCCGCCCTAGCGCTCCTGATCCGGTATCACCGCGCCGAACAAGAGGGTCGGCTCACCTGCCGGCGACAGGACGATATCGCCGCCCGCCTCGGCCACCAGTTGCCGCACCATCCAGGCCGCCGCGGTGCGCGACACCAGCCCTTCGACCGGCAGCGTCCCCGCCAGCGCCGCGCGCAGATCCGGGTCCAGCACGACCTTCGGCCCTTCGGCGCGCACCACGATTTCCGTCACGCCCGGCCGGCTTTCCGCGCCGATATCCAGTTGCCCGCCCCGCACCAGCGCGTCGCCCGCGATCAGCGCCAGGTTGAGCAATATCTTGGCCGGCAACTTGCCGAGCATCTTCTCCTCGACCATCCAGCCGACCTTGACCCGGCCCGACGCGGCATACATGCCCTCGATCGCGACCCGCGCCTCATGCGGCGGCACCGCCTCGCCAAAACCGCCCGCCGACCCGAAGGCCAGGCGGAAGAATTTCAGCTTGTTGGCCGATGTCCGCGCGCTGTCTCCCAGCAACTCCAGGCAACGCGCGCGCATTTCCGGGTCATTTTCATCCGCCATCAGTTCCAGCCCGTTGTTGAGCGCGCCGACCGGACTCAGCAGGTCATGGCACAGGCGCGAACAGAGCAGGCTGGCAAATTCGATGCTGTCGGTCGGATTGGTCATGCGGATGTGGATCGCCGAATAAGGGGAGGAGAAAAAAGGATGTTCCCGGCTAATGCGCCGCCGCGTCCCCCGATGCAAGCCCGGCTCGCCGCCTTTCGATCACCTTATATCGAGCATCGCCTCAGTGAATCCCGCGCCGTCGCCCTCCCCCGGCCCGGCGACCCAGAGCCTGGCGCCACCGGCCGCCACGATCAGCCACAGGCTGCCGTCGGGCGCGGCGCTGGCGGCATCGGTCTTCGACGGGACGGCGATGCCCGAAGGGTGGGAATGATAATGGCCGACAATCTGCGGCCCGCCCGCCCGCGCCGCGCGATGCGCCGCAATCAGCGCCGCCGGGTCCAGATCGAAATGGCGCGCCGGATCGGGGGCGACATTGGCGGCGGGCAGGAAAGCGTCGATCCGCCCCGCCTGCCCGAACAGCAACCCGCACACCTCATCCCTGCTCGCCGCACCCAGGGCCACGATTTGTTCCACCAGTCCTCTTGATATCGCGATCCTCATTCCTACATGCGTAGAGCATGATTCCGGGGGATTCCATCATCGAAGCAGCGATCGGCGAAGCGCAGCATGGACTGCGCCTCGATCGCGCGCTGGCGGACCTGTTGCCCGACCTGTCGCGCGAGCGATTGAAGGTGCTGATCGGCGAGGGCCATGTGCAAAGCGCCCAGGCCGCGAAGATCAACGCATCGATGAAGGTCGCGGCGGGCCAGCTTTTCAGCGTGACCCTCCCCGCCCCCACGCCGCTCGACACGGTGGCGCAGGACATACCGCTCACCATCGTCCATGAGGATGCCGACCTGATCGTGGTGGACAAGCCTGCGGGCCTGGTCGTCCATCCGGCCGCCGGCAATCTGGACGGGACGCTGGTGAACGCGCTGCTCCATCATTGCGTCGGGCGGCTGTCGGGCATCGGCGGAGTGGCGCGGCCCGGCATCGTTCATCGCATCGACAAGGATACTTCCGGCCTGTTGGTCGTTGCAAAGACGGACAAGGCGCATGAAGGACTCGCGCGCCAGTTCAAAGATCACAGCATCGACCGGCTCTACGCCGCGATCGTCTACGGCGTTCCAGCGCCGGGCAGCGGCACGGTCGACACCTGGATCGGCCGTTCCGACGCTGATCGAAAGAAAATGGCGGTTCATCGGGAAGGGCGCGGCAAACATGCCGTCACCCATTATCGCACGGTGGAGCGCCTCAAGGGTGCGGCGATGGTGGAATGTCGGCTGGAAACCGGCCGTACCCATCAGGTCCGCGTCCATATGGCGCATATCGGCCACCCCTTGATCGGGGACCCGGTTTACGGTAGAGAGAGAAAAGGTTTCAAATCAATACTGGAAACGCTGGGTTTCAAAAGGCAGGCATTGCACGCCAAAACGCTGGGGTTCATACATCCGGTAACGGACAAGCCCCTTTTGTTTCAAAGTGTGATCCCGGCCGACATGCAGGAACTGTTAAGCGAGCTTCACGTATAGATTTTTGGGTTTGATGATTTTTGCGACGGCGCCTGTGACGCCTCTTCTGGGTCCCGCCGCGCATGAAAGGGAAAGGTGACGACATGGCCAAGAGCAATGTCCCCGCGGTTCCGACGCTGGGCGGTGAAGCCAGCCTCAATCGCTATCTGTCGGAAATTCGCAAATTTCCGCTGCTCACGCCTGAGCAGGAATATATGCTGGCGAAGCGCTATGAGGAGCATCAGGATCCTGAGGCTGCGGCGCAACTCGTCACCTCGCATCTGCGCCTCGTGGCCAAGATCGCCATGGGCTATCGCGGCTACGGCCTGCCGGTCAGCGAACTGATCAGCGAAGGCAATATCGGCCTGATGCAGGGCGTGAAGAAGTTCGAAGCCGATCGCGGCTTCCGCCTGGCGACCTACGCCATGTGGTGGATTCGCGCATCGATCCAGGAGTTCATCCTGCGGTCCTGGTCACTGGTGAAGATCGGCACCACCGCCGCGCAGAAGAAGCTTTTCTTCAACCTGCGCCGGATGAAGAACAATATCGAAGCGTTCGAGGACGGCGACCTGCGCCCGGAGGATGTGACCAAGATCGCGACCGATCTGGGCGTATCCGAAGAGGATGTGGTCTCGATGAACCGTCGCATGGCAATGGGTGGCGACGCATCGCTCAACGTGCCGATGCGCGAGGATGGCGAAGGTCAGTGGCAGGATTGGCTTGCCGACTCCGACCCGTTGCAGGACGAACGTGTCGCCGACGAACAGGAAAAGGTCATGCGCCACGACATGCTGGTCGAGGCGATGGACGACCTCAACGATCGCGAGAAGCACATCCTGGCCGAACGCCGTCTGGCCGAAGAGCCAAAGACGCTGGAGGAACTCTCCCAGGTCTATGGCGTGTCCCGCGAACGTGTCCGCCAGATCGAGGTCCGCGCCTTCGAAAAGCTGCAAAAGGCGATGATGCGCATCGCCGGCGACAAGCTGGGCCGGATGGCCCGCTTCGCAGCCGCCTGATCGGACGCAAGCAACGAAAATGAAAAAGCCCCGGAGCGATCTGGGGCTTTTTTCATGTCATGGCGCCCGCCTCACCCATGCGCCCGCTTGCGCCGGGTTTCCCAGCCTTTCTTCGCGGCGACGGAGCGGTCGGCCGCTGGTCTCCGTGCGGACGCTGCACCGCCCTTGCGCCCACCCTTGCGCGACGAGACATGGGTATCGGGTTTGCCGCGACCGGAGCCGGACAGGTTGCCGCCGCCCGAATCCTTGTTCACCGTCGCCCAGGCGCGTCGCTCGGCCTCCTTGTGGCTGACGCCGCGATCCTCATAGCTTTGCTCGATATGCTCGGCCTTGCGCTTCTGCTTGTCGGTGTAGCTGCTCTTGTCGCCCTGGGGCATGACATCTCTCCTTGCCGTCCTGTTCCCTTCCCAACACGCGGCGCGCGTGCCGGTTCATATCGATCCGCCATCGTCACGACGATGCGGAACGGCCACCCCCGACGCGCGTTCGGTCATCATGGAAGACCGCACCCTGATCGAAAGGCTGGCCCGCCATCTCGCCTCGGCGGAGCCGGACCATTGGCCCGTCCGGGTGGAGGACGCCGCCAGCATCCTCGCCCTGCTCAAGGAGCCGGACGACGCCATGCGCGAGGCAGGCGATCCCGCCATCTGGCGCGAGATGATCGACGCGGCGCTGCGCGAACGCTGGAACGTCGCCCGGCTTGCCGCCGATGACGAAACGCCGTCAGGATCGGACGAGGAAGGCGAGATTCGCCTGACGCCCGACACCGTGCGGGGCGACCATGCCGAATGGGTTCATCTTCATCCCAAACCGGAGAAGCGAGCATGAAGGGGCTATTGAAACTGGCCATCGTCACCGGCCTTGGCGCCATTGTGGCCAAGGGCGCGATCAAGGGCTGGCGCGAATGGATGGGCGACGCCAGCATCGCCGACGATCGCGGGCCGGTGGGTTCTTCAGGGATCGTCCGCGACGCAGGGCCGCAACATGGCATCACGTCCCAGGAATGGGACATGGTCGACGAACAGTCGGACGAAAGTTTCCCCGCCAGCGACCCGCCCGGAAACTTCTAGGGCGGATCGACATTCAGGTTAAAGCAGAATCCTCGGCGTCATTTTCATCGTCATGCCGGGCCTGACCCGGCATCCAGAGTCGCAGGTGCCGCCCTTTGTGCCCTGGATGCCGGATCAAGTCCGGCATGACGGCTTAGGAAGCATCTAAAACCGTGAATGTCGATCCGCCCTAATACCAAGATACATTGATGAGAACTCATGCCGGGGGGACAACAACCAATCGATCTTGATGGGCCATTCTCTACGCAGTTTGGCATAACCGCCCATTCCTTCCATTGCTCCGCTGAGGCGCGCCCTCTATGAGGCGAGGCCAAGGGCCTGACTGCTCGCAACAGGGGAATGAAAGACTATGCCTTCGGGGCTGATCGCGCTGCTCGACGATGTGGCGGGCATTGCCAAGCTGACTGCGACCTCGCTGGACGATGTCGCCGCTGCGGCCGGCAGGGCCGGGTCGAAGGCCGCCGGCGTGGTGATCGACGACGCCGCCGTCACGCCCAAATATGTGATGGGCCTCACCCCGGATCGCGAACTGCCGATCATCTGGAAGATCGCCAAGGGATCGCTGCGCAATAAGCTGGTCTTCCTGCTGCCCGCCGCATTGCTGCTGTCCGCCTTCGCGCCGTGGCTGCTGCCGCCGCTGCTGATGCTGGGCGGCGCCTTCCTCTGTTTCGAGGCGGTGGAGAAGCTGCTGGAAGCATTCCAGGGCGGCCATGACGTCGCCGAGGAAGCACTGGAAACCCATAATTCCGTCGAGCTGGAAAATCAGAAGGTGGCGGGCGCCATCCGCACCGACTTCATCCTGTCGGGTGAAATCATGGCGATCGCGCTGGGCACGGTCGCAACCGAGCCGGTGTGGGAGCAGGCGATCATCCTAGTGGTCGTCGCCCTGCTCATCACGGCGGGCGTCTATGGCGTGGTCGGCCTGATCGTAAAGATGGACGATATCGGCCTTCACCTTGCCAAGCGTGAATCCGCCGGGTCGCAGGTGCTGGGCCGCAGCCTGGTGAAGGCGATGCCGATCCTGATGTCGATCCTGGCCGTGGTCGGCACGGCGGCGATGCTGTGGGTCGGCGGCGGCCTGATCGTCCATGGCCTGCATGAATTTCACTGGGATCTGATCCCCGGCGCGATCCATCATGTGGCGGAGGCCGCGACCCATGCTGTGCCCGCGATCGGCGGCTTCCTCGACTGGCTGGTCAACGCCGTCGGCGGCGCGATCGTCGGGCTGGGTGTAGGCGGGATCATCGTCGGCGTGCTGCACCTGTTCAAGAAGCATTGAGGCATTTATGAGCGCCGTGCTCCTGCGAAAGCAGGAGCCCAGGGCGTCGATAGGCGCCCAGCATCCTGGGCTCCTGCTTTCGCAGGAGCACTCTATCTTGTTGTTTGGACCATCAACGTGACCCACCCCTCCCCCTGGCGCATTGAGGCCGGCGCGCTGCTGGCGCTGGCGCTGCCGATGATCGCGGGCAATATCGCCTGGTCGGCGATCGCCGCGAGCGACCTGCTGCTGCTCGGCCGGCGGGGGGCGGAGAGCGTGGCGGCGGGCGCGCTCGCCATCAACCTGTTCCACGCACTGCTGATCTTCGGCATGGGGCTGGTCACGGCCGCTTCGCCCCTGATCGCCAGCGAACGGGGCCGCCGCCGCCATAGCGTGCGCGACGTGCGGCGCACCGTCCACCAGACGCTGCGCGCGGTCGTCTTCTTCGTCCTCCCTGCCTGGGCGATCCTGTGGGAATGCGAGACGATCCTGCTCGCCATGGGGCAACAGCCCGACCTCGCCCATGAAGCGGGGCAGTTGATGCGCGGGCTGCAATGGGCGCTGCTCCCCTTCCTCTGCTTCACCACGCTGCGCAACTTCATCGCCGCGCTGGAGCGGCCCATCTGGGGCCTGGTCGTCATGCTGGCGGCGATCCCCCTCAACGTGCTGATGGGCTGGGCGCTGATCTTCGGCCATCTGGGATTCCCCGCGCTCGGCCTGTTCGGCGCGGGCCTCGCCAGCAGCCTGTCTTCCAGCTTCCTGTTCCTGGGGCTGCTGACCGTCATCCTGGTCGACCGCCGCTTCCGCCGTTACAGCCTGATGGGCCGCTTCTGGACCCGTGACCGCGAACGCCACCGGCAGGTCTGGGCGCTGGGCCTGCCCATCGCGATCACGCTGGGGTTCGAGACGACGGTGTTCAACGCCTCCGCCTTCCTCATGGGCCTCATCAACCGCGATTCGCTCGCCGCCCATGCCGTCGCCATCCAGATCGCCGCTCTGGTCTTCATGGTGCCGATGGGCATCGGCCAGGCCGCAACGGTGCGCGTCGGCATCGCCTTTGGGCGCAAGGATCGCGCCGGCATCGGCCGCGCCGGCTGGCTGGCGCTGATGATCGGCACCGGCTTCGCCTTCTGCTCCGGCGCGCTGCTGATCCTGATGCCGCACACATTGGTCTCGGCCTTCCTCGACCTGTCCGACCCCGGCAATGCCCGCACCATAAGCCTGGCGGTCAGCTTCCTTGCGGTCGCCGCCCTGTTCCAGTTGGTCGATGCCGCACAGGCAGTAGGCGCGGGCGTGCTGCGTGGGTTGCAGGATACCAAGGTGCCGATGATCTTCGCCCTTATCGGCTATTGGGTGGTGGGCATCGGCGTCGGCACCTTGCTCGCTTTCCCCTTCGGCATGGAGGGGGTCGGCATCTGGTTCGGCCTCGCCAGCGGCCTGGGCGCGGTGGCGGTGCTGCTCATCATCCGCTGGAGCCTGCGCGAGCGGCTCGGCCTCGTGCCCGCCTGAACGCTTCGTCCCGGCGATTGCACGGCAGGAATATGGTGCAGCGCACAAAGCAATTGAAAGAATCGCGCAAATCGGTCAATAGGGGCCGATCATGCAAGCCCCGACCGAGATTTTTGAAGCGATCGCGCTCCAGAAGTGCCTGAAGGTGACCTATAACAAGATGGTCGTCACCCTGGCACCCCACATCCTCTACACGCGCCATGACGAGCTGTTCATCGACGCCGTGACCACGGATCGCGATGGCCGCCCGCCGCGCGAGTTGAAGCTCGGCACCTTCAAGCTGGTGGGCCTGTCCGACATCCAGGTGCTGGATGAGCCGTTCGAGGCGATGTACGGCCTCTATAATGACGGCGATGACAAATATAAGGGCGTGACCCTGTTCGCCGTGGCCCCCGAAAGCGCGGCGGCCTGATCTTCAGAGCATTTGCAGGTCGGCGCATCCACTCTGTCGAAACAGGGATGCGCAGATCATCGCTCGAACAGCCGGTCGGCCCATGGCTCGCGGGCCTGCCAGCCACGCTGTTCCAGTTCGGGCGTGGCCGATAGCTCGGCCGGGTAGCCGATGCACAGCAGCGCAATCAGCGACCAGTGGGCAGGCACATCCAGCATCGTCGTAACGGCCTGCGGGTCCAGTATCGACACCCAGCCGACACCGATGCCGCGAACCCGCGCCGCCAGCCATAGATTGTGGATGGCTAGAACCGTCGAATAGCGCAGCATTTCGGGCATAGTGGCGATACCAAGGCCGTGCCCCGCCGATGGATGCCCATCGCAGAAGACCGCCATCAGTTCGGGCGCCTCGCGAACACCATGCAATTTGAGGGAGCGATAATGGTCGCGCTGCTCCTGCTCGGCGTAGCGAAGGGACGCCTTCGCACTCTCATCATCGATATGGCTGGCGAGCATGGTCCGGATCGCGGCGGAGCGCAGGCGGACAAACCGCCACGGCTGCGAATTTCCGACCGATGGCGCGAGGCAGGCACAGCGCAGCAGGTCATCCATGTCCGCTTCCGGCACCGCGCGGCGGTCGAAATGGCGAACATCGCGGCGCCAGTGGAGCAGGGATTCCAACTGCGCGGCGAAAGCCGGATCGAAAAACGGGGCATCCTCGGTCAAAGTTCGATTCCAGCCTGTTTCCCGAATGCGCCCGAACGAACGAAGGGTCGGGACGGTCGCCCCAACCCTTCAAATATCACTTCTTCAACCGATATCCCGTCCGGAACATCCAGCCGATGATGCCCAGACACAGCGCCAGCATCCCCGCGACGAAGAGCAGGCTGAACTCGATTCCCACATCGCCCTGGCCGAAGAAGGTCCAGCGGAAGCCCGATATCAGGTAGACGATCGGGTTGAACAGGGTGATGGTGCGCCACGGTTCGGCCAGCATATGCACCGAATAGAAAGCGCCGCCCAAAAAGGTCATCGGCATGATGAGCAGCAGCGGGATCACCTGCAACTGCTCGAAACTCTGCGCCCATATCCCCAGGATGAAGCCGAACAGGCAGAAGCTGACGGCGATCAGCACCATGAAACCGACCATGGCGAAGGGATGCGCGACCGGCACGTCGACGAACAGATGAGCGGTCAGGAAGATGATGGTCCCCACGATCAGCGACTTGGTCGCCGCCGCGCCGACATAGGCGATGATCGTCTCCGCCGCGGAAACGGGCGCCGACAATAGTTCATAGATGGTGCCGGTGAATTTGGGCATGTAGATGCCGAAACTGGCGTTGAAGATGCTTTCGGTGAACATCGCCATCATGATGAGGCCCGGCACGATGAAGGCGGCATAGGGAATGCCGTCCACCTCCGTCATGCGCGATCCGATCGCCCCGCCGAACACGACGAAATAGAGCGACGTGGTGATGACCGGCACCAGCAACCCCGTCAGCAGGGTGCGGCGGAAACGGTGCAGTTCGAACTTGTAGATGGACGCGATGGCGCGCAGATTCTGGAGGCTCATGCGGCCTTCTCCTGATGGACCAGTTCCACGAAAATATCCTCCAGGCTACTCTGCCGCGTGTTCAGATCCTTGTAGCCGATGCCCATGTCGCCCAGCTTGCGCAGCAGCAACGACACGCCGGTCCGCTCCGCCTGGGTATCGAACACATAGTTCAGCTCATGGCCCTCCGCGCCCAGCGTGACATTCCATTCCGCCAGTTCCGGCGGCACGGCGGCGATCGGATCGGCCAGCACCACGGTCAGCGTCTTCTTGCCCAGCTTCTTCATGAGGGCGGTCTTTTCCTCGACCAGCATCAGCTCACCATGGTTGATGACCCCCACCCGGTCGGCCATTTCCTCGGCCTCCTCGATATAGTGGGTCGTCAGGATGATGGTGACGCCGGTCTGGCGCAGCTCGCCGATCAGCTTCCACATGTCGCGGCGCAGCTCCACGTCGACACCGGCGGTCGGTTCGTCCAGGAACAGCACGCGCGGTTCGTGGGATAGCGCCTTGGCGATCATCACGCGCCGCTTCATGCCGCCCGACAGTTCGAGAATCTTGCTGTGACGCTTGTCCCACAGCGACAGGTCGCGCAAAATCTTCTCTATATGGGCGTCGTTGCGCGGCTTTCCGAACAGGCCACGACTGAAGTTCACAGTGTCTATGACCCGCTCGAACTGGTCGGTGGCAAGCTCCTGGGGGACGAGGCCGATCGCGGTGCGCGCGCCGCGATAGTCGCGGACGATGTCATGCCCCGCCACGGTCACGCTGCCGCCGGTCGGGCGCGCGATGCCGCAGATGATGGAAATCATCGTCGTCTTGCCCGCGCCGTTCGGCCCCAGCAGCGCGAAAATCTCCCCTTCCTCAATGGTCAGGTCGACGCCCTTCAGCGCCTCGAAACCCGACGCATAGCGTTTCGTCAGGCCCTTGATTTCAATGATGGATGCCATGGATGGCTCTGCCCCCTTATGCTTGAGCCAGAAGATAGGGTCGCGCCGCCGCGATGCAACCGATGTGAAAAACATTGCTCCGGCAACATGATGGGCATAGCTTCCGCTTCCCATAAGCGGAGAAGGCTCAATGAAAAAGGCAGTCCTCTTTCTTTCGATCGCGCTCACCGTCGCCCCCGACGTAGCGCTGGCCCAGCAACAACAAGATCGAATGCAAAGGCCGTCCCAACCGACGACGCGTCCCGCTCCGCCCTCTCGCCCCAATCCACCTCAAACAACCCGGCCTCAACCGCCGCGCCCCGGCGGCCCTTCCGTACAGCCCGTCCGTCCGGGCGGCCCGTCCGTCCAACCCCCGCGTCCCGGCACGGGTGGACCGGCCATTCAGCCACCGCGACCCGGCACCGGCGGGCCAGCCATCCAGCCGCCCCGGCCCGGCAGGCCGCAACCGCCGCGCCCGGTAAAGCCACAGCCGCCGCATCGTCCCGGCGCGGGCCGTCCGCCGCATTTCAAGCCGATCCACCGGCCCGGCTTCCAATATCCCCAGGGCTATCGCTATCGCCGCTGGACCGTCGGCCTGTTGCTGCCGTCGATCTTCCTGTCGTCGCGCTATTATTATAACGACTATGCCTATCTGGGCGTCGGCGCGCCGCCCCGCGGCTATCGCTGGGTGCGCTATGGCCCCGACCTGCTGCTGGTCCGCACCCGCACCCGCAAGGTCGTGGACGTCATCTACGGCGCGTTTTACTAAGCCCAACGAAAAAGGGGGCCGCGTCATCCGACGCGGCCCCCTTTTTGTATTCGCGCCTATTCGCCGCGACGGAAGAAGCGGAAGACCGTCGCCGGCGGGAAGTTGCGCACCGTCTGCCCGACACGCACCACGTCCAGGTCCAGCGCGTCCAATATCTCGCGGTTGACGGGCGGACGCAGCGAATAGGTGAATTGCACGAAGCTGCCGCCCGGCTTCAACATGCGGAAGGCTTCGGACAGGATGTCGACATGCATCCGCCGGTCCATCGCCAGCAGGGGCAGGCCGCTCACCACGCTCTGATAATCGCCCGGTTCGCCCGCCGTCGCGGTCGATACGATCTGCGCCGGGGTCTCCAGCACGGAAACATAGGGGAAATGACGGCGCAATCCGCGGGCGAAGGCAGGATTGATCTCCACCACCTCCAGCTTTTCGGGCGCCAGGCCGGTTTCCAGGATCGCGCGGGTGAAGACGCCGGTCCCCCCGCCCAGTTCCAGCACGCGGCCATCCTGCGGATCGATCTGCCCCACCATCAGGCGCGCCAGATACCGGCTCGACGGTACGACCGATGCGGTCTGTCGGGGTTTCTTCACCCAGGCGGCCAGGAAATCCAGATATTCGGCCGCGCGCGCGCGAAATTCGCCGCTCGGCAGGGCAACCGCCCGGCTACGCTTGGGCTTACATTCCATGCGCGAAATACGACCACTTTCTATCCATCGCGACTCCCTTAGCGGGATGAACGGGCCACGTCGATTGTCTTTAGCGTATCCACCCTTTCCTGCAGCCAATCGGCGACAGCGGCGATGCGCGCGAGCCGCCGGATGTCGTCCTGCATGACCAGCCAGAAACTGCGGACAATCTCCACCCGGTCGGCCATCAGCGGCATCAGGCCTGGGTCGCGGCGCCCGATGAAGTCGGGTAGCACGCCGATCCCCGCCCCTTCGGCGATCATCCTTTGCTGCATGATGATGCTGGTCGACCGTAAATTGGCCTCCAGCCCCGCCTCCACCTCATCCAGATAGTCGAGTTCGGGGGAGAAGATGAATTCCGGCACATAGCCGATCAGGGTGCAGTCGCGCAGGTCGGCGGGCTTTCCGGGCCGCCCGACCCGCTCCAGATAGGCGGGCGAGGCATAGAGGTGCAGCCGATAATCGCCCAGCCGCCGCACCGTCAGCCGCCCGCGCTGTGGCCGCGCCAGCATCACCGCCATGTCGGCCTCCCGCTTGGAGGGGTTGAGGAAACCCGACGCGGTGATGAGGTCCAGCCTTATACCCGGATGCCGTCGGTTGAAATCGCCCATGCCCGGCGCCAATACCCAGGTGCCGAACCCTTCGGCCACCGACAATCGCACCTGCCCGCTGAGTTTGCTTTCCTGCCCGCTCATCTGCTCGACCGCCGCCAGCGCCGCGCTTTCGGCGGTCTCGGCATGACCCAGCAATTCCTGTCCGCGCAACGTCAGCGACCGTTCGCCTGCCCCGACCTCGAACAATTCGGCATCGAGCGCCTTTTCCAGCCGCGCCAGCCGCCGCGCGATGGTGGTCGCGTCGATCCCCAGCGCCCGCGCCGCCGGCGCCACCTTGCGCGCCCGCGCCACCGCCAGAAACACCCTCAGGTCATCCCAATCGAACATGTCGCCCCTTGCCCTGCATTATTGCAGCAAGGTCATGCAATACTCTCCTGTTGCTTGCAATAACGCCGGATGGCTACAAGAGGACAACCATAGGAGAGGATGTCCCATGCGGGAAATTTCGCACAAGCTCGCCTTCGCTCACGACGCCGCGCCTACCCGCTACAGCGATGTGTTCGATCCCAATAATGGCGGGGTGCAGGCCCGCGTCGCGCTGGGCGACGCCGCGTTGCTCGACCTGGCTGTCGCCGCCGCCAAGAAGGCGCAGCCCGCCTGGGCCGCCATCAACCCGCAACGCCGCGCCCGTGTCATGTTCGCCTTCAAGGCGCTGGTCGAAAAGCATATGGACGAGCTGGCCCACCTGCTCAGCTCCGAACATGGCAAGGTGATCGCGGATTCGAAGGGCGACATCCAGCGCGGGCTGGAAGTGATCGAATTCTGCTGCGGCATCCCCCACGTCCTCAAGGGCGAATATACCCAGGGCGCGGGTCCGGGCATCGACGTCTACAGCTTCCGCCAGCCGATCGGCATCGGCGCGGGCATCACCCCGTTCAACTTCCCCGGCATGATCCCGCTGTGGATGTCGGGCGTCGCCATCGCCACCGGCAACGCCTTCATCCTGAAACCCTCCGAGCGCGATCCCTCGGTCCCCGTCCGCCTGGCCGAACTGTTCCTGGAAGCAGGCCTGCCCGAAGGCATCCTGCAAGTCGTGCAGGGCGACAAGGAAATGGTCGACGCCATCCTCGACCATCCGGACATCGGCGCGATCAGCTTCGTCGGTTCCTCCGACATCGCCCATTATGTCTATAATCGCGGCGTCGCCGCCGGAAAGCGCGTCCAGGCGATGGGCGGCGCGAAGAATCACGGCATCGTCATGCCCGACGCGGACCTGGACCAGGTGGTGAACGACCTGTCGGGCGCTGCCTTCGGTTCGGCCGGCGAGCGCTGCATGGCGCTGCCCGTCGTCGTGCCGGTGGGCGAGAAGACCGCGCTCGCGCTGCGCGAAAAGCTGATCCCCGCGATCGAGGCGCTGCGCGTCGGCGTCTCCACCGATGCCGAAGCCCATTACGGCCCGGTCGTCACCGCCGCGCACAAGCAGAAGATCGAGAACTGGATTCAGACCGGGGTGGACGAAGGCGCCGAACTGGTGGTCGACGGCCGCGGCTTCAAGCTGCAAGGGCATGAGGAAGGCTTCTTCGTCGGCCCGACGCTGTTCGATCATGTGACGCCCGAGATGAGCGCGTACAAGGAAGAGATTTTCGGCCCCGTCCTCCAGATGGTCCGCGCCGACAGCTTCGAGGAGGCGATCGCCCTGCCCAGCAAGCATCAGTACGGCAATGGCGTCGCCCTCTTCACCCGCAACGGCCACGCCGCGCGGGAATTTGCCGCCCGCGTCAATGTCGGCATGGTCGGCATCAACGTGCCGATCCCGGTGCCGGTCGCCTATCACAGCTTCGGCGGCTGGAAACGCTCCGCCTTCGGCGACACCAACCAGCACGGCATGGAAGGCGTGAAGTTCTGGACCAAGGTCAAAACGATAACGCAACGCTGGCCCGATGGCGGCGTAGGCGACGCCGCCAACGCCTTCGTCATCCCGACGATGGGGTGATCCAAGCGATGCCCTTTCCTTCCGTCATCCTGACGAAAGTCAGCATCCAGAGTCCCGCGCTCAATGCGTACGGCCCTGGATGCCGGATCAAGTCCGGCATGACGATGAGGCAAAGGCAGCGCGTGTCCCCAAACTGCCGTCATCCTGACGAAAGTCAGGATCCAGAGTCCCACGCTCTACGCCTGCGGCCCTGGATGCCGGGTCAAGCCCGGCATGACGATGAGAGAACGACCGGGAATCATCTGCACATCCGTCATGCTGACGAAAGTCAGCATCCAGGGCGGCAAACACCACACTCCGGAACCCTGGATGCCGGGTCAAGCCCGGCATGACGAAGGGATATCACAAAGGATCAAACCCCAGATCCTCGGCCAGATCGCGCCAGCGGGGATTGCCGGCTTCGATCAGATCAAGCTTCCATTTCCGCCGCCAGTTCTTCAACTGCTTCTCGCGCATGATGGCCACTTCCATGGCGTCGCACATCTCGAACCACACCAGTCGGCTCGCATCATATCGCGCGGTGAATCCATCCATGGCCTTCGTTCGATGCTGAAAAATGCGCCCCATGAGATCGGACGTGACGCCGACATAGAGCGTCCCGTTGCGATCACTGGCCATGATATAGACAGCGGGCTGGCGCTCCATGCGGGAATGATGCGGGGTCCAACATGGTAAATCAAGCCAATCATCGTCATGCTGACGAAAGTCGGGATGCAGGGCGACAAACGCCACGACGACAACCCTGGATGCCGGATCGGGTCCGGCATGACGCCAGTAAAAGATGAGGTTGCCATGACCCAATTCGACCTGACCGAAGACCAGCGCGCTATTCAGGACATGGCGCGCCGCTTCACCGCCGACGCGATCACCCCGCACGCGGCCGAGTGGGACGAACATCATATCTTCCCCCGCGACACGATCCGCGCGGCGGCGGAGCTGGGTTTCGGCGGCATCTATGTGTCGGAGGAAGCGGGGGGCATCGGTCTTGGCCGCCTGGAGTCCGCGCTCATCATGGAAGCCATGGCCTATGGCTGTCCCAGCACCAGCGCCTTCATCTCGATCCACAATATGGCCGCCTGGATGATCGACCGCTTCGGCGCCAGCCAGGTGAAGGACAAATATCTCCCCGATCTCGTCCCCATGATCCGCATGGCCAGCTATTGCCTGACCGAAGCGGGCGCGGGGTCGGACGCCGCCGCGCTCAAGACCAGGGCCGTCCGTGACGGCGACCATTATGTCGTCACCGGCTCCAAGCAGTTCATCTCCGGCGGCGGCGAGAATGAACTCTATGTCGTCATGGTCCGCACCGGAGAAGACGGCCCCAAGGGCATAAGCTGCCTCGTCATCGAAAAGGATATGTCCGGCGTCAGCTTCGGCGCGCAGGAGCGCAAGCTCGGCTGGCATTCGCAGCCCACCGCCCAGGTCAATTTCGATGCCGTGCGCGTGCCGGTGGAAAACCTCGTCGGCGCGGAGGGCGAAGGCTTCCGCATCGCGATGATGGGCCTTAACGGCGGCCGCCTCAATATCGGGGCCTGCTCGCTCGGCGGCGCGCAGCGCTGCATCGACGAGGCTGTGCGCTATACCAAGGACCGCAAGCAGTTCGGCCAATCCATCGCCGATTTCCAGAACACCCAGTTCACCCTCGCCGACATGCAGACCGAGTTGGAGGCCGCGCGCACGCTGCTCTACGCCGCCGCCGTCAAGGTGACGGAGAATGCGCCCGACAAGACCCGCTTCGCCGCCATGGCCAAGCGCTTCGCCACCGACACCGGATCGTCGGTGGTCGATCGCGCGCTGCAACTCCATGGCGGCTACGGCTATCTGATGGATTACCCGATCGAACGCTTCTGGCGCGACCTGCGGGTGCATTCCATCCTGGAAGGCACCAACCAGGTCATGCGGATGATCGTGGCGCGCGATATGTTGCGGCAATAATGCCAGCCATTCCCCACCTCCGTTCGGTTCGAGCTTGTCGAGAACAGCGCGCGGAGTTCTCGACAAGCTCGAACCGAACGGAAACATGATGACCGATCAAGTCCTGACCCTGATCGAAGACGGCCCCGGCGGCAAAGTCGCCCGCATCCGCCTCAACCGGCCCCGAGCGATCCATGCGCTGACGCCGGAGATGTGCGAGGCGATCAACGACGCGCTGCTGGCCTGGGCGCAGGACGACAGCGTGGTCGCGGTGATGATCGACCATCTTCCCGCACCGGACGGCGACCCCAAATTCTCGCGCGGCTTTTGCGCGGGCGGCGACATCGCGCTGATCGCCAACAGCGCAAAGGCCGATTGCGTCGAAGCGGAGCGCTTCTTCACCCTCGAATATCGGATGAACCATCTGCTGTTCGTCTATGAGAAGCCGATCGTCGCCTTCATCGACGGCATCGTCATGGGCGGCGGCGTGGGCATCTCCCTCCCCGCCCGTTTCCGTGTCGCGACCGAGCGGACGACTTTCGCCATGCCCGAAACCGGCATCGGCCTGTTCCCGGACGTGGGCGGCGGCTGGTTCCTGCCGCGCCTGCCCGGCCGGGTCGGCGCCTGGCTGGCGGCGACGGGATCGCGGATCGACGGGGCGGATTGCGCCGCCATCGGCATCGCCACCCATTATATTCCTTCCGACAGGCTGGACGCGATCAAGGCGCGCATCCTGGCCGATCCGATGGGGCTGGGCGAGATATTGGACGAAAATGCGGTAGTCCCGCCGCCCTCCGGGCTGGAGGCCGCCCGCGCCGACATCGACCGCCTCTTCGCGTCCGACCGGGCGGAGGAGATCGTCGCCGCGCTGCGCGCCGATGGCGGCGAATGGGCGATGAAGCAACTCACCATACTCGCCACCAAATCGCCCCAGACGATCAAGGTCGCGCTGCGCCAGTTGGTCGAGGGTGCGGCCAAGACCCGCTTCGCCGACAATATGGCGATGGAATATGGCCTTGCCTGCGCCGTCATCCGCCGCCCCGATTTTGTCGAGGGCGTCCGCGCCGTGATCTTCGACAAGGATAACGCCCCCGTCTGGAACCCGGCCACGCTGGAGGATGTGACGGACGCGATGATCGACGCGATCTTCGCGCCGCTGCCGCCGGACCGGCAATGGACGCCGCTGCCGTAACTGGCGGAGGCGGACTGATCCTGTCCTATAGGGCGGGCGTCTGTTAGACTTGACGACCGCTCTCCTCGGCCCTTCACGCCCAACTTTCCGATAGGATCGGAACGACGCAATAAAATGTCAGAATCTACAGGAAATGTGCGAAGTTAAGCGGGAGATGATGCAATGAGCCAGACGACGATCGCCTTCATCGGCCTTGGCAATATGGGCGGCGGGATGGCCGCCAATCTGCTCAGGAACGGCTATGCCGTGCGCGCCTTCGACCTGTCCGAGGAGGCGCTGGCCAAGGCGGAAAGCCATGGCGCCGTCCGCGCGGGCAGCGCCGCCGATGCCGTCAACAGCGCCGACGCGGTCGTGACGATGCTCCCTGCGGGCAAGCATGTCGAAAGCGTCTATACCGGCGACGTGTTCGGCGCGGCCAGGCCCGGCGCGCTGTTCCTCGACTGCTCGACCATCGACGTCGCCACTGCCCGCCGGGTGATCGATGCGGCGACGGCGCTGGGCTTCGACATGGTCGATGCGCCCGTCTCAGGCGGCATCGCGGCGGCCAATGGCGGCACGCTGACCTTCATGGTGGGCGGTTCGGACGCGGCCTTCGAAAAGGCGAAGCCGATCCTGTCGGCCATGGGCAAGGCGGTGATCCACGCCGGCGGCGCGGGCAATGGCCAGGCGGCCAAGATCTGCAACAATATGCTGCTCGGCGCGACCATGGTCGCCACCTGCGAAAGCTTCGCCATGGCCAAGAAGCTCGGCCTCGACCCGCAGACTTTCTACGATATCAGCAGCGTGTCGTCGGGCCAGAGCTGGTCGATGACCAGCTATTGCCCCGTCCCCGGCGTCGGCCCGCAATCGCCCTCCGACAACGGCTATCAGGGCGGTTTCGCCGTCGGCCTGATGCTCAAGGACTTGAAGCTCGCGACCGAAGCCGCCGCCTCGGTCGGCGCATCCGTGCCGATGGGCAATGCCGCCGAAGCCCTCTATCAACTCCTCGCCAACCGGGGCGAAGCAGCGCGCGACTTCTCCCTGATGATCGAGATGCTGGAGGGGAAGTAATAGCAGATAGCGGAGGGAAGGACTCATCAAGATTGGCTGGTTGTTCCCCGGCGAAGGCCGGGGTCCAGTTCCAACGTTGCGACTGGACCCCGGCCTTCGCCGGGGAACAGGTTGGAAAGGGTTCCAGTCATTGCATCCTTGTACAAGCCCTCCCCGCGAACGTCAGGATGACGGATTGGCCTATTTCCCCTTCGCCGCCTCGGCCGCCGCCAGCACGTGCAGCACATTGCCGGACCAGATTTTCTGGATGTCCGCCTCGCTATACCCCGCCTTCAGCAGCGCGGCGGTGATCTTCGGCAGGGCGGTCACATCCTCCAGCCCGACCACACCGCCGCCGCCGTCCCAGTCCAGACCGATGCCGACATGATCCGGCCCCACGACCTTCAACGCATGGAGCATATGCGCCATGAAATCGTCGAAGGTTGGGCGGTCGGTATCGGGGTAGAGCCGATCGATCTCCTGCCGCTTGGCCAGCAGTTGGGCACGCTTTTCGGGCGTCAGCTTGGCGTCCTCGCGCATCTGGGCGTAGAGCGCCTTCAACGCCTCCTGCCGCTGCGGGTTGGGCTTGGATGCGCGCAGATAAGCGCCATAGGCGTTCATCTGGATAACACCGCCCTTGGCCGCCAGCGCCTTGAGATGCGCGTCGTCGATGTTGCGCGGATGGTCATAAACCGCCTTGCAACCCGAATGGGTCAGCAGCACCGGCGTAGTCGACAACGCCAGCAGATCGTCCAGCACCTGATCGCTGCTGTGCGACGCATCCGGCACAACGCCCAACCGGTTCATCTCCTTGAGCAGTTCCTTGCCCAGCGGACTAAGCCCGCCATAACGCGGCTTGCCCGACGGGTCGGTGGAACTGTCGGCAAACTGGTTATGCGCGAAATGGGCGAAGCCCGACACGCGCACGCCTATGTCGTAGAAGGTCTTGAGCAGCGACACATCCTCGCCCAGCGGATAGGCATTCTCTATCGAGATATAGACCACCCGCTTGCCCGACGCCGCGATCGGCGCTGCGTCCTTCGCCTCCGTCGCCAGCACGAAATTGGCCGGGTCCGCCGCCACCATGTTGCGGATCGACAGGCCGCGCAGGATCGCGAAGTCGCGTGCCTTGCGGAAGCCCTCGATCGTCAGCGGCCCCTGCCCCGTATAGATCGCCCAGAAACCGCCATCCAAGCCGCCCTTCTTCATCCGGGGCAGGTCGACCTGGGTATAGTCGGCATGGACATCATGCTCCGTCTCGATCGACCAGCCCGGCAGGTCGAGCGAGGCAGGCGTATCGAGATGGGTGTCGAGCGTCAGCAGCCGCTGGTGCAGCGCCAGGTCCTTCTTCGACACCGGCTGCCCTTGCGCGGAGATCGGGACCAACGCAGCCAGCGCCACGCCCATCAGAAAGGCGACCCGCATCAGATTTCCCCTGAAATGGTGAACTGGAAGGTGCGCGGAGACAACGGACGGAAGGAACCGTCCCCCGTCACCGCAGGCGAGATATAGGACAGTGTATCCTTGTCGAAGATATTGTCGACATTGAACCGCGCCTTCACACTCTTGATCGGCCCAAGGCTGAAGCCGTCGCCAATATCGACATAAGCGCTGAACACGGTAAAGCCCGGCACGCTGGAACCGGCCGGATTGGTAACCGTTGGCCCCGAATTATCGAAAGTCGACCAGCGGCGCGAAGTATATTTGCCACTGAAATTGCCCACCAGCCAGCTGGCAGGCTCGATGGTCACGCCCCCGCTGACGATCCACTTGGCGCTGTCTGGAATATATTTGCCGTCGGTCTGATAGACCAGCGTTCCGGTCGCCGTATTAGTGACGATATCGTCCTTGAACTTGGCGATATTATAGGTGGCGTTGAGGTTGAAATAGGCCAGGCCATTGAGCGCCGACGGCTTGAACGTGCCGCTGAATTCCGCGCCATAGGCCGTCACCCGGCCGACATTCTGGTAAAAGGTTTCGATGACGTTGGTCGTGCCGGGCAGGATCGATCCGATCGACTGGATGCGGTTTTTAAATTTGGTGTAATAGCCCGCGAGCGAGGCGTAGAACTGCCCCTGGTTGGTGCGGATGCCGGCTTCGAAATTCTGCGATCGCTCCGGCGCCGGGGCGGACACTACCGCCGCGCTGCTGTTCAGCGAGACGGAGAAGATGTCATCCATCCCCTTGGGCAGCGCCATATTCTCCGCATAGGAAGCGAAGACCTGCGTCTGGTTGTCCAGTTTGTAGAGGACACCCGCCATCGGCAGGAAGCCGTCGCCATAGCTGGCGCGGTTGGTCTGTGGTCCCCAGCCCGCGACCCAGACGGGCGCGGTGGCCGTCCCGGCGTTGCGATAATAATCGTTGAAGTCGCGATAGCCGCTGTGGCGATAATCGATGTGCAGCGCCTTCACCCCCAGGTCGAAGATCAGCCGATCATCCGCCAGCGAAATACGATCCTTGATGAAGGCCTGCGTCGTGTTGCGTTCCGACTGATAGTCGCGCCGCAGATAGACCGGTTCGTTGAGGTTCGGCGCGCTGGCGGGCGATCCGTCGGTCGTGTTGTAGCGCGCCTGGGTGCGGTTATAGGTGTCGACCTCTCCCCAGACCCCGGCCTCCAGCGTGTGTGCGCCGACCTGCCAATGCAACTTGGTGGTCAGGCCATAGCGGTCGCCGCCTACGGTCGACAGGCCATATTGGGTGCCCTTGGGCGCGAAGAGCGTCCAGCCCACCGCCGTCTGCCGTTGATAGATGGGCAGGCTGTTGGCGTAGGTGTCGGGCGACACGCCATAGCCGCCCTTATCCTCATAATAGGCCGTCGCTTCGGCCCATATGCCGTCGGCGATGCCGGCATGGACGGTGCCGCCATACAGCTTGTCGTCGCGCACATTGATGGCGAGCGTGTTGGTATAGGCATAGTTGGCGTTGCTATAGGCTGGACCGCCCGTGACAGGGGCAAAGCCGGGTGTCGTGTTAGGCACGACCGCAATATAGCCACGATCGCGTCCGGTGTTGCCGCCGACATCGGGGATCGCCGACAGATATTGCGCCCGGCTCAGCGTCGGGGAATCGAAGTCATTGAACTTGTTCGACACGAATTTGAAGCGCGCCCAGCTATCGCCGCCCAGATCGGCGTGCAGCATCCCCTCCCAATGCTCGCGATCGACCGTACCCTTGCCGCGCCAAAGGTCGCTGTTCAGCTTGGTGCGGCTGACATAGGCGCGGAACGGGCCGACCTGGCCTGTGCTGGCGCGGATGAAGGTGCGCTTCATCCCGAAATCGCCGAAGCTCTGGGAGACGAACAGACCCAAATCCTCCTGCGGCGCGATGCTGTTATACTGCACCACCGGGCCAAGCGTCGAATAGCTGGGCAGGCCGACATCGCCCGCACCGACCGCAGCCTCCACCACGCCCAGATTTTCATTATCGACATAACGGAACACCGGGCTGCCGCCGAAAGCGTCGCTGCGGCCTGTCGGGATGCCGTCGACCACGAAGCCGATCTGGTCGAGGTTGAAGGCGCGGGTCTGGACGCTGTTGCCGAATTCGTAGAGGCCCAGCGCGCCGTCAGTCTGCACGTTGAAGCCGGGCAGTTGCTCCAGCATCTTGAGGCCCGAAATGCCCGATGGCGCCGACAGCAAAGCCTCGCGCGTCACCGCCACGACATTGCTCACCTTGTCCTCGCCGATCGCTTCGGCCGATTGCGAAATGCGGCGGCCGGTGACGGTAATGGTGCCGTCCTCATCCGCGACCGGCTCCTGCGCGTGCGCGGCACTCAGCGCCCCGGCGGCGCAGGCGAGCAGCAACGCCGCACGCGAGGAAAAGCGGATGGGCGAAATGACGGACATGCAAAAGTTCCCTGTTTCACAACGCGACGGCGGAAAGGACACGCACAGGCGCGCGCCTCTCTGCCGTCGTGTCTACGTTTTCTTGTGAAACGAGAGTGCCGGGGGACTCCGCCACGAACCAATGAGAATTTCTCAGTCCGTGGCGAGATAATCAAAATATTATGAGGTGCTTAGCGCCCTTTCCAGACGCCGGGCCGCTTTTCGACGAAGGCGGTCATGCCTTCCTTCTTGTCTTCGGTCGCGGTCAGGATCTGGAACAGGCGGCGTTCGGTCAGCAGCCCCTGGGCCAGTCCGGTTTCGAAGGCGATGTTCACCATTTCCTTGTTCACCATCGCCGCCATGGACGGCAGCGACGCGATGGTCGCAGCGGTCTTGAGCGCATCATCCAGCAGGTCGGCGGCCGGGACGATGCGGCTGACCAGGCCCGCGCGCTCGGCTTCGGCGGCGTCCATCATGCGGCCGGTCAGGCACATGTCCATCGCCTTCGCCTTACCCACCGCGCGGGTCAGGCGCTGCGACCCGCCCATGCCCGGCGCGACGCCCAGCTTGATTTCGGGCTGGCCGAACTTCGCCGTGTCGCCCGCGATGATGAAGTCCGCCATCATCGCCAGTTCGCAGCCGCCGCCCAGCGCAAAGCCCTGCACCGCCGCGATCCACGGCTTGCGGGTCGCGACCACGCCGGTCTGCCAGCCGGAAAAGAAATCCTGCAGGAAGAAGTCGGCCGCTTCCTTCTCGACCATTTCCTTGATGTCGGCGCCTGCTGCGAACGCCTTTTCCCCGCTGCCGGTCAACACCGCGCAGCGCTGGGTAGGATCGGCGTCATAGGCGGCGAAGGCGGCGCTCAGGTCGGCGAGCACCTGGCTGTTCAGGGCATTCAATGCCTGTGGCCGGTTGAGCGTAATCAGCGTCACCGCGTCACGCTGTTCGACCAGGATCGTTTCATAGGTCATCGCCATCTCCCTTCATCCATTTTAGAGGCCGCTCTATTGCGCCCGGCAATGCGGCACCAGCCCTGCACGCGCAGCATCTTTGCCGACGCTATCGGCACAGATGCATGAAATCGCGATCATAGCTTTTGAGATGCGCGCCGCCGTCGACATAGAGGGTCTGCCCGGTCACGGCGGTCGCGTTGACCAGATAGAGCACCGCCTGCGCGATCTCCTCCGCCTGCGGCAACCGGCCGAGCGGCATCAGCGCGCCCAGCCGCTCCATCTGCGCCTCGTCATAGTCGGCCGTCGCGATCGTCAGGCCCGGCGCAACGGCGTTGACCCGTATCCGCGGCGCCAGATTGTGGGCGCTGGTCCGGGTAAGCCCCGCCAGCGCCAGCTTGGACAGCGTATAGGCCAACTGGTCGGCATGGGGATGATCGATGCGCTGGTCGAGGATGTTGATGATGCAGCGGTCGCCCACGCCCGCCGGCACGGTCGCGAAAGCCTTGGTCAGCATCGCCGGCGCGGCGCAATTGACCGCATAATGGCGCATCAGGTCGTCCGCCGTCACCGTCTCCAGCCGATCCTGGCCGAAGATGGCGGCACTGTTGACCAATATGTCGGGCGGGCGGCCGAAACGGGCCGCGACCATGCCCACCAGTTCCTCGGCGCTTTCCGGATCGGCGAAGTCGACGACGAAGCCGTCCCACTCCGTTCCTTCCTCCTCCAGCGTCAGCGCCAGATGGGAATCGAGCCGCGTGTCGTGACTGCCGTGGATGGCGAGCGAATGTCCCGCCTTCGCCAGCGTCGCCGCGATGATGCCGCCCAGCCGCCGATGCCCGCCGGTAATCAGCGCCAGCCGCTTCTGCGCCAGCGGCGCGCCCACGGGCCTGGCGTCATCACGGGCCTTGCCCAGCGGACGATAGGAAGGTTCCTCCCCTTCGATCATGAGGCGATGAGCTTCAGCACTTCCTCGCGCGACTTTTCATCGTCACGGAACACACCCAACATGCGGCTGGTCTTCATGATGACGTTAGGGGTCCGCACGCCACGCCCGGTCATGCAGCCATGGGTCGCCTCGATCACAACGGCGACGCCCTGGGGCTTGAGATGTTCCCAGATGCAGTTCGCCACTTCGGATGTCAGCCGCTCCTGCACCTGCAACCGGTTGGCGAAGGCGTGGAGGACGCGGGCGAGCTTCGAAATGCCCACCACATATTGGCCGGGCAGATAGGCGATATGCGCGCGCCCGACGATGGGCGCCATATGATGTTCGCAATGCGACTGGAACGGAATATCCTTCAGCAGGACCACATCGTCATAGCCGCCCACTTCGTGGAAGATGCGCGAGAGATGATAGGCCGGGTCGTCGCCATAGCCCCGACAATATTCCTTCCACGCCCGCGCCACGCGCTCAGGCGTTTCCAGCAGTCCTTCCCGCTCAGGCGCATCGCCCGCCCAGCGGAGCAGGGTGCGGATCGCTTCGCTGACTTCGGCCGGAACCGGCTCCTTGCCTTCGCCTACGGTTTCGGCATCGAGGTCATATGCCATGAACAGGGCCACTCCTTATGCTGTCGGCCCCCGCATATGGCGACTCGCTGGTCCGATGACCAGTCCTTTCCCACCGCTGGACACAAGATCGCCCCAGTGGCACATCGCACAGAATCGGGGCACATAATCGGGAACGCCCAGGGCATGACAATCATCGATGCGCACTGAAAAAATCGCCGCCGTCCTGCTGGCGGCCGGCACCTCGTCCCGTTTCGGCGAGGAAGACAAGCTGATGGCCGACCTACGTGGAAAGCCGGTGGTGGCGCATACGCTGGAAACGGTCGCGTCCATGGCCTTTGCCGAATTGGTCGCGGTCACGCGCCCGATCGAACTTGCCCCGGTCATCCACCGCAAGCTCGACCGGCGCGGCTACACCATATTGGTCAACGATCGGCCCGAAGAGGGCATGTCGGGCAGCATCATCCGGGCGGTCAGGCATGTGATGCCGGACCACCGCATCCGGGGCATCCTCATCTGCCTGGCCGACATGCCCGATGTACCGCCCAGCCATTATAACCGCATCTGCCTGGCGGCGGAGGATACAGGATCGGTGATAGCCAGCACGGACGGCTTTTCCTCTTCCCCGCCCGCCTTCATCGGCCGCCAGCATTTCCCCGGCCTTCTGGCGCTGAAAGGCGATCACGGCGCCCGCGCGCTGTTGAGCCGTGGCATCCAGATCGAGACGACCAGCGCCATCCTGCACGATATCGATACGCCCGAAGACCTGGCAGGCAGCGGCCCCGTCACGCCGGGCTGATGGTCAGCTCGACCGGGTGGGATCGGTCAGGCCGTCGCCCATCTCGCGGGCGTCGGGCGCGCGGCTGATCGGCAGCGATCCGGTCTGCCGCTCCAGCCGGCGATGCACGACCGGCGCGTCGGGACCGGAATGCAGCGCGTGGATCGCGTCGCTATTGGCAATGTCGGCGACGGTGCGCCGCTGGTTGTGGCGGACATAATCGAGCCAGGTCGACACATGATAGCGCTCGACCCAAAGATCGGATTCCCCCAGGTCGCGCAGCAATTGCCAGCCATGCGCGCCGTCGCGGCGGCGGATGCGGCGACGCTCGCTCATCGCGGTCAGGAACGGCACGACCGACCCGATCGGGATGCGATATTCGATGGTGATGACGATCGGCCCGCTGCGCGGTTCCACCGGGACGGCGGTGTCGGGTTCATGCCAGTCGTCGCGCGGGTCGAGATTGTCGTTCCCCGTCTGCGGCAGCGGCCGCCACAGGCCCAGCATCGCCGCCACGAACTGCGCCGCAGCCGCGCCATACAGGCCCGCGACAACGCCATGATGTTCCACCACCCAGCCGAACAGCCAGGCGCCGCCCGCCATGCCGCCGAAAGCGATCATCTGGTAGAGCGCGACCGCACGTGCCACCACCCAGCGAGGGGCGGACATCTGCACCGACACGTTGAAGGTGGAGAGCGCCAGCACCCAGCCGGCCCCCGCCAGCATATAGCCCAGGATCGCCAGCGCCAGCCAGCCGCTCGCCCCCGTGAGCGCAGTCCCCAGCGCCATTGCCAGCGCGGCGGAACGAACGATCGTCTCGATCGAGAAGCGCGTGCGCAGGTTGCGGCTGGACAGCGCGCCCAACACCGCGCCGACGCCGAACGCCCCGCTGGTGACGCCGAAGGTCAGCGCCCCGCCGCCCAGCAGATCGCGCGCGACCAGCGGCATCAGCGCGGACACGGCGGCAGCGCCGATGCCGAAGGCCCCGGCGCGCATCAGCACCCGCTTGATCTTCGGCGACGCGGACACATAGCCCACGCCCGCCACCATCGCGACGCCCAGCCGCTCGCGTGGCAGCAGCTTGGGCGGCAGGTCCGGCCGCCAGCGCGCCAGCACGACCAGCAGCCCGACATAGCTGAGCGCATTGACAAGGAAGGCGGCCGCCGCCCCCGCCGCCGCGACAATGATGCCGCCCAGCGCCGGGCCGACGCTGCGCGCCAGGTTGAAGCCCATCGAGTTCATCGCCACTGCGCTGGGCAGGATCGTGCGCGGCACCATGTCGCCGACCGACGCCTGCCATGCGGGACCATTGATCGCGGTGGCGCAGCCCAGCAGGAAGGTGAAGCCCAGCAGCAGCCAGGGCGTCATCAGCCCGGCCCAGGCCGCAGCCGCGAGCAGCGCCGATGTCAGCAGCATCGACGTCTGGCAGGCGATCATCACCTTGCGCCGGTCGAGATTGTCGGCCACCGCCCCCGCCCAGAGCGAGAGCAGCATGATCGGCAGCGTGGTCGCGGCAGGCACCAGCGCGATCAGCAGCGGCGAAGCGGACAGCGACGTCATCATCCAGGCCGCGCCGACCGACTGGATCAGGCCGCCGAAATTGGACGCGAGGCTGGCCGTCCAGATTGCGCGGAAAGTGGGAATGGAAAAGGGTGACGGGGGCTGCTGGGTCGGGGCTTCGGTCACACTGTCCATAGGGCGGATATAACCCCAAGGGACAAAGGCGCAACGCTTCTATACCGTCCCGGTACGCAGCGCCCGCGCCCAGTCGGCACGCCCCCGCGCATCAGCCACCCGCGCGGCGGATTCCCAGTCATAATCGAGCTCGACGATCTCCGCCGTCCAGCCGGACGCGCCCTTCTCCACGATCGCATAGCAGGCATGGGGCGATCCCGTCTCCACCTTGTGCGGAACGGGATGGTCGTCGTCATAGGCAGGCAGGCCGACACTGCCGGGATTGACGATCAATCCGCCACCCGCCCGATGATGGACACGCGGCACATGGGTATGGCCGCACAGGATGAGCGGCGGCGCCACGCCCCCTGCCCGCGCCTCCACTTCCCCTGTCGTGGCAGGCCGAACCCCGTCTCCCTCGATCGTTTCCAGGAAATAGACGAGGTCGCCGTTCGGCGATCCATGGACCATCAGCAGGTCGTCGGCCAGCCAGAGTTGTTCGGGCAGACCCGCGATCCAGTCACGATGGCGAGGTTGCAGGACGGAGTCGGCATGACGATCCGACAGCCCCATCTCTTCCGGCGTCCGGGTCAGCAATTGCCGCTCATGATTGCCCCTGATCGTCGGCAGATCCAGCGCCATCAGCCGGTCGGCCGTCTCGCATGGAAAGAGCGGCCCGGACAGGATGTCGCCCAGATTGACGATGCGATCGATGCCCCGCATGGCGATGTCCGCCAGCACGGCGTCCAGTGCAATGATATTGCCATGGATATCGGAGAGGACGGCGATGCGCATGACCCTGAATGCCACGGAGATTCGTGCGATAAAAGGGAATAAACAGAACAACAACCCGGACAGCAGCAACGCCCATGCAACCGATGCACCCCCATTGCCGTTACGGCAGGGCTGCGGCAGCGAAAGCATCGCAATAGAGGCTTGCACTTTACGTAAACGTAAATACATTCACGGCAACATCTTATGCATTTGGCGATGCGCCGGAGCGCCCCCATGGAGAGGGAATGAACATGGAAGCCTATATTTACGACGCCGTCAGGACGCCCCGTGGCCGGGGCAAGGCGGACGGGTCGCTGCACGAAATCACCCCCATCCAACTGGCGACTCAGGTGCTGGAAGCTGTGCGCGACCGCAACCAGATCGACACCGCCGATGTCGATGACGTGATCCTGGGCTGCGTCAGCCCGGTCGGCGAACAGGGCGCGGACATTGCCCGCGTCGCGGTGCTGAACGCCGACTATGCGCAGACCGTGCCGGGCGTGCAGATCAACCGTTTCTGCGCGTCGGGTTTGGAAGCGGTGAACATGGCCGCCGCAAAAGTCTATTCGGGCGAGGCGATGTTCGCGATCGGCGGCGGCGTCGAGTCCATGAGCCGCGTGCCGATGGCGTCGGACGGCGGCGCCTGGGCGATGGACCCGGCGGTTGCCTACAAGACCTATTTCGCGCCGCAGGGCATCGGCGCGGACGTGATCGCCACCAAGTTCGGCATCAGCCGCGATGACGTGGACGCTTATGCCGTGGAGAGCCAGCGCCGCGCCAAGCAGGCCTGGGACGAAGGCCGCTTCAAAAAGTCGATCCTCCCGGTGAAGGATGTGATTGGCCAGCCCGTGCTGAACCATGACGAACATATGCGCCCCGACGCAACGATGCAGTCGCTTGGGTCGCTCAAGCCCAGCTTCGCTGCGCTGGGCGAGGATATGCCCGGCTTCGACACCGTAGCCCTGCTCCGTTACCCGGAGCTGGAGAAGGTCAACCATGTCCACCATGCCGGCAACAGCAGCGGCATCGTCGATGGCGCCGCCGCCGTGCTGGTCGGCAGCAAGGCGATGGGCGAGAAATATGGGCTGAAGCCCCGCGCCCGTATCAAGGCGATGGCCTCGATCGGGTCGGAACCGCTCATCATGCTGACCGGCCCGGAATTCGTCGCGGGCAAGCTGCTGTCGCGCGCGGGCATGACCACCGCCGACATCGACCTGTGGGAACTGAACGAAGCCTTCGCATCGGTGGTGCTACGCTACATGCAGGCGATGGACCTGGATCACAGCAAGATCAACGTCAATGGCGGCGCGATCGCCATGGGCCATCCGCTGGGCGCGACCGGCGCGATGGTGCTGGGCACGGCGCTGGACGAGCTGGAGCGATCGGGCAAGGGCACGGCGCTCATCAACCTGTGCGTTGGCGCGGGCATGGGCACCGGGATCATCATAGAGCGTATCTAATTCCCATTTCCCGTTCGGGCTGAGCCTGTCGAAGCCCCTTCCTTCTTCAAAGAAAGAGAAGCCCTTCGACAGGCTCAGGGCGAACGGAGAGTAAAGGCAAAGCCATGAACACTATTCGCTTCGACATAGACGCCGACGGCATCGCCACCCTGACCATCGACGTGCCGGACCAGTCGATGAACGTCATCGGCCCGGATTTCCTGGCCGATCTGGATGCCGCGATCACGCGCATCGCGTCGGAAGAGGCCATCAAGGGCGCGGTGATCGGGTCGGGCAAGGACAGCGGCTTCATGGCCGGGATGGACCTGAAATATTTCGCCTCCATGCTGGGCACCGCCGATGGATCGCGCCCTGCCCCCGCCGCCATCTTCGACAAAGTATTCGTGCTGAACGGCCTGTTCCGTCGCCTTGAAACCAGCGGCAAGCCGGTTGCCTGCGCGATCGAGGGCACCTGCGTCGGCGGCGGTTTCGAACTGGCGCTGGCCTGTCACCGCCGCATCGTCGGCGACAGCCCGAAGACCCAGCTTGGCCTGCCCGAAATCCTGATCGGCCTCTTCCCCGGCGGTGGCGGGTCACAGCGCCTGCCGCGCGTCATGGGCGTGCAGGCGTCGCTGATGTACATGTTGCAGGGCAAGCTGTTCCGTCCCGCCGAAGCCGCAATGCTCAAGGTCGTGGACCAGGTCGTACCGCAGGGCACGGCGGTCGCGGCGGCGAAGCTATGGGTGAAGGCCAATCCTAGCGCCAATACCCAGCCCTGGGACGTGAAGGGGTTCAAGGTGCCCGGCGGCGCGGGTGGCTTCAACCCCGGCTTCGTCCAGACCATGGCCGCCGCCCTGCCGATGACGCTGAAGCAGACCCAGCGCAACATGAACGCGCCCATTGCCCTGCTGTCGGCCGTCTATGAAGGCATCACCCTGCCGATGGACCGCGCGATCCGGGTCGAGAGCAAATATTTCGCCAAGGTCGCCGCCGACCCGCAGGCCAGCAACATGATCCGCAGCCTGTTCGTCAACAAACAGGCCGCCGAACGCGGCGCGCGGCGTCCCAAGGGTGAGGCCAAGGCGCCGACGAAGAAACTGGCCATGCTGGGCGCGGGCATGATGGGGGCAGGCATCGCCACCGTCGCCGCGCAGGCGGGGATAGAGGTCGTGCTGTTCGACCGCGATCAGGCCTATGCGCAAAAGGGCAAGGCGCATGTCGAGGCGGTGCTGACCAAGCGCCTGGGCAAGGGCATGACACCGGAAAAGCTGGCGGAGACGCTGGCCCGCGTCACCCCGACCACCGACTATGCCGCGCTTGCCGGGGCCGACTTCGTGATCGAGGCGGTGTTCGAGGATGTCGCTATCAAGGCGGAAGTGACCAAGAAGGTCGAGGAAGTGCTGGGCGCGGACACCATCTTCGGGTCCAACACCTCCACCCTGCCCATCACCAAGCTGGCGCGGGCCTGGTCGAAGCCGGAGAATTTTATTGGCGTCCACTTCTTCTCCCCAGTCGAGAAGATGCCGCTGGTGGAAATCATCCTGGGCAAGCAGACCGGCCCGGCCGCGATCGCCAAGGCGCTGGATTTCGTCAGCCAGATCAAGAAGACCCCGATCGTCGTCCATGACAGCCGCGGCTTCTACACCTCGCGCAGCTTCGGCACCTATGTGCAGGAAGGCGCGGAGCTGGTCGGCGAAGGCGTCAATCCGGCGCTGATCGAAAATGCCGGCAAGCAGCTCGGTATGCCCACCGGCCCGCTGGCGGTCAGCGACGAAGTGTCGATCGAACTGGGCGTCAAGATCATGACCGCCGCGAAGAAGGAACTGGGCGACGCCTATGTTCCCCAGGGTTCGGACGACATCATGGTCAAGATGGTCGATGCCGGACGGCTGGGCCGCAAGAATGGCAAGGGCTGGTACGACTATCCCGAAGACGCGAAGAAGCATCTGTCCCCGGTTCTGGGCGAGATGTTCCCGCGCGCGGCGCAGCAGCCCGACGTGGAGGCGGTGAAGGAACGCCTCCTCTATCGCCAGCTTATCGAATGCGCGCGCTGCTTCGAGGAAGGCGTGCTGGAAACGCCGGAAGATGGCGATATCGGCGCGATCTTCGGCTGGGGCTTTGCGCCTTATACGGGCGGGCCGTTCAGCCATATGGACACGGTGGGCATCTCTCATGTCGTGGCCGTGCTGGACCGGCTGGCCGCCAGCCATGGTGAGCGTTTCGCACCCACAGCACAGTTGCGCGAGATGGCGGCCAACGGCGCGACCTTCTATCGCCCCGTTCCGTCCCGCGCCGCAGCATGACCGATTGGTAAATCGTAACGCTTCTGTATTAGGTCTCCCCGAACATCTCCGGGGAGACCTTTTTTCTTATGAGCAAGCCAACGGTCCTGGTTACGGGCGGCGCCGGCTATATCGGCAGCCATGCGGTGCTGGCGCTGAAGGACGCCGGCTATGGCGTGGTGGTGATCGACAATCTGGTCACGGGCTTTCGCTGGGCGGTGCCGGACGGCGTTACCTTCGTGCAGGGGGACATATCCGACCAGCCGCTGGTGCAGGCGACGTTACGCGATCATGATGTGAAGGCGATCATGCACTTCGCCGGGTCGGTCGTCGTGCCGGAATCGGTCGAGAACCCCCTCAAATATTATCATAATAACAGCGCCAAGACCCGCGACCTGATCGAAAGCGCGGTGGCGGTCGGCGTGCCGCACTTCATCTTCTCCTCCACCGCCGCGACCTACGGCATTCCGGAGGAAAGTCCGGTCAAGGAAACGACGCCGCAGCGGCCGATCAACCCCTATGGCATGTCGAAGCTGATGACCGAATATATGCTGCGCGACGTGGCGGCGGCGCATCCGATCAACTTCTGCGCGCTGCGCTATTTCAACGTCGCGGGCGCGGACCCCGAAGGCCGTACCGGCCAGTCGACGGCGGGCGCGACGCACCTTATCAAGGTCGCGGTCGAAGCGGCGCTGGGCAAGCGCAGCCATGTCTCGGTGTTCGGCACCGATTTCGACACGCCCGACGGCACGGGCGTGCGCGACTATATCCATGTCACCGACCTCGCCAACGCGCATCTGCTGGCGCTGGAGGCGCTGATCGCCAAGCCGGAGCAGAATTATCTGCTCAACTGCGGCTATGGCCGGGGTTTTTCGGTGCTGGAGGTGCTGGACGCCGTCGACCGCGTCACCAACATGACGATCGATCGCCGGCTGGAGGGCCGCCGCGCCGGCGATCCGGATTCGCTGATTTCGGACAATCGCGCAATCATGGCCGAATTTCCCTGGCAGCCGCGCTATGCCGACCTCACGCAGATCGTCACCCATGCGCTCGCCTGGGAACGCAAGCTGAGCGATATACAGAAGACATGAGCGAGGCGAGCGTCCGCGCCTTCTTCGCGGCGAATGCGCCCGATATTGCGATCATCGACCAGGGCGTCAGCACCGCGACGGTGATCGAGGCGGCCGCCGCGCTGGGCGTCGAACCGGCGCGGATCGCCAAGACATTGTCGCTGCGCGTGGGCGAGACGGTCGTGTTGGTCTGCGCGCGGGGCGACGCGCGCCTGTCCAATGGCAAGGCGAAGGCCGCGCTGGGCGCCAAGCCCCGAATGCTGGGCGCCGAAGAGGTGGAGGCGATCACCGGCCATCCGGTCGGCGGCGTCTGCCCGTTCGGCCTGCCCTCTCCCCTGCCCGTTTATTGCGACGTGTCGCTGCGCGATTTCGCCACCGTCTTCCCGGCAGCCGGATCGCGCACCACATCGGTCGAACTGACGCCCGATCGCCTTGCCGCCTTGACCGGCGCGCAATGGATCGACATCTGCACGCTTCCAGAAATCCTGGCTGAAACTGTGGAGTGAGCCTCATGCCGACCGAACATCTTTTCGCCACCGGGGCAGAGGCCGCCGCCGACATCGCCGCGCGCATCGCCACCATCCTGTCCGTTGCGATTGCCGAACGCGGCGTGGCGAGCATCGCCGTTTCGGGCGGGCGATCGCCCCGGCCGGTGCTGGAGGCGCTGAGCGCGGCCGATCTCGACTGGAGCAAGGTCGTGGTGACGCTGGTCGACGAACGCTGGGTCGCGCCCGACAGCGCCGACAGCAATGAACGACTGGTGCGCGAGACGCTGTTGCAGGGTGCGGCGGCGCAGGCCCGCTTCGTGCCGATGAAGACGGACGCCGCCGACGCCTATGCCGGACAGCCGGCGGTTGAGGCGGCGATCGCTACCCTGCCCTGGCCGCTCGACATCGTGCTGCTGGGCATGGGCGATGACGGGCACACCGCTTCGCTCTTTCCCGAAGGGCAGGAACTGGCCGAGGGCCTGTCGTCCACCGCGCTGACCATTGCCGCCACGCCGCCCGTCGCGCCCCATCAGCGTCTATCGCTAACCGCCCATGCCATTCTCCAGAGCCGCCATATCTTCCTCCAGATCGGCGGCGCAGGGAAGAAGGCGGTCTATGATTGCGCGCTGGCGGGCGGGCCTGTCGAGGAATTGCCGATCCGGCTGGCGCTGTTGCAGGATGATGTGCCGGTCGAGGTATGGATCGCGGAAGGCTGAGACCATTGTCCGTCATTGCCGCGCAGGCGGCAATCCATCTCCCAACCTTGATCCAAAGTGAAAAGGCGGGAGATGGATCCCCGCCTGCGCGGGGATGACGGGAAGGGAGGAGGCTTGTTTACCATCCCGGTTCATGCTTCGAAATCAGGTAGCGCCACACCCCCACGGCGTTGATCACCAGCAGCGCCACATTCTGCCACCCTATCCCCTCGCTGCCCCTGTTCAGAAAGCCCCAGGCGGTGAGCGCCAACGAGGAGGTAACGAACAGCACGAACGCCCATCCGGTGATGCGCCGCCCCAGGTTCAGCGACACGATCAGCGCTGCCAGGGTCGCCGCCCCTGCGCCATAATATTGCAGGGCGGTGAGAAGCACGGCGTTCATTCTTCCTGAACGCCGCCACTATCGACATGGTTGCGGCGGCGTTCTAGGCACGCGGCCATGGTTGCCGAGATAGATCCGTTCCACGCCATCGCCATCAGCCGCGAAGCCCATGCCCTGGAAGCGCAGGGCCGATCCATCCTGCACATGGAGTTCGGCCAGCCGTCGACCGGCGCGCCCGCCGCCGCCATCGCCGTGGCGCACGCGGTGCTGGACACCGATCCGATGGGCTATTGGGAAAGCCCGGCGCTCAAGGAGCGGATCGCGCGCCATTATGCCGAGCGGCACGGCATTGCCATCGATCCGGAGCAGGTCTTGCTGACCTGCGGTGCGTCGCCGGGCCTGGTGCTGGCGCTGACCAGCCTGTTCACGCCCGGCGCCCGCGTCGCCACCGCGCGGCCGGGCTATGTCGCCTATCGCAACAACCTGAAAGCGCTCTATCTGGAGCCGGTCGAGGTCGCCTGCGGCCCGGCCGATCGCTACCAGATCAGCGCAGACGCGCTGGCCCGGATCGATCCGGCTCCGCAAGGCCTCATCCTCGCCAGTCCCGCCAATCCCACCGGCACGATCATCCCGGCGGACGAACTGGAGCGAATCGCGAAAGTCTGCGCGGATCGCGGCATCCGCATCATTTCCGACGAAATCTATCATGGGCTGAGCTTCGGCGAACCGGCGCGATCGATGCTGGAGTTCGCACCCGACGCCGTGATCGTCAACAGCTTCTCCAAATATTACAGCATGGCCGGGTGGCGGCTGGGCTGGATCGTGGTGCCGAGCGACCTGATCGACGTCGCGCGGGCGCGGATGGGCAATCTCTTCCTGACGCCGCCGGTGCTGGCGCAGCGCGCGGGCCTGACCGCGTTCGATTGCACCGATGAACTGGAGGGGCATGTCGCCACCTATCGGCGCAACCGGCAATTGCTGCTCGACGCCCTGCCCGCGCTGGGCCTTGCCCGCATCGCGCCGCCCGATGGCGCTTTCTACATCTATGCCGACATCAGCCACCTGACCAATGACAGCCTCGGCTTCTGCCAGAGGCTGCTGCGCGAAACCGGGGTGGCGACCGCGCCGGGGATCGATTTCGATCCGGTCGACGGCCATCGCTTCATTCGGTTCAGCTTCGCCGTGTCGACCGACCGGATCGAGGACGCGATCGCGCGGATGATCCCCTGGTTCCAGGCGCAGGGCGGACGTTAGCCCCGCGTCCGGTCGAACACGTCCATCTCATAAGCGATGGACGCTTCGACCAGCTGCTCCCACAGGTCCGCGATCACGTCGCCGGGGACGCCCAGGCGTTCGGCTTCCGCGCGGGCGTTGGCGATCACCTGGGCCTTGCGCGCTTCATCGCGCACGGCGCCGCGATCAGGCTTGATCCGCGCGGCGGCGCGCATATGGGCGAAACGGAGGTCGAGCAGGGCGACGATCTGCCGGTCGATCTCATCGACACCGGCGCGCACCTCTGCCATGCTGCTATAGCTGTCGGGGTTCATGGGCGAAGGAATTAGGCCGCCTGCCCGCCCCTGTCGAGGCTTGACATGCCTGCCCCTTGCGGTCATAGGGCCGCCTTCGCGATTGGTCCCGTATCCCGGTGAAGCGGCGACCCTGTCCCTGAAACACGGAAAACAGGCGATACCGGGGAAACATTCACCCGCCCCGCAAGGCAGGTGGACACATGTTGTTGTTAGCATATCGAAGGACAGATTATGTCGAAGCGTTCCAGCGCAAAGTACAAGCTTGACCGCCGCATGGGCGAGAATATCTGGGGTCGCCCTAAGAGCCCGGTCAACAAGCGTGAATATGGCCCCGGCCAGCACGGCCAGCGCCGCAAGGGCAAGATGTCCGACTATGGCATCCAGCTCCGCGCCAAGCAAAAGCTGAAGGGCTATTACGGCGACATCACCGAGAAGCAGTTCAAGAAGAACTATTTCGAAGCCAGCCGTATGAAGGGCGACACCGGTCAGAACCTGATCGGCCTGCTGGAGCGTCGCCTGGACGCGGTCGTGTACCGCGCCAAGTTCGCGCCGACCATCTTCTCGGCCCGCCAGATCGTTTCGCACGGCCACATCTATGTGAACGGCGTGAAGTGCAACATCGCGTCGCGTCTGGTGAAGCCGGGCGACGAAATCACCCTGGGCAAGAAGGCGCAGGAAATGGCGCTGGTTCTGGAAGCACAGGGCCTGCCTGAGCGTGACATCCCTGATTATGTCGCCCCCGACGGCGCCGCCAAGGTCAGCTATGTCCGCGTACCTACGCTGGACGAAGTGCCCTATCCGGTGAAGATGGAACCGAACCTGGTCGTCGAATTTTATTCGCGCTAATCGGTTCTCCGAACAGAGTTACAAAAAGGGCGGCCCCGCAAGGAGCCGCCCTTTCTTGTTTGGTCGATCATGGCCTTTGCGAACCTGCCTCCTGAATGTCGGTGACGGGACGAAAATCCTCCCCTGGCAGGGGAGGTGGCGCGCGCGAAGCGCGTGACGGAGGGGCGATAGGGGAACACCCCTCCACCACTTCGTGGTCCCCCTCCCCTTACAGGGGAGGATGAAGGTTTGATCGCCCTCGGATGCGCGCGGCTGGAGCTTTCAACGCCATAGTCGCCTTGTTCTTTTGGCGCGTCGGGGTTTTGGACATAGGTTGGATCAGGAAGCGCGAGAGCATTCGTCGATATGGAAGGCAAGGCGTGACTTTCTGATGCGGCCTGGAGACAATTTCCTGCCAGCAGTCGCCTTGGGAGCGGCGATAGCACTCTTCGTCCACCCACAGATTGCCCGATCGATGCCGCAGGATGAAACGCAGGCCGCGGCTTTGAATATTGTCGTTGTTGGCAAGCGCCCCACCCCTGCAAGGATCGACTACAGGCTCCGAAGGGGTCAGCTTGGCTATTGCGGACCGCGAGACAAGCAGCAGGACCTTGCTTCGGTACATATGATCTGCGGGATCGTCGCGGATTGCGTGTTCAAAGGTCAGAAGGCTCCCTCTGCATTGCGCCAGTGCGTCGAGACGAGGATCGCGCAACGAGAGGAAAATGGCCGTAACTAATCCGGTACAGGCCGCCAAAATCCCCGAAAATTCCATGTGTTCAAGCAGAAGCCCCAAAGGCGACGCCCTTGCTTGCCCTTGTCCACGCCCGATGGCATGACCCCGCCATCATAAGAAAGGGGTATTCCCATGCGCAGTTCCATCGCGGCGATCGCCGCAATCCTTGTCCTGTCCGCGCCCGCCGTTGCGGCCGCAGCACCCGTCAGGTCCACCGCCGCCAAATCCGCCGAACCGTCGATCGAGACGATGAAGCGGCTGGTGAAGGAGCTTTCCTCCGACGCCTATGAGGGCCGCGCGCCCGGCAGCGCGGGTGAGGAAAAGACGCTTGCGCTGCTTTCCGCCGAATTTGCCAAGCTGGGCCTCAAGCCGGGCAACAAGGGCAGTTGGTTCCAGGACGTGCCGCTGGTGGAGATCACCGCGAAGAATGTGTCCGCGCTCAGCTTTACCGGCGGCAAGAGCAGCGTGACCGCCGCCTACGGTCCGGAGATGGTTGTCGGCACCTATCGCACGACTGAAAAACATATCGAACTCAAGGACAGCCCGGTCGTCTTCGTCGGCTATGGCATCAACGCGCCCGAAAAGGGCTGGAACGACTATGCCGGGCTGGACGTCAGGGGCAAGACCGTCATCATCCTGGTCAACGACCCTGACTATGAGACGCAGGGGCTGACCGGTCCGTTTAACGGCCGGGCCATGACCTATTATGGCCGCTGGACCTATAAATATGAGGAAGCCGCGCGGCAGGGCGCGGCCGCCGCGATCATCGTCCATGACACGGTGCCGGCCGCCTATGGCTGGAACGTCGTCCAGTCGAGCTGGACCGGCGCGCAGCATGTCGCCGACAGCGCCAATGGCAATGCGGGGCAGAGCCAGGCGATCGGCTGGGTCCAGAAGGACAAGGCCGCCGCCCTCTTCGCCAGTGCGGGCCTCAACCTCGATGCGCAGATGGCAGCCGCAAAGAAGCCGGGGTTCAAGGCGGTGCCGTTGACCGGCGTGACGGCCAATGTCTCCTTCGACAACGACCTGCGCAAGCATAGTTCGAAGAATGTCGTCGCGCTGCTGCCGGGCAAGGCGCGCCCGGACGAATATGTGCTCTACAGCGCGCATTGGGACCATCTGGGCCATTGCCAGGCCGCACCCGACGGCGATGACATCTGCAACGGCGCGGTGGACAACGCCACCGGCACCGCCGCGCTGGTCGCCCTGGCACAGGCCAATGTGAAGGCCGGGCCGACCGACCGCAGCCAGGTGTTCCTGGCAGTGACGGGGGAAGAATCCGGCCTGCTGGGATCGGCCTATTATGGCGCAAACCCGGTCTTCCCTTTCGCCAAGACGGTAGGCGGCGTGAACATGGACGCGCTCAGCGTCGCGGGCCTTGCGAAGAATGTCGTCGTGATCGGCAAGGGCAAGTCGCAGCTCGACGCCTATCTCGACCGCGCTCTCGCCGCGCAGGGCCGCGTCGCCACCGATGAACCGACCCCGGAAAAGGGCTATTATTACCGCTCCGATCATTTCAGCTTCGCCAAGCACGGCCTGCCGATGCTCTATTTCGAGGGCGGCGAGGATCTGGTGAAGGGCGGCACTGCGGCGGGCATGGCCGCGGCGGAGGATTATACCAAGAACCGCTATCATGGCCCCAAGGATGAATATGATCCCAATTGGGACTGGACCGGGGTGCTGGCCGACCTGAAGCTCTATTATGCCGTGGGCCGCGATTTGGCGACCACGAGCGACTGGCCCAACTGGGTGGAAGGCGACGAATTCCGCGCCATCCGCGACAAGGACCGGGCGGGGAAATAACGGGGATGGCTGGCGACGGCAAAATAGTGTCGCCAGCCATTCATGATCTTGAGTATAAGCGCGGCATGACCCAGAAATTCGACCGGCGCATCCTGCCGATCACGTCGGCCGTCGCCGCCGCCCTTCTCGCCACCGGCTGTTCGCGCAGCCCCGACACCGCCAATGCCGACGTGCGCGTCTGCCGCGACGCACAAGGGCGGCGGGTCGAGGACAGCAACTGCCGTTCACATAGCGGCGTCGCTACGGGCGCCTTCGTCTGGTATTTCCTCAATCGCGGCAGCGCGGTGGCGCGGGTCGGGCAGCCGCTCAGCGGCGGCTCGATCGCTCCGTCCTTCGGCAAAAGCTATGGCCAGGTATCGCCCGCCACAGTGACACGCGGCGGCCTGGGCCTGTCCGGGCGCAGCACCCTTTCCTGATGGAACGAATCGACTGCGCACCGCGATCGGGCTGGCAAAGCCGGGTGGAGGAACTCGGCCTCGTTTGGCACGGCGCGAACGACCGGCCCTATTGGAACGAAACAGCGGCTTATCGCTTCTCATCTGCCGAGGTGGAGACGATCGAGGCGGCGACGGCGGAACTTTACCGCCTGTTCCTGGCGGCCGGCCAGCATGTGCTAGATCGGAATCTTCTCGGCGATTTCGGGATTCCCGACTTCTGCCATGAGGCGATCCGGCAAAGCTGGGACGGGGAGCCGGCCGCGCTCAACTATGGCCGCTTCGACCTGGGCTATGACGGGTCAGGGCCGCCCAAATTGTTCGAATTCAACTGCGACACTCCCACCAGCCTGCTGGAAGCATCGGTCATCCAGTGGGACTGGAAGGAAGCCGTCTTCCCGAACGCCGACCAGTATAACAGCCTGCATGAGCGTCTGGTCGCCAAGTGGCGCGACATCGCCCCGCCGCGTGGCACGTCCAAGCTCCATCTCACCTATGTCGACGGCAATATGGGCGAGGATGCGGTCACGGTCGCCTATATGGCAGACACGGCGCAGCAGGCCGGGATCGACACACAGTTGATCCTGACAACCGATCTTGGCTGGGACAGCGCCGGTCGCCGCTTCGTCGACCTCGACAATCGGCAGATCGATGCGCTCTATCATCTCTATCCCTGGGAATGGATCATCCATGAACCCTTCGGACGGGAGGTGATCGAAAGCCTGTCCTCTACCCTCTGGATCGAGCCGATCTGGAAGATGATCTGGAGCAACAAGGCGATATTGCCGATCCTGTGGGATCTCTTTCCCGGCCATCCCAACCTGCTGGAGGCCAGCCGCGCGCCGATGAACGGCGATCATGTCGTGAAGCCCCTGCTCGCACGCGAAGGGGCCAATGTCCGCATCGTCAAGGACGGCGCGACAGTGGCGCAAAGCGATGGCGACTATGGCGAGGAAGGCTTCATCTACCAGCGGCTGTTCGACCTGCCGGGGAAAGGCGATCGGCGGCCGGTGCTGGGCAGTTGGGTGATCGATGGCGAGCCGACCGGTATGGGCATCCGCGAGGATGGCCCGATCACCGGCAATGGCGCCCGCTTCGTGCCGCACATCATCGCCTGAAGTTCAGCACGGGTTCAGGGATTCAAGGCGAATTTCACGGCATTGCCTGGAAGGAGAGCCTATGCGTTTCGCCCTTGCCCTGATGCTCCTTGCCAGCCCCGCCGCCCTGCCTGCCCAGATTGCGCCCGGATCGCAGCCGGAAACTGCACCCGGCCCCATCGGCGTGAGGATCATGCCGTCCACCGGCGCGGATCATGAACTGCGTGAATCGCGCGAGCGTATTCGCGAAGGCCGCAAGAGCGGCACGCTGAAGAAAAGCCAGGCGCGCGGTCTCCGCCGGGAAGCCAACCAGAATGACGCGCTGGCCGAACGCTATGGCCGCGACGGCCTGTCCGATTCCAAGCGGCGCGAACTCGAAATGCGCGGACGGGCGCTCCAGAGCCTGACCGAAGCGCAGCGGACACAGCCCAGGCGCCCTTGATGCCTCACTGCCCCGCCGGGGAATAGGTCCAGTTCTGCGCCGCACTGCCGTCCATCTTCGCTGTTTCCGCCATGAGCAGCCGGCCTTCGCGCCAGTAGCGGATGCGTTGGGGATAATCATGGTCCGGGTTGGCGAAGGTGATGTCCCGGACGCCCTGTTCGACGACGGGAAAGATCGTCGCGGTCCCGCCTTCCGGCGCGCCGTGGAAGGCCAGCGATCCGTCGGCGGCGCGTACGATGCGCATGACTTCCCAGGACCGCAGGCTTTCCCCACGGCCCGTCCGGCCCACGCCGATCATCACCCCGCCGCGCGGCAGCGTCCAGACTTCCTCGGTCCAGCGGTCGCCGATCTCCTGTTGCCATTCCCCGGTCAGCCAGGACGGTAATTCCCCGGCACTGACCGTGGCGGACAGACCCAGCAGCAGCATCGCCGCGATGGT
This sequence comes from Sphingobium sp. BYY-5, assembly GCF_022758885.1. NCBI lineage: Bacteria > Pseudomonadati > Pseudomonadota > Alphaproteobacteria > Sphingomonadales > Sphingobiaceae > Sphingobium > Sphingobium sp. BYY-5. The sequence continues at coordinate 1,390,255 of NZ_JALEBH010000001.1, forward strand.
GGAAACTCTTTTCTTCATGGCCGTCAGCCCCTGTCCAGACCCATAAGGGCGCGCTATGGAGCGCGCATGATCCCGCTATCACGGATCGGCCCCCGCCGAGCAAGGATGAACCCATGACTTTCCGTATGCCTGCCGAATGGGCGCCGCACGACTGGACCTGGATCGGCTTTCCGACCAATCCCGCCGAATGGCCCGGCGCCTTCGAGGAAGCCCGGCAACAGATCGCCACCTTCGCCAGCGCGCTCCATGCCGATGGCAAGGGCGAGGAGGTGCGGCTGGTCGTCGCCAATGACGGCGATGCCAACGCGGCCCGTGCGCTGGTCACGCCCGGCGTCACCATCGTCGTGGAGAAGCTGGGCGACGTCTGGCTGCGCGACACCGCGCCGATCGCGGTGCTGAACGGCGCGGGCGCCAGAGAGCATGGGCGTGCGCTGGTCGATTTCGGCTTCAACGGCTGGGGCGGCAAATATCAGATGCCCGGCGACGAGGATATCGGCGCGCGCCTGGCCGCCGCCACGGGCCTGCCGACATCCACCCAACATTGGGTGTTCGAGGGCGGCGCGATCGATACCGACGGCACCGGCCTGTTCGTCTCGACCGAGCAATGTTTGCTCAATCCCAATCGCAACCCGGACCTGGATCGCGGCAAGATCGAGACTTTGCTCGCCGGCAGCCTGGGCCTGTCCGACATGCTGTGGCTGGGTGACGGGCTGCTCAACGACCATACCGACGGGCATGTCGACAACCTCGCCCGCTTCGTCGCCCCCGGCAAGCTGGCGCTGCCCATCGCAACCACCGATGACGATCCCAACGCCGACCTCTACGCCGATGCGCGCGCCCGCGCGAAAGCGCATGGCGTCGAGGTGGTGGACATCCCCTCCCCCGGCCGAGTCGAGGTGGATGGCGAGGCGATCCCCGCCAGCTACATGAATTTCTACGTCGGCAATGCGGCCGTCATCGTCCCCATCTACGGCCGGCCCAACGATCAGGCTGCGCTCGACGCCTTCCGCCCCTTCTTTCCGGGACGGGAAATTATCGGCCTGCGCAGCGACGCCATATTGTCGGGCGGCGGCAGCTTCCATTGTTGCAGCCAGCAGCTGCCATCGCTCGTCTGAACGAACATCATTGCGCATCGGGCCGGATAGGATCAATCTTTGTTCCGATCCGGCCAGAGTCGCCGGGCAGGGAGACATGCTCATGATCCGCACGCCTTTTCGCGTCGCTCTGACGCTGCTGCTTCTCACCGGCGCGACCGCCTCTTCCGCACAACTGCCTAACCTGGGCGGCCTGCTCGGCGGGGGGCTGCCCAATATCGCATCGGTCGGCGCAGGCAATGCGGCGGGCGTGCTCAGCTATTGCGTGAAGAACAAGCTGGTAAACGCCACCAGCGCCAGTTCGGTGTTGGGCAAGCTGACCGGCAAGCCCGGCGTCAAGGAATCGAGCGGGTTCAAGCTGGGGCAGAACGGCACCCTCCAGAGCGACGAAAACAGCTTCTCGCTCGGCAGCCTGAAGGCCAAGGCGAAGACCAAGGCGTGCGACCTGGTGCTGAACCACGCGACCTCGCTGCTCTGAGAGATTCTTTGGGAATGCGCCTATCGGCGCATTACGGCACCGGCCCTCTCCCCCACCCGGCCACCCAACGGCAGTATCATATGGGTGGCCGGGTGGGGGTGAGGGCCGGTGCGGTCTCAAAATGCGCTCTTCCGCGCATTTTCGCACAAACTCTGACGAGATGGGATCAACAAGACGGTTCATGGCCGGTGGCATGTCCGCCGGACATTCTCTATATGGCGCCCTGTTCCCCGCCATGGAGTGAAGAATGACAAGCGTGACCGTCGCCGCCCTGCAACTCGCCTTTTCGGACGACATGGGCGACAATATCGCCATGGTCGCCGATCATGTGACCAGGGCCGCGGCGCGCGGCGCGAAGATCATCCTGCCGCCCGAACTGTTCGAAGGCCCCTATTTCTGCCGGGTCGAGGATGAGGCGCTGTTCGCCAGCGCCCAGCCGACCGACAGCCATCCGGCTGTGCAGGAGATGCGCAAGCTGGCCAGGGAGCTGGGCGTCTACATCCCGACCAGCTATTTCGAGCGCGATGGCCATCATTATTACAACTCGCTCGCCATGATCGATGATGAAGGCGAGATCATGGGCGTCTATCGCAAGAGCCATATTCCCGACGGGCCGGGCTATGAGGAAAAATATTATTTCCGCCCCGGCAATAGCGGCTTCAAGGTGTGGAACACCCGATATGGCACGATCGGCGTCGGCATCTGCTGGGACCAATGGTATCCCGAAACCGCGCGCTGCATGGCGTTGATGGGCGCGGAGATGCTCTTTTATCCGACCGCGATCGGCTCCGAACCCTATGATGCCGATCTGGACACCAGCCGCATGTGGCGCCGCGCGATGATCGGCCATGCCGTCAGCAACTGTATGCCCGTCATCGCCGCCAACCGCATCGGGGATGAAGAGGGACAGCTCTTTTACGGCCATAGTTTCATCAGCGATGAATGGGGCGACTATCTGGCTGACGCCGACGCGAAGGACAGCGGCGCGCTGGTGGCGACGCTGGACCTTGCCAAGGCGAAGATCCACCGCGCCGGCATGGGCTTCTTCCGCGACCGCCGGCCGGAACTGTACGGGCGGATCGCGCAGGATATCTGACGGAGCAAGACCATGACGGACAGCCAATGATTGCAGACGAATGACTCCGGATGAAATGACGAACGACCAGGATAATGGTCTGAGCAGGCCGCAAAGGCGCTTGCTGAAACGGCTCTACAATGCCCGCGCCATTCCCGTCATCGCGGATGGCCGGCCGTTCCTGACCTACAAGGATGCCGTGCGCCATCTGCTGTCGCTTGCCACCGATCAGCGCGACGCGGCCTATGCGGAAATGAAGGCCCATGCCAGGGACAAGGCGCGATAGGCGCTGCATGGCCGAACCATTTCACCTTTATGCGCTGGCGCTGGGATCGAACCGGCCGCTGTCCGCGCGCCGCACGCCGCCGCGCCTGCTGGCGGAAGCCACGGTCCTGATCGGCGATCGGGCACGGGTGCTGGCGGTGTCGCCGACGATCTTCACCCCCCCGCTCGGCCCATCGACCCGGATTTTCGCCAATGGCGCGCTGCTGGTGGAAAGCGCCCTGCCTCCGCCCGCCATGCTCGCCTTCCTCCAGTCGATCGAAAACCGTCTCGGCCGCCGCCGTCATCGCCGCTGGGGCGCGCGCAGCGTGGACATCGACATCATCCTCTGGTCGGGCGGATGCTGGCGCAGCCGCACGCTGACTATCCCCCACGCCGCCTTTCGCAACCGCTATTTCGTCCTCACGCCGCTTCGAGCCACAGCGCCAGGCTGGCGCGACCCGCATACGGGCCTTGCCATCCGCCATCTCCACGCCCGCCTGCAAAAAGCGAAACCCAAGGTTGACCAGCCGCCCCGCCCCCATTAGGGCGTCCTCCACCGCACGGACGGGTCCATAGCTCAGTCGGTAGAGCAACTGACTTTTAATCAGTAGGTCGCTGGTTCGAACCCAGCTGGACTCACCACCTATCCCTTTGAAATAAAATAGATTTATCGGAGCGCGGCGTCAGTATGGGCGTCCACATCGATTCGGCGGGCGTGGATCGCCATGCCCTCGCCCCATCCATCAGGATATTACGCGACCCTCATGCCGGGCGTCCGTTGCGCTAATGCGGACACCTCAGAATGCTAGTTTATAGTCAGACCGCTTCAACGACAGCACCGTTCCGATGTGCAGCCCTTGCCAATGCGATGGAGGAATGTTCGCGGCTTCGAGAGCTTGCTCCGAAAAATCCTGTGTCACATCAAACTTGTCCGGCAGAGAAACGATCTTCCCCAAATGAGATCCAACATCGTCCCTGCCGAACTTCCTGACATGGTCATATTGTCCAAATCTTCTGGACCGCTCCTGATCGCCTATATCTTCAAAGGTCTCATCAAAACGACCGGCCATGAAAGGTATTATGCACAGGTGCGTTCCTGTTTTCTTGAGCATCCTGTGTAAATGAAATAGTGTATACGCAATATTGCAGGGAATATGTTCCATAACATGAATATGAAAGATATAATCATATTCTTCCGATGGCCAATGATCCAGATCAGTTAAATCTATCTTTCTACATCCTTCTGCGAATGCATAATTCTCCGGAGAAATATCCGCAGTTGTGTACCCATCGCCCAATTTATCCCTTAATCCTTGATATATTCCCCTTTCTGGCGCAATATGAAGAACCTTATCTCCTCTTGAGATATTGAAACGTTCCACATACATCCAGAATAATCTGGTGCGTTCCAAGGATTCGCAATTTCTGCATCGAACATTTTTCCGACTGTTCATGTCGACAAAATCTTCACATCCGCAAATATTACACTTCATCACAGCCCTCACCATAAGTAGAATATAATGTACGGTTTTCCCTTTAAACCGCAAGATTGTCTTTGATCGCCCTATCCGCGATTCGACATTCGCTTCTACAAATCTGCTCCTTCAGACCCGATATCTGTCAATCAGCGCGTCCGCCACGCCCTGACGCAATTGCGCGCGCACCGGATAGGCGTTGGATGGCAGCAACTGGGTCATGAAGATGCCGATCAGCCGTTCGACCGGATCGATCCAGAAATAGGTCGAAAAAACACCGCCCCAATAATATTCGCCGCCGCCCAGCCCCACGGCGAAGCCCAGGCCGAAGCCCACGCCCTGATAGTCCGCTTCGCTGAACATGCCGCTGGACAGGCTGGCCAGATCGCCGCCACCGGGCAGCCGGTTCCCGCGCATCTGCTCGACCGTTTCGGACGCAAGCAGACGCACGCCGTCCAATTCCCCGCCTCGCAGCAACATGCGCGCGAAGCGATGATAGTCCGCCGCGCAGGACACGAGACCGCCGCCGCCCGACAGGAAACGTTCCCGTCGCCAACCGCTGCGCGCGCCATGGTCGGCGACCGACCGGCCACTACCTTCTTCCAGCCGCCAGGCGTCGGTCAGGCGGTACGCCTTGTCGCCCGGCAGCAGGAAGCCCGTATCCGCCATGCCGAGCGGATCGAAGATGTGGCGGCGGAAGGCGCGCTCCAGATCGAGGCCCGTCAGCCGCTCGATCACGACGCCCAGCACATCGGTGGACACCGAATAATTCCATCGCTCGCCCGGCGAAAATTCCAGCGGCAGCGTGGCCAGGTCGGCGATGAACTGGTCAGATGTGCGTTTCTGCTGGAACTCGTCCAACCCCAGCTTGCGATAGCGCGCGTCGATCGATGTCTGGCGTTGCAGGCCGTAGGTCAGACCCGATGCATGGCGCAGCAGGTCGACCATCAGCATCGGCCGCCTGGGCCGCGTGCGATTGGCGCGCCCGACTCGCAGGTCCGCAAATTCCGGGATGATGTCCGCCACAGGGGTATCGAGCGCGACTTTCCCTTGCCCGACCATCATCATAAAGGCAACCGACGTGACCGGCTTGGTCATCGAGGCGATGCGGTAGAGCGCATCGTCGCGCAACGGATCGCCCTTCGCCCGCGCCGCTCCCCGCGTCACCGACAGGATAGGCCGTTCGTCGCGCGAGAGCAGGAACTGCATGTGCGGCAACTTGCCCGATTCGATGTAGGTCCGGTCCAGAAAGCCCAGCAACGCATCCAGCCGGTCCGGGTCCATCCCCGCCGCCTGCGCCGCCGCCCTGTCCAGACCTTCCGCCATGCACCCTATGCTCCTGCCCGTCCCGGACGAAGGGCTAAAGCAGCCATGCACGCAGGTAAACAGCCTTGCGGATTGCCAAGACCCCTTCCTCCCCTCTATGGCAACCCGCCTGATCGCCACGCATTGGACAAAGACAGGCATGGCCACCGGCCTTTCCGCGATATTCATGGCAAACCGCCCCGCCCTGCTGCGCTTCCTGCGCGCGCGCGGCGCGGGTGAAGATGCCGAGGATCTGCTGCAGGACATGTGGGTGAAGCTGGAGGCCAAGGATATCGGCCCCGTCGCCGACCCGCTGCCCTATCTTTATCGCATGGCGAATAATCTGATGCTGGATCGTTATCGATCCGCCACCCGGCGCGAACGCCGCGAACAGGATTGGGCGGAGGGCGCGGGCGGCGTGATGGCGGACCCCACCGACGATGTCGCCGTGGATGAACGGATGATCTTGAACCAGCGCCTGGATCAGGCGCGCGGCGTGCTCCGCAGTCTGGGGCCGCGGGTGGAACTGGTGTTCCGCCGTTTCCGGATCGAAGGCGTGGGACAGAAGATCATCGCCGACGAGCTGGGGGTCAGCCTGACAACCGTCGAAAAGGATCTGCAAAAGGCCTATCGTGCGATGTTTGCGCTCAAGCAGAAAATGGATACGGAATGAGCGCGTCGGTGGCGTCAATCTCTGTAAGGGGCAAGAGATGAACAGGGCTGAAGCCATGATGAACCAGGAGGCGCTCGCGTGGGTAATCCGCACGCGCGATCCCCAATTTGACGACTGGGACGCCTTCACCATCTGGCTGGAGGGCGACCCTACGCACGCAGGGGCCTATGACGCCCTGATGGCGGCGGATGCCGATCTGGAGGCGATCATCCCGCCCGAACCGGTAGCGATGCCGGTGGCGGCGAACGACGTCGAACCCAGGCGCCGCCCATGGCGCTGGGTCGGCGGCGGCGCGGTCGCGGCGGCGCTGGTCGCAGCCATTTCCATCGGCACGCTCAATCGCGCCGACATCTACACCGTCACCACCCAGCCGGGCGAGACACGCAATATCGCACTTGGCGACGGCACGAAAATCGAACTGAACGGCGACACCAGCCTACGGCTCGACCGCAAGGATGCGCGCTTCGCTGCCCTGGACAAGGGCGAAGCAGCCTTCACCGTGCGGCATGACGGCGCCAATCCCTTCCGTGTGACGGTGGGCGACGCGGTGTTCGAGGATGCCGGCACGGTGTTCAACATCGTCCATGCCGGCGGCGCGACGCGAATCGGCGTGTCCGAAGGCAAGGTCATCTACAATCCGCAGGCCGAAGCCATCGCCCTGCCCGCCGGGCGCGGGCTGGCCAATGACGAACAGGGCCTGCGCGTGATGGACGTCACGCCGACCGCCGTCGCAAGCTGGCGACAGGGCAGCCTGATCTATGCCAACGCGCCCGTGACCCAGGTGGGCGAGGATATTGCCCGCTCGCTCGGCATCACGGTCCGCTTCACGCCGCAGGCCGGGGTCAGCCGCTTCACGGGCACCATCCGCCTCGACAGGAATCCCGCGCGCTTCTTCGCCGGAGCCGCGCCGCTCATGGGCCTTTCCGCCGTGCAGCAGGGTGACGCATGGTTGCTGAAGGAAGGGGATGCTCCGCAGAACTGACCTTCATCTCGTCACCGCCCTCGCCATAGCGAGCGCAGCGCCCGCGCAAGCGGCGGACAGACAGGCCATCAGCATCGCCCCCGGCAGGTTGGGTGAGGCGACCATTGCGCTCGGCCGTCAGACAGGGGTCAGCATCGGCATGTCCGACCAGTCGCTGGCCGGCATCGCCACGGCAGGCATGGAGGGCAGATTGAGCGTCGAGGCCGCGCTCAAGCGCCTGCTAAAGGGCACCGGCGCGACGGCCCGGCGGATCGACGCCACCACCTGGCGCATCGTGCGCGCCCATCATGCGTCTGCGTCGTCAGCCGCGTCCGCTGCGCCGATCCAGGTCGCGCCGGCGCCCGAACAACCGCCCGTCGAGATCATCGTCACCGCGTCCAAGCGCGACATCCCCTTGCCCCGCTATGCCGGCATGGTCGAGGCGCTGGACGATCGCACCTTTACCAGCGGCGAAGCGGCGAGCGGCTCCGCCACCCTGTTGGCGCGGGTCGCCAGCCTCAGCTCCACCTATGCCGGCAATGGCCGCAACAAGCTGTTCATCCGCGCCATCGCGGATTCCGGCGTCGCCGGGCCGACCCAGGCGACAACGGGCCAATATTTCGGCGACATGCGGCTCAACTATGCCGCGCCCGATCCCGACTTGAAACTCTACGACGTCAGCCGGGTCGAGGTGCTGGAAGGGCCGCAAGGCACGCTCTATGGCGCGGGATCGCTGGGCGGGATCATCCGCATCATGCCCAACGCCCCCAATCTGGGCGAATATGGCGGGCAGATATCAGCGGGCCTTTCCGCCATTCAGCATGGCGACCCCGGCGGCGACCTTTCCGCCACGCTCAACCTGCCCATCGTCGCGGAGAAGGTGGCGTTGCGCCTGGTCGGCTATGGCGTGCAGGAAGGCGGCTATATCGACGACGCCAACCGTGACAAGGACGACGTCAACCGCGTGCGTACCTATGGCGGGCGAGCGGCGTTGCGCATTGCGCCCGACGAGAATTGGGTCATCGACCTGAGCGGCGTCTACCAGCATATCGATGGCGATGACGCCCAATATGCGACACGCTCGGTCGGTCGCCTCGAACGCGCCTCCGCCGTCGCCCAACCTTATGATTCCGACTATCTGCTGGGCAATGTCCGCATCGAGCGGCAGTGGGACAATCTGCGCTTCGTATCCTCGACCGGTTATGTCCGGCACGAATTGAACGAAAGCTATGATGCGACCCAGCCAGGCAGCGCGCCCGCTCTTTTCCGTCAGAATAATCTGGTCAATATTTTTTCCACCGAAAACCGGCTGGTACGCGACCTGGACAATGGCCTGGGCTGGATATTGGGCGCTTCCTATCTCCAGAGCACGTCCCGCCTCCATCGGTCGCTGACGTCATTCGGAACCATGCCCGCGCAGCCGGAAGTCATTCCGGGCGTACCGGTCTATGGCATGGGCATGGCCGCTGCCGCGACTGGCGTGCGCAACAGCGTCAGGGAAGCGACCCTGTTCGGCGAAGCATCCTTCGAACCGGTCAAGGGCCTGATCGCCACGGTTGGCGGGCGGCTGACCAACAGCCGTCTGTCGGGTGAAGCGCTCGATCCCGTCGCGGCGCTCTCCTTCGCCGACCTGGCGCGAGCCGAAGCACAGGCGGATCGCAATGAAACGGTCTTCCTGCCGTCCGCTTCCATCCTCACCGATTCTATTCCCGGCGTCACCCTCTACGCCAAGTTCCAGCAGGGCTTCCGCCCCGGCGGCCTGGCGGTCGACGATCAGCGTGTCCGCCGGTTCCAGAACGACCGCATCTCCACATTCGAGATCGGCTTCCGCAAGGGCGCGCCGGGGCGCGATCCGATCGCGATCAGCGCCAATGTCGCCTATACCGACTGGCGCGACATCCAGGCCGATGTCACCGACCGGATCGGCCTGCCCACCACCGCCAATATCGGCGACGGGCGCATCTACACGGTCGAAGGGCGGATCGTCGTGCGCCCGATCCCCGCGATGACCCTGGACGGCAGCTTCATCTATAATGACAGCCGCCTCAGCCAGCCGGCCCAGTTCCTGCGCACCTTGTCCTATGACGGGCGGTCGCTGTCACTGCCCAATGTCGCCAATCTTGGCGGGCGGATCGCCTTCGACTATCGGGCACCGCTGGGCGACGATCTGGATTTCCATCTGAACGGTGCGGCCCGATATGTGGGCAAGTCGCGGCTGGGCGTCGGGCCGATCCTGGGGCGGACCCAGGGCAACTATGTCGACACCAGCCTGACCGCCAGCCTGACCCATGGCGTTGTGCAATATTCGCTGTCGCTCACCAATCTGCTCGACAGTGACGGCAACCGTTTTTCGCTCGGCACCCCCTTCGACCTGCGCACCGATTATTACACACCAATGCGCCCCCGCACCCTGCGGATCGGGGTCGACTTCGCTTTCTGAACAACCGTTCATCGCATTGCCTGACGGAATGCACCGTTCGGCGCCGTCTCATGCGCACGCGCCATGAAATCGAGCGCGGCACGCAGAGGAGACATCATGCGACATTTATTGGCCTGCACGGCCATCGCCCCCGTGCTGGCGGCCCTGACGGTGGCCGAAGCGGCAGCCGACACCACGATCGGCACCGCCACCACGACCGCCGTCAAAACATCAACCATCGCCAGCGGTGCAGCCGATAATCTCATCATCAGCTCTGCGGGATCGATCACCCTGACCAGCGGCACAGCCGTCACCGTCGACAGCAGCAACAGCGTATCCAACGCGGGCACCATCACGATCAACGATGCGGACAATGTCACGGGCATCCTGGTCGCGCCCGGCACGACCGGCGCCATCACCAACAGCGGCACCATCACGCTGACCGAAAATTATACCGCGACCGACACCGACAGCGACGGCGATCTGGACGGCCCCTTCGCCAAGGGGACGGGCAAGAATGCCATCTGGGTCCAGTCCGGCGCGGCCCATGTCGGCAATATCGACCATAGCGGCACCATCTCGATCGAGGGCAACCAGTCGGCGGGCATTCGCCTGGACAGCACGCTGACAGGCAATTTGTCGACCAGCGGCACAACCTCCGTCATCGGCGACAACAGCTATGGCGTGCTGGCCAATGACATCAGCGGCAATGCCACGCTGCGTGGCACCACCACCGTCACCGGCGCGAACAGCATCGGCGCAGCGCTGCTGGGCGATGTCGGCGGCACGCTCAAGATCCAGGGCGCCATCACCAGCACCGGCTATCGCTACACCACCCGCCCCACCGACGTGTCGAAGCTGGACGCGGACGACCTGCTGCAGGGCGGATCGGCCATCGTCATCGCGGGCAATGTCGCTGGCGGCGTCATCTTCGACATACCGCCGACGCTCAGCGACACGGACACCGACGTCGATGATGACGGGCTGACCGACAGCACCGAAGGTTCCGCCGCCGTCGTCACATATGGTTCCGCCGCCGCGGTTCAGGTCGGCGCGGCCGATGCCAACACCGTAATCGGCGCCGTGACCGGCGACAGTTCGGGCTATGGCCTGATCGTCAAGGGCGGCATCGCCGGTTACGGCATCTATGACGGCGTCAACGCCAACGGCCTGGTCGTCGGCGGGCTGGGCGGCAATGTCGACATCGCCAAGGGCATATTGGTCAGCGGCACCGTCGCCGCCGTCTCCTATGACAGCAACGCCACGGGCCTGCGCCTGGGTTCGGGCGCCAGCGCCGGCACGGTCGAGGTCAACGGCACCGTGGGCGCGACCGGCGCGTCGAAAAGCGGCACCGCCGCGCGCGGCCTGGTGATCGATTCCGGCGCGACCGTCGGCAATATCAAGGTCGGCGGCACCATCGTCGCAACCGCGCTGGACAATAAGAACGGCACCGCCATCGCCATCCTCGATTCGTCCGGCACCGTCTCCAGCCTGTCCAACACCGGCACGATCAGTGCGTCTGGCGGCGTTACCAATGTCGCGATCGACCTGAGCGCCAACAGCAGCGGCATCACCCTGACGCAGGCGCGGGCCTCCTCCACCGCTTCGGCCCCGAAAATCACGGGCGACATTCTGCTGGGTGCGGGCAATGACGCAGTGACGGTTTCCGCGGGCAGCATCACCGGCAATATCAGCTTCGGCGCTGGCGATGACAGCCTCTCCTTGTCCGGCACGTCCAGCCTGACCGGCAATGTCGCCTTCGGCACCGGCAATGCGTCGCTGTCGCTGGCCGACAGCGCGGCAATCACCGGCGGTGTCGATTTCGGCGGCGGCAACGGCACGCTGACGCTGGGCGGCACATCATCCCTGTCGGGCGCGATCAGCAATGGCGGCGGCATGGCCGTGGTGCTGAACGGCGGCACGCTCAACGCCACCAACACCGGCAGCGTCAGCCTGGCGTCGCTTTCGGCCAGCGCGACATCGACCATCGGCGTCACCATCAATGCCGCCACCGGCGCGCATACAACATATGACGTGGCTGGCGCCGCCAGCTTCGCCAGCGGATCTGAGGTCAGGGTCAACCTGGCCCAGGTCGGCGGATCGGCAGGCGATTATGTCATCGTCCGCGCCGGATCATTGAGCGGCGCCCCGGTACTCGATACCGAAACGCTGCTGCCCTATATGTTCAAGGGCAGCGTCGCGAGCGACAGCAGCGCAGGCACCGTCACCCTCTCCGTCGCCGCCAAGAGCGTATCGGAACTGGGGCTGACCGGATCACTGGCGCGCGCCTATCCGGCGATCTTCAACGCGCTCGACAATGACAGCGAAATCGCCAACGCCTATCTGGGCATCACCGACGGCAGCACGCTCAACGCCAACCTGCGCCAGATGCTGCCCGATCATGCCGGCGGCACGTTCGAAGCGGTGACGGCAGGCTCACGAGCGACCGCACGCATCCTGTCGGACCCCAACGGCATCTACCGGACCAAGGACGGCCGCCTGGGCTTCTGGTTGCAGCAGGTGGCCTTCGGCAGCGCCAAGAGCGTGGGCAGCACCGCTTCCTACGACATCACCGGTTGGGGTGCGGGCGGCGGCGCGGAGTATCTGACCGATCTCGGCGCGTTCGGCGGATCGCTTGCCTATATCCATGGCAGCGATTCCAGCGGCGGTTCCAACAATGCGGTCGATTCCGACCAATATGAGCTGGCGGCGCACTGGCGCGGCCAATGGGGTCCGCTGCTCGCCTTCGCCCGCCTGTCCGCCGCAACGATCAACTTTTCGGGCACGCGCCATTTCGAAAATGGCGACGTCACCCGTACCGCCAACGGCAAATGGAACGGCAGGCTCTATTCGGCCACGGCCGGCGCGTCATACCAGTTTCAAATGGGCCGTTTTGGCCTGCGCCCGGCGGTGGGTATCGACTATTATCGCCTGAAGGAGGACGGCTATGCCGAAACCGGCGGCGGCGATGCGTTCAACCTGACCGTGCTGGGCCGCACCAGCGACGAAACGACCGCCAACGGCACGGTGACGGCGGGCTATGACTTTGGCAGCCTCAACCCGGAAGAGGGCTGGCTGCGCCTGGAACTGGAGGGCGGCCGGCGCCAGATCGTCGGCGGATCGCTCGGCAACACCACCGCTTATTTCAAGGGCGGCGACCAGTTCACCCTAGTTTCGGAAGAACGCACCAGCGGCTGGACCGGGCGGGCGCGCCTCTATGGCGGCACGGAAAGTTTCCGCATCGGCGGCGAAGTCGGCGCGGAGGAACAACAAAATCACGTCGCCCTCTCATTTAGGGCGACGGTTAACTTCATCCTGTGACGTCTAGCTGATGAATGGACGGGCCACACCCCACAGACCCTCCCGGTCCGTCCGTTTCGCTCCGGCATGACGCCCCTCCCCAAGGGGCGCCGGGCACAAAAAGAGGGGCGTCGCCGGTCCCCCCCGGTGGCGCCCCTTGTCTTTGTGCGATAGTCCCGGCTTTATTCCGTCTTGATTTCGACCGGCTTCAGCTTCGCGCTCATGGCGTCGAAGGTGCTTTTGTCCGAAGGGGACAGATTGGGACGGCCGGCCATGATCCCCATCGAAATACTGCACTTGGAATAATAGGTTTCGCCCGGCTCGATCTCCAGCCGCAGCGTATCGGTCGCCTCGCTCTTGACCGAATATTCGTGAATGCCCGGTTCGGCATAAACCACCGCAAACTTGCCCGGCGGCAGGCTGGTCAACTTCTCCTCCTTCTCATGCACCGCGCAGGAAATGGCCGCGCCCATCAGGCCACCCTTGCGAAAGAAGATGATCTTCCCCTTGCCTTCGGGAATATCGGACATGGCAGCGCCCGCCGCAGCGATTTCCGGTGCGTCCTGCGCGACCGCCGATGTCGCGCAACCGATCGCCACCAGCGTCAAGATCACATGGCTCTTCATTCCATACCCTCCCGTTGAAAATTCAGTTGCCGCCCGGCGAAGAGACGAACGGCAGATCGGCCACCAATTTGGCCTGTCCCCTGGTGCCCGCGGGTACATCGACGTCACCACCGGCCATGAACAGCGCAACCGGCACCGCGATCAGGCTGAGCCACGCCGCTTCGTCCGTGCGGCTCGTTCCCGCCTGCGCGAAGCGAAAGCTGCGCAGGGCAATCCTCTGCCCCTGATGCTCGATGAAGCGGGCCGCCAGGATCAACTCACCGGCCTTGCCCGCCGCACGCGCCCGCGCGGCATGGATCACCTCGCCCTCGCCCGGCGCGCCTTCCGGAACGACGATCGCCCCGTTCAGCACGACCGGCACCGTGGTCCGAATTCGGAAACGATCCCCCGGCTTGGACAGCTTGGAATTGAGCGGGTCCAATATCTCGAAATCGACATATGTGCCTGCCGGCACGGAGGATGTGGCCGGCTCCGGGCGCGTCACGACCGGTTCTGTCCCGGCTTGCGCAGGCATCGAAAGGCCAAGGCCCAGAAACGCAACAGCCCACAGCCCGATGCGCACCATCTTCCCCCGTTCAGGCCACGAGTCCCCCCGACTCGCTGCGGCCTGACCAAGGGCTTATCGCCCGATTTTATGGGCGTATAGAGGGAAGGCGGCGATCAGCTCGCCAGCCCCTTCTTCACCAGTTCGTTCACGACCTGCGGATTGGCCTTGCCCTGCATCGCCTTCATCGTCTGGCCGACGAAGAAGCCGAACAGCGCTTCCTTGCCGCCCTTATACTGTTCGACCTTGTCGCCATTGTCGGCCAGCACCTTGGCCACCGCCGCCTCGATCGCGCCGGTGTCGCTGGTCTGCTTGAGGCCCTTTTCCTCGACGATCTTCGCGGGCTTGTCGCCGGTTTCGAGCATGATCTCGAACACCTGCTTGGCGATGGTGCCGCTGATCGTGCCGTCCGCCACCAGCGCCAGCAATTCGGCGCCTTCTTCAGGGCTTACCGGGCTATCCTCAAGCGATTTCCCAATCCGGTTGAGCGCGCCGTACAGTTCCGACAGCAGCCAGTTGGCCGAAGCCTTGGCGACCTCGCCCTCGCTCTTCTTCTGGATGCGTGCGCCTTCGGCCAGCAGCGCTTCGAACCAGCGCGCCGTTTCGGCGTCCGCCGTCAGTGTCGCGGCGTTATAGGCGGAAAGGCCCAGCCCCTGCTCGTAGCGCTGACGCTTGGCGTCGGGCAGTTCGGGCAGCGACTGACGGCATTCCTCCAGAAACGCGTCGTCCAGTTCCAACGGTAGCAGATCGGGATCGGGGAAGTAGCGATAGTCATGCGCGTCTTCCTTCGACCGCATCGAGCGCGTTTCGTTCCTGTCCGGGTCATAGAGCCGGGTTTCCTGTACGATCTTGCCCCCGGCCTCCAGCACATCGACCTGACGGTTCGCCTCATATTCGACGACCGCCATGACGAAGCGGACCGAATTGACGTTCTTCGTCTCGGTGCGGGTGCCGAATTCTTCGCCCGGCTTGCGCACCGATACGTTCACGTCGGCGCGCATCGAACCCTGGTCCATATTGCCATCGCACGACCCGACATAGCGCAGGATCGTCCGCAGCTTCGACAGATAAGCCCCTGCTTCTGCAGGAGAACGCATATCGGGTTTCGACACGATTTCCATCAACGCCACGCCCGACCGGTTAAGGTCGACATAGGAACTGGTGGGATGCTGGTCATGCATCAGCTTGCCGGCGTCCTGCTCGACATGGATGCGCTCGACGCCGATCACCTTGGTGCTGGTTTCCGGGTTCTTCTCATCCAGCACGATCTCGATCTGCCCCTCGCCCACGATCGGATGATAGAGCTGGCTGATCTGATAGCCCTGCGGCAGGTCGGCATAGAAATAATTCTTGCGGTCGAAGCGCGACCATTTGTTGATCTGCGCGTCGATCGCCATGCCGGTGCGCACCGCCTGGCGGATGCATTCGCGATTGGGGACAGGCAACATGCCGGGCATGGCCGCGTCGACCAGCGACACCTGCGTGTTCGGCTCCGCGCCGAAAGCCGTGGCCGCGCCGGAAAAGAGCTTCGCCTGGCTCGTCACCTGGGCATGGACTTCCAGGCCGATCACGACCTCCCACTCCCCGGTTGCGCCCTGAATCCTGTAGCTGCTCATAGTTCGTTCCGATGATGAAGATAGACAATGACGGTCAGCGCCGCATCGCTGACCAACAGGGCGAAAAGCCAGGTCGCGGTCAACAGCCGAAGGATGACGACCTCGAAACCGAGCATCCGTCCGGCATGATGCGCCCACAGGCCGCACACGACGCTGAGGCTGATGAAGACCGCCCCCAGCTTGAACTCGCCGCGCAGGATGACGTTGTTGCCCACGCACAGGCCCAGGATGAACAGGGCGACGGCGACGAAAAACTGGGCCAGCATGACATGGTCGAAGGGATGGTTGTCGATATCCGCCAGCGAATTGCCCGCATAGGCGCTGAGCAAAGCCCCGAAGGCGATGTTCAGCGCATTCTGCGCCTCTCGCAGAATGTCGACATTCCGTTCCCGGAACCTGTCGATGCTCACCACCATTTCTCCGGCCGCGCCGTGAAGCCCGCGCGCTCTTCGATGGCAAGGCCCGCATTCAGCACGGTCTGCTCGTCCAGCGCCTTGCCGATGATCTGGAGGCCCAGCGGCAATCCCGCCGAATCCAGCCCGCCCGGCACCGCCATGGCGGGCAGCCCCGCCAGCGACGCCGGCACGGTGAAGACGTCGTTCAGGTACATGGCCAGCGGATCGGCCTGCTTCTCGCCCAACGCGAAGGACGCGCTCGGCGCGGTCGGCGTCAGCAGCAGGTCGCACTTCTCGAAAGCCAGCTCGAAATCGCGCGCGATCAGCGCCCGGACCTTCTGCGCCTGGGTATAATAGGCGTCGTAAAAGCCTGCTGACAATACATAGGTGCCGATCATGATGCGGCGCTTGACCTCCGGCCCGAAACCGGCGGCGCGGGTAGCGGCATACATGTCCTGCAACCCCGCCCCATCGGGCAGATCGCGCTGGCCGTACCGCACGCCGTCATAACGGGCGAGGTTGGACGATGCTTCGGCCGGGGCGATGATATAATAGGTCGGCAGCGCATATTTGGTGTGGGGCAGCGACACCTCGACCACCTCGGCGCCCGCGTCCTTCAACCATGCGATGCCGCGATCCCACAAGGCCGCGATTTCCGCGTTCAGGCCATCGGGGCGATATTCCCTGGGAATGCCGACCTTCTTGCCCTTGAGATCGCTCGACAGATTGGCTTCCCACTGGGGAACGGCCAGATCGAGGCTGGTCGAATCCTTTGGATCGAAGCCCGCCATCACCTCCAGCAGGATCGCATTGTCGCGCACCGTCCGCGCCATCGGCCCGGCCTGGTCCAGCGACGAGGCGAAGGCGACAATGCCCCAGCGCGAACAACGGCCATAGGTCGGCTTGATGCCGCTGATGCCGGTAAAGGCCGCAGGCTGGCGGATCGATCCGCCGGTATCGGTCCCGGTCGCCGCCGGGCAAAGCCGCGCGGAAATGGCCGACGATGACCCGCCCGAAGACCCACCCGGCGCCAGCGCAGCATTGTCGCCACCACTCCGCCGCCAGGGCGAGATGACATTGCCATAATAGCTGGTCTCGTTGGAGGAGCCCATGGCGAACTGGTCGAGGTTCAGCTTGCCCAGCATCCCCGCGCCCGCATCCCAAAGCTTTTTCGAAACGGTGGACTCATAGGTCGGCACGAAACCTTCCAGCATGTGGCTGGCGGCGGTCGTCTGCACGCCTTCGGTGCAGAACAGATCCTTCATGCCGATCGGCACGCCTGAAAGCGGTCCCAGCGCTTCGCCCGCAGCCTTCGCCTTGTCGGCGGCATCGGCAGCGTCCAGCGCCTTTTCCGGCGTTTCGACGATGAAGGCGTTCAGCGCCTTGGCTGCGGCGACATTGGCGTTGAACGCCTGCGCCACGTCGCGCGCCGAAAAATCACCCGCGCGGAAGCCGTCGCGGATTTCGGCTACGGTAAGGTCAGTAAGATCGGTCATGCCACTCCCTCGTCATGCTGACGAAAGTCAGCATCCAGGGCTACTGGACGCAGAGTCTTTGTTTTCCGGATCCCCGCTGGTGCGGGGATGATCGAGCGATGCCGCACCGTCATCACTCGATCACCTTCGGCACCGCGAAAAAGCCATGTTCGGCCTGCGGCGCGTTGGCCAGCACCTTGTCGCGCACATTGCCGTCGGTGACGGCATCCTCGCGCAGGCGCTGGTGGTTCGGGATCACGGCGGTCATCGGCTGCACGCCGGTCACGTCCACCTCGCCCAGTTGCTCCACCCAGCCAAGGATGTTGTTGAGTTCGGGCACCATCGCTTCGGCTTCGGCGTCAGTCACCGAAATGCGCGAAAGGCTGGCGATCTTTTTCACGGTCTGAAGGTCTATCGACATGGGCCGCCGCTACCACCCGTGCCCGTCCGCTTCAAGCGGCTTTAGCACGGCTTGCGCGCGCCCGTTCCATGCGTCAGACAGAGCAGGCATGGGGGCGACACGCTCCTGCTGGTCGGAGAGTGTGGGTGGAGCGCAAATTCCTCTATGTCATCGCGGCGCTGGTGGTGCTGGTGATCGCCGCGCTGCTGGTCTACCGCGTCTGGGGTATGCAATTGATCCGCATGGTGATGGTGCCGCGCGAATCCTTCACCGAGCTTCAGCCGCTGCCCGCCGACGCCTATGTCGACGCGACCATGTGGATCGCCCGGCCGGACATAGAGAAGGGCAATCCGGCGCTCTGGACCCCCGCCGGAGTGACGACGCCCCAGACCGCGCAAAAATCTGCACAGAAGGCCGCGATCTTCTTCATCCATCCGACCAGCTACATCACGACCTTCGGCGACTCCCACTGGAATGCCCGGCTGGACGACAAGGACGCCGACGCCACCGCGAAACGCTTCGTCATGAGCCAGGCGAGCGCCTTCAACGCGGTGGGCACCGTCTGGGTGCCCCGCTATCGCCAGGCCAATTATGGCGCGTTCCTGACCGACAAGCCGGAGGGCGACAAGGCGCTCGCCGCCGCCTATCGCGACATAAGCCAGGCCTTCGCCGCCTTCGTGAAAGCCAACCCGAAAGGCCCGCTGATCCTGGCCGGGCACAGCCAGGGGTCACGCCACCTGTTGCAGCTTCTGCGCGAACAGGTGGCGGGTAAGCCGATCGCCGACCGTATCGCCGCCGTCTATGCCGTGGGCTGGCCGGTGTCGGTGGAGGCGGACCTGCCCGCACTCGGCCTGCCCGCCTGCGCGCGGCAGGACCAGGCCCATTGCATCGTAAGCTGGCAAAGCTATGCCGAACCGGCCGATCCGTCCGCCGTGGTCGAAAGTTTCGAGCGCAAGACCGGCTATACCGGGCAACCGCGCAAGGGCACGCACATGCTCTGCACCAACCCGATCACCGGCGCCTTCAACGGCGCGGCCCCGGCCAGCGCCAATATCGGCACGCTCGACGCGCGCGAACAGGGTAAGGCGCCCAAGCTCATCACCGGCGTGGTTCCGGCGCGTTGCGACACCAGCGGCGTGCTGATGATCGGCGAGCCGGTCGACATGGGCCCGTTCACCCTGCCGGGTAACAACTATCATGTGTATGACTATAGCCTCTTTTGGGGCAATGTGCGTCAGGACGCTCAGAAAAGACTGGCGGCGTTCCTCAGGAAGTGACTTTGGCCCGAATACGTGACAGGGGCATGGTCATGAGAGATTTTGGCCAATGACACTGGTAACGACGGATCGCGTGGCCTTTCGCGAAGCATTGCCGCAGGGCGGACGGCTGATCGGCATGGATGTCGGCACCAAGACGATCGGCCTTGCCCTGTGCGATGCCGCCTGGACAATCGCCAGCCCCGCCTACACCGTCAATCGCGGCAAGTTCAGCAAGGACAAGATCGGCCTCGCCGCCTTCATCACGCAGCAGCAGGTGAAAGGCATCGTCATCGGCCTGCCGCTGAACCTGGACGGCACCAGTTCGCCGCGCAGCCAGGCCAGCCGCGCCTTCGCCCATAATGTCGCGGACCTGGGATGCCCTGTGTTGCTCTGGGACGAACGCTGGTCGACCCAGGCGGTGACACGCACCCTGCTGGAAGCCGACGCCAGCCGCGCCCGGCGCGACGAACTGGTCGACAAGCTGGCCGCCAGCTACATCCTGCAAGGCGCGATCGACGGGCTGGTAGCGGGGTTGGAATAAGCGTTCGAAAGGGGTGCGGAGTGGTTATGCGCATATCCTGGATGCTGACTTTCGTCAGCATGACGGGAATGGGTGGCGAGCAGACAGTCGGCTTTCCGGCAGCGAGTATAGGAAAGCCGCGATGCCGATTAGATTGGCTTAGTTATGACGGCCGCAGCGCGCGCCTGTTGCTGCCCCTCAACGAACGCCGCCTCATAGATGCCTGTCCATTCCTTGAGCATTTCAGGCGATGTGCCACTTTCATCAAGGCTTTCGCTCTGTTTGCTATGCACTTTGTCCCAGAACTTCATTGTGATCGGCCCTTTGGAGCGAACGGCCGATGCGACGGACTGGACGACCGAACGAAGGTTTTCAGTGGAGGGAGGCGCGTTGTCTGTGCCGGACCGCTGGAGATAAGCTAGCCAGCCGATCGATTCCGTGTAACGCTGGGAGGCATCGAGGACACGGAAATGGGTGCGGCTGGAGCCTTCAGCTTCAGGGGACTGTCAGGAATTCCGTGTGTGGGCGGGCATAATGGGTAAGAAGGAGACCCTGTATGCCTCGACGCAAGGAGCCGGCGATCCCGGCTGATTTACTCGATCAACTCTTGGCCGGCAGCGATGCCGCCAGTGCGCTCCAGCAGGGCGGCCTGCTGGATTCATTGAAGAAGGCGCTGGCCGAACGGGCGCTCAACGCCGAGATGGATTACCACCTTGGCGATGCCCCGCAGGTCGGGAACAGCCGCAATGGCTATGGCCGCAAGACGGTGGTGACGGACACCGGCAAGATCGAGATCGAGGTGCCGCGCGATCGTCATGCCAGCTTTGATCCGCAACTGATCGCCAAGTACCAGCGCCGGTTTCCGGGCTTCGACGACAAGATCGTCTCGATGTATGCGCGCGGCATGAGCACACGGGAGATCGTCGGGCACTTGCGCGATCTGTACGGTATCGACGTCTCGCCGGACCTGATCTCGACGGTGACCGACGCCGTGCTCGAAGAGGTCGCCGCCTGGCAGGCCCGACCGCTCGATCCGGCCTATCCGCTGGTTTTCTTCGACGCGATCCGGGTCAAGATCCGTGACGAAGGTCTGGTCCGCAACAAGGCTATCCACATCGCGCTGGGCGTGCGTGCCGATGGCGGCAAGGTCGTCCTGGGCCTGTGGATCGAGCAGAACGAGGGCGCCAAATTCTGGCTGCGGGTGATGAACGAGCTGAGGAACCGCGGTGTTGAGGACATCATGCTGGCCGTCGTAGACGGCCTGAAGGGCTTTCCAGAGGCCATCACCGCCGTGTTCCCCGAGGCGATCGTCCAAACCTGCATCGTCCACCTGCTGCGCAACTCGATGGACTTCGTGTCGTGGAAGGATCGCAAGGCGCTCGCTGGTGCACTGAAGACCGTCTACCGCGCCACCGATGCCATCGCTGCCGAGGAGGCCCTGACAGCCTTCGAGGCCGGCGAATGGGGTCGGCGCTATCCTGCGATCGGCCAGAGCTGGCGCCGTGCATGGGCCGAGGTTATCCCGTTCTTTGCCTTCCCCGACGAGGTCCGCCGCATCGTTTATACGACAAACGCCATCGAGGCGTTGAATGCCCAGCTTCGACGGGCGGTCAGGGCCAGGGGGCACTTTCCCAGCGACGATTCAGCGACCAAGCTGCTCTATCTGATCTTGAACCGATCCGAGAAAGAGTGGAAAATGCCGCCACGTGAGTGGTCCATGGCCAAGGCCCAGTTCGCCGTGCTGTTCGGAGAACGCTTCATCAAGGCCATGGCAGCGTAATGTTCAACCGCCCGCCCACACACGGAATTCCTGACAGTCCCCAGCTTCAGGGAGCCTGTTCCAGACTTCTTGAAGAAAGCCACTACCGAAGCCCAATAGCAAATACTGTTGAGCGGGCTCTCGCGCTGCCAGATCATCATTAACATCGACACTCATCGCGGTGTAATCGGTGTAACCGACATAGCCTTCCGGTCGGCCTAAAAAAATCTCGAAGCTGTCACTCGCCGCTGAAGCGAGTTGGATTGGCCATTTCGACTGGGGATTGCCCATGGCGCTGCGGACATCAGGACGCTTCGAAGTTGCAAGACGTTTGTAGACCGCCGTTAGAGCCAACGCGACAATGACGGTCAATAATCCGAGAAAGTCGTGACGGAAGAGTGCCATGCGCACGATCCCGAATCCCCCCGACAGAATGATGGCGAAGAGAATAAGCGCAGGAAGCCTTGGTTGAATATTCATCCCTCCCGTTTATTCGGCGGTAACCAGCGACACAAGCGCACTGCCCCATCCTTCAATGTCTGCTTCGGAGTGTCGAAATTTAGCTACTGAATGACTGGCTTTTGTGAAGGGTTTCGGGCGCTTGCGTACGAAAGCCTCCAGTGCAGGAACCCGCGGGACCCACGCGCTGGTCTATGGGTAAAGCGGCTTTGGGGTGGTTCGGACGGGTAAGCGAGGCTGATCCGGAAGTGTCGGTTCTGGCCGGATCAACGTGACTTTGTGCGGCGTCAGAGTGCGGACGGTGGTGGTTTTGCTGGTCGGTGTGCCCTGCGCTGGGCTCGCTTCCGGAATGGGCGTGCACTGGGTCATCAGCCAGGACGCCATGGGCGTGACCGTCGTGCAGCCTGAGCCATGCCGGATCATGGCGCATTCCCCCGGATTGGCGATGCCGATGATGGCGGCGCGCGGGGCAGGCACCAGCGGGCGAAGGCCTCGATGATGGTCATGTGCCCGCCGCAACATGGGCATGGCGGGCGATGGTCGGGAAGTTCGTCGGGTTCGGGCTCCTCGACCGGTACAGCAACGCCCAGCAGTCTGCGGGCCAGCGCCATGGTGTCCTTGTGGGTCGAACTGGCGAGCAGGCCGTAATGCCGGATGCGGTGGAAGCCGCGCGGCAGAACGTGGATCAGGAAGCGGCGGACGAACTCGACGGTCGCCAGCGCCATCTCCGGGCGCTTCAGGGTTATCCCGAACAGGAACCGCAGTGCCGACACGGCCCCATTGATCGTGGCCGGCCCCACGGCGCGCTCGTGCTGGTCGACCTGATAACGCCGCAGGTCTTCCATTGTGGCCGTATCCGGCGGACGGCCCAGGAACGCGGCGAAGCTCCGGACATGCCGGATATAGTCCTTCTGCGTGTGCGCCCCGAAGCCACGCATCGTCATGTCTTGCAACATCCGCTCACGCAGCGAATGGGTCGGGGCAGCGGTCGTGATAGCATCCATGGTAAGCTCCTCTCCGTTGAAGGAACTCCACCGTCGGCGGGCGACGCCGCCCCGCCGAAAGCCTCACAAATACTACGCTACGTCACCCCAAGCGACCCTCCCGCGGAGCGGGTTCGTGCACTGGCCAATTGCAGAGACGAAGCACCCCCATCCCCGCCGTCCGTCGCCTTACGCCGTCAGCGCTTCCACCAGCGCCTTGACCTTCTTCTGTCGCCATTGGGGCAGTGGTGCGATCAGCCAGTAGGCGATCGGGGTCGGGCTGGTGTCGCCCACCTGCCGCACCCGGCCTGCCGCCAGGTCCGCCTGCGCCAGCAGCAGCGGCACCCGTGCCCGGCCGAAACCGCTCACCGCCGCCTCGATCGCCAGGCCACCATCGGCGACGCGGATGGTTGCGGGCTTGTCCCCCGCCGGGCAGCCCGGCCAGTCGATGCGATGATCGGGACCGCCCGCCGCCGCCTCGACCGTCACATAGGCGGCCTCGCCAATCTTGACGCCTTCATGCTCGCCCACCCCGTCGGTCAGACGCAGCGCGATGTCCAGATTAGCCTCGGTAAAGTCCAGCGCCTCATCCGCCGCGATCAACTGGAAGGTGAGGTCCGGCTGGCCCACGGCATAGGCGGCGAGACGCGGCTGGAGCCATTTGGCGGTGATGTCGCGCGGCGCGGCGATGGTCAGCGCATGGCTGGACTGGCCCGCCTGCATCGCCCGCACGGCTTCCTCGAACTCCAGGAAACCGGCGCGCAGCGCGTCCAGTCCCGCCTCCGTCTCCGGCGTCAGTTCCAGCCCCTTGGGCGTGCGGCGGAAGAGGACGACGCCCAGCATATCTTCCAGCGCGCGAATCTGCTGGCCCACGGCCGCCGGCGTCACCGCCAGTTCGTCCGCCGCACGGGTGAAGGACAAGTGCCGCGCCGCCGCGTCGAGCACGCGGAGGCCGTTGAGCGGCAAATGGGTGCGCTTCATTCAGCCACCGCCGGAGCGATGAGGGCGAAATGCGGGATGGACACTTCGAAATTCTCGCCGCCGACACCGATCATGCGATAACTGCCCTGCATCGAACCTGTGGGCGTGTTGAGCGGACAACCCGATACATAGTCATAGCTTTTCCCCGGCTGCACCACCGGCTGCTCCCCCACCACGCCGTCGCCATCGACCCGATGCTGGGCGCCGCGCCCATCGGTGATGATCCAGTGGCGGGTCAGGAGCTGCACCGGCTGGTCGCCCATATTCTCGATCCGGATATGATAGGCCCAGAACCAGCGGCCCCGGTCCGGCTCCGACTGTTCGGGCAGGAAAGTGACCGCAACATGCACGGTGATGTCCCGCGTCGTCGCATGGAAGGGAAAGAGCGCAAGCACGGTCATATCTCAGGAATGCGCTCTAAGCCCCTCATCCGTCAACGCCCTATCGCGCGCAGCGCCTGGTCGAAATCGGCGATGACATCGTCCGGGTCTTCCAACCCGACGTTGAGGCGCAGCATGTCTTCGGTGATGCCGACTTCCAGCCGCGCCGCTTCCGCCATGCCGAAATGGGTGGTGGAGGCCGGATGGGTCATCAACGATCGCGAATCGCCGATATTGTTGCTGATGTCGACCAGTTGCAGCGCGTTGAGCAGGCCATGCGCCTCCGCCCGGCCGCCGCCCACATAGAGCGAGAAGATCGGCCCGGCCGCTTCCATCTGCTGCATCGCCAGCGCGTGCTGCGGATGGCTTTCCAGCCCCGGATAGAGGATTTTGGGCAGGCGGGTTTCCAGGAATTGCGCGACCTTCAGCGCATTTTCGCTCTGGCGGCGGATGCGCAGGTCCAGCGTCTCCAGTCCCTTGAGCACTACCCAGGCGTTGAAGGGGCTCAGCGTCGGCCCGGTGTTGCGGTGGAAGGGCAGCAGCACATTGTCGATCCAGTCGCGCGTGCCACAGATCGCCCCGGCAAGCACCCGGCCCTGCCCGTCCATCATCTTGGTCGCGCTATAGGCAACGACATCCGCGCCGAAATCCATCGGCCGCTGCAAGGCTGGCGAAGCGAAGGCATTGTCCACGACGCTGGTGATGCCATGCGCCCTGGCGATGGCACACACCGCCGCCAGATCGACCACGTCCATCGTGGGATTGGCCGGCGTTTCGAAGAAGAAGAGCTTGGTATTGGGCCGGATCGCCGCTTCCCACGCCGCCGTGTCATGCGCGTCGATCGTGGTCGTTTCTATGCCGAATCGGGGCAGCAGCGTGTCGCTCAGCCAGCGGCAGGAGCCGAACGCCGCCTTGGCCGCGACGACATGGTCGCCGGCCGAAAGCTGGCACAGCAGGGCCGCGGTCATCGCCGCCATGCCGGTGGCGGTGGCGCGGCACGCCTCCGCCCCTTCCAGCAGGGCGATGCGCTGCTCCAGCATTTCGACGGTCGGGTTCTGCAGGCGGCTATAGGTCATGCCGACCTGTTCGCCGGCGAAGCGTGCGGCGGCGTCCTCGGCCCGGTCGTAGCAATAGCCGCTGGTCAGGAAGAGCGCTTCGGACGTTTCGCCATATTCGCTGCGAGCCGTGCCGCCGCGAACGGCCAGTGTCGCCGGCTTCCAATTCTTGGTGATGTCAGGGTTCTGCCCGCTCTTCCGCTTCATATCGCTTTCCGCATATCCACTTGTGGCGTCGCGCCGCCCAATATCTCGGCCATCTGGCTCCTGTCGCCATTACCGCCCGACAGGATTACCGCAACCCGCTTGCCGCGCATTCGCTCTTTTTCCTGCATCAGGGCGGCCAGCGCAACCGCGCCCGCCCCTTCGGCCAGGTTATGCGTATCTTCCCAATAGATGCGGATCGCCTCGGCCACCTCATCATCGGTCACGGCGACGAAGCGATCGGCGCGCGGCCCGAAATAGTCGAGCGCCGCCTGGACCGGGGTGCAGACCGCCACGCCATCGGCAAATGTATAGGCGGTCGGGCTGGCGATCAGCCGTCCCGCTTCGAAGCTGCGCTTGGCGGCATCGACATGGGCGGAGACGACGCCCACCACTTTGGTCTTGAGGCCCAGCGCATCCCTTGCCGCAATGGTGCCGCACAGGCCCGATCCGCAACCGACGGGGACATAGACGGTATCGATGTCCGGCACCGCGTCGAACAGCTCCAGCCCATAACTCGCCACGCCGCGCACCAGTTGATCATGATAGGCAGGGACCATGAACAGCCCCTGCTCGGCGGCCAGCCTTGCCGCCTCCGCCTTGGCGCTGTCGAAATCATGGCCATGTTCGATCAGGTTCGCGCCGAATGCACGCATCGCCGCATTCTTTTCCCGCGCATTGCCGTGCGGCACGACGATGGTGGCGGAAAGGCCCGCCGCCGTCGCCGCGCGCACCTGCGCCTGACCGTGATTGCCGCGCGTCGCGGTGATGATGCCCGTCACTTCGGGATGGGTATGCCGCAACCAGTCGATATAGGTGATCGCCCCACGCACCTTGAACGCGCCGGTGGGCGTGTGATTCTCATGCTTCACCCATATGTCGCAGCCGCTCCGCGCAGCCAGCAGCGGCCAGGCATATTGCGGGGTCGGCGGCACCTGGGCATGGACCATGGCGGCGGCGGAGCGGAGCGAGGCAAGCGAAAGGTCGGTCATCCTCGCGCCCTTATCGACCCGGCGCGGACGGCGACAGGACCGATGCCGTGCGATTGGACCGGTCGGGCGTCAGAGCGCAGCGAGGACCGCGTCGCCCATCTCCACCGTGTTCATCGTGCCACCCAGATCGGGCGAGCGCGCGCCACCCGCCAGTGCCTTCGCCACCGCCGCCTCGATCCGGTCGGCCGGTTCGGACAGGTTCAGCGAATAACGCAGCATCATCGCCGCCGACAGGATGGTCGCCAGCGGATTGGCCTTGCCCTGCCCGGCAATGTCGGGCGCGGAGCCATGGATCGGCTCATAGAGGCCCTGGCCGCTGCCGTTCAGCGTCGCCGACGCCAGCATCCCGATCGAGCCGACGCACATGCTCGCCTGGTCGGAGAGGATGTCGCCAAACAGGTTGCCGGTGACGATGACATCGAACTGGCCGGGGTTGCGGACCAACTGCATCGCGGCATTGTCGACATACATGTGGCTGAGCGCCACGTCGGGATAGTCCGCCGACACCTCGATCACCACGTCACGCCAGAGCTGGCTGGTTTCCAGCACATTGGCCTTGTCCACCGAACAGAGCTTGCCGCGCCGGGCGCGGGCGGCCTGGAAACCGGCATGGGCGATGCGCCGCACTTCGGCTTCGTTATAGGACATGATGTCATAGCCTTCGCGCAGGCCGTCGGCGGTGGTGCGGAAGCCCTTTTCGCCGAAATAGACGTCGCCATTGGTTTCGCGGACGATCAGCAGGTCGATCGACCCGGCGACTTCGGGCTTGAGCGCGGATTCATGCGCCAGTTCGGGAAAGACCTTCGCCGGGCGCAGGTTGGAAAAAAGGCCCAGTTCCTTGCGCAGGCCCAATATCGCCTGTTCGGGACGCAGATGACGCTCCAGCGAGTCGCAGTCGGGATCGCCGACCGCTCCGAACAGGATGGCGTCGGCGCGCTTTGCGACCGCCAGCGTTTCAGGCGGCAGCGGATGCCCCACCGCCTTGTAGGCCGCGCCGCCGACCAGCCCATCCTCATAGGTCAGCCCATCGATCGCCAGCGCGTCGAGCACCCGCTTCGCCTGTGCGACGATTTCGGGACCGATGCCATCTCCGGGAAACAGGGCGATCAACATGGAAACTTCCTCACAATATGTTCAGGCCGCCCCACAAGTTGAAACAATAGGGCAGGCTCTCGGCGCAGGCCTTTGCAGAACGAACCCGCATTAGGCAACCGCTCTTTTCAGCCGTTCGACCAGCCGCTCCCGCGCGGCCAGCACATCGGCGCGCCGGTCGATTAAAACCGATCGTTCCAGGAAGAAGCCGGTGAGGCGCAGCCCGTCCACTATCCGCCCCCAATCGCCCATCCCGCCCTCCAGCAGGAAGGGCGGCAGCGGCAGCAGTCGGCTTTCAAAGCCGACCGCGCCTGCCCGGCTCACCGCCGCCGCGCTGCGCGGGCTGACATAAGCGAGATCATCCGTCTCACCGAACGCAGCGCAGCGGGTGAGGTCCAGGCCGAAGCCCAGTTCGGCGAGCAGCAGCAGTTCGTAGCGGACCAGCGCCACTGCCCAGCCCCGCGCCGCCGGCGCCGCCTCGACCGCGCCCAGCACGCCTTCCAGCGCCTGGAACAAGGCGGGACAGGGCGTGCCTTCGGACAGGCTCACGGCCGTAAGCGCGCAACTCCAGTCGATTGCGGCGGCGGGCAACGGTTCCGCCAGCAGGGGCGCGCGGCTATGCTCCAGTTCCACCGTCAGGCTGGGCAGTTGCTCCTCGGTGCGCGCCCGGAATTCCGCCTTCACCGCATTGCCAGGCAAGAGCACAGGACGCAGCGCGCGCGAACGGCCGCCCCGCACATAGCCCGCCACCAGCCCATGGTCCGGCGTCAGCAGCCGGGCGATGGCGCCATGTTCGCCATGATGCCGCACGGCGCAGACGATAGCAGAGGTGGTGAGGTGAGGCATGGTTCCTCTCTGTAAGCGCTGGACGGACGCGCACCAAGTGCGCCACATTAGGTCACAGTTGGTACACGCCGCCAAAGTTCACACCGTCACAGGATACGAAAAACCGGGGCTTTTTGGGCGAACTGCGACCGTGATGCGACGCGGATGCACCCGTGACGCACCGATAAAGCGACAGCGAAGCGCCAGTCGAGTCACACCGACGCGCCATCCAGGTCACAGGCACGCGACAATAGCGCGACAGGTAGCCCGGCGTTGCAGGCGGAGTGGATAGGCTGGCGGATGGGGGAAGGCCGGTCATCCATCAGGATAGATCAGAAAAAATCCTACATTGGTAGGGTCTTGTTACGACGGTCTGCGGGGAGGCAGCGGGATGCCGGGTCAAGCCCGGCATGACGAGGGAAGAACGGCGGCAATCAGGCATTAATCCTCCCCTGCTAGGGGAGGATAGCTGGGAACGGCCACTTGCGGTCGCTCCATATCGCCATATGATTGCGCAATGACTGCCATTCGCACTTACCTGCTAGAGGCGCTTGAGCGTGTCGTTGATGGCGGCGATATCGAGCAAGATGAACTTGAGGCCGTTGTGCCGAACCCGCTGGTCCTCGATCCAGTGGAAAAAGATGCTTGGCAGCAACTGAGCCATTGGGCAGACGACGCGGACATTCGGCAAAGAGACGCGAATTACTCGACGTTCAAACGTGACTGGATGCGAGATCGCATAGCGGCATTAAGGGCGAGCGGCGGCTAACCCTCACCTTATCGAAAGCGGATTGTCCGCTATCAGTTGGACAGTTGAGGTAGGCACCTACGATATGGGCGCCGCTCCGATCTGTTGCATAAGACCTAGGAGGTCTGGCTGACCACGCTCCTCGACGATCTTGCCGTTGTAAATGCGGTAAAAATTCACAGCCTGAACGGCGATCGATTTCCCGGTGGCGGGAACCCCGAAAAAATCGCCTTGGTGCGTTCCCCGCATGGTGAAGCGCGCCGCGATCCGAATATTGTCGGCTCCGAGCTTGTCTTCTTCGGCAACTGTCTCTTCCAGCGTCCACTGGATGTCGGGGAAGCCGCTGCGCATCATACCGATGATGGCGAGATAGCCGCCAAGGCCCTGCATGGGCTCACTCTGGTTCGGGACATGGAAGATCGCGTCGTTGGCGATCAGCTCATTTCCGAGCGTCTCGTCGGCCGTGTTGATGAATTCGACAAAGCGCCGCATGAATGTGTTGGCAATGGCAGACATCATCATCTCCGTTAGAAATCGTTGGCGCGTTATCCGAGCAGCTTCCCGGCATCGGCACAGTTGGACGGAGCATCCTCGAAGATCAAGTGGATGTAGTCGGCGTCGAACGCCTTCGAAGAATTTTCGTCCTGCTGTGAGCTGTCAGCTTTCGCGATGCCGTTACCCAAAGCGGATAGTCGCCTCCCCAGCCTAGCCCTATTCAGGCGGCGCGCAGTTCCTGTAGTACCTTGCGCACGGTTTCCTGCAGTTCGACCGAACGGCTGGACAGCGCGCCGGCGGCCGCGTCGGTGCGGCCCATCGCGTCCTGCGCCTCGACCAGGGCGCTGCTCAGCGCCTCCGCCTGCGCGGCGGCGTCGGCGATATGCCGGGCCATTTCCTCGGTCGCGGCGGCGATTTCGCCGGTCGCGCGAATCTGGTCCGCCACCTGATCGGCAATGGCGGCGGCGGAGGAATCGGCCGTCTCGACGGAGCGGGCCGCTATATCGATCGCGCCCGTCACGCTGCGCGCCGCACGCCGGATATCCTCCAGATAATCATCGATCTGACGGGTCGCTTCCGCCGTCTGCGACGCCAGGCTCTTCATTTCCGACGCGACCACGGTGAAGCCGCGCGTGTCCGCGTCGCTGCGTGCCGCCTCTATCCCCGCATTGAAGGACAAGGTGCGGCTCTGCGCCGCGATGGTGGAAATCAGCGCCACGATCGAACTGGCCGCATCGACGGTCACGGACAGGGCCTGGACTTCCGGATTGAGCGCGCGCGTCGCCACGGCGCCGCTATGCGCGCTATGCCGGGTGCGGCTGGCGCTGGCGCCGACCTCATTGATCGACGCGGCCAGCCGTTCGGTATCCTGGGCGACGGCACGCACGTCGCCTTCGGCCTTGGTATGGGCCGCGCGCAATTCGGTCGACTGGCTGGTCGTGCGATCCAGCAGGCCGAACAGCCATTGCTTGCTGGTGGAAAGCTGACGCGACAACTGTCCCAGATCGCCCACCACCGCGCCCAGCCGCGCCTCCAGCGCGTCGGCGACAAGCCGGCGACGTTCGCCCGCTTCCTCGGCGCGACGCGCCCTTTCCTCGATGACCCGCTGCTTCTCCGCCACGATCTGCGCCTTTTCCAGCGCCGCCAGCGCCGCTTCGGCGCGCTGCTTGGCCTCATCGGCTTCGCCGCGCAGCGCCTCACTCAACGCCCGCGCCTGTGCCTGCGCCCGGATCAACTGGGTCAACCGGTCGATGATCCAGAGGAGCATTGCCGTCTGCAGCAGGACGATCAGCGCATGGAGGCAGACGCGCGAGAGATTGCCGACATCGGCAAAGACCCAGGCGGGTTGCAGATAGGACAGGACCAGGTGATGCGCAGCCGTCGCCGCCGCCCCGGCCAGCATGGCCCGGCGATCGAGCAGCGCCGTCAGCATCGCCAGCGCCGCGAAGAAGGTCATGTGCAGGTCCATCTGCCACTCATGACCGCGTAGCAGGAACAGATAGAGCGCGGGAAAAGCGATCGCGGTGAGCGCCAGCGTCATGCGCGCCGACGCCGAAACGTCGCCGCGCAGCACCATGACGGTGGGCAGCAACGCCAGAACCCCGGCCACCAGCGGCGCGGCGACTGCGTCGGGCGCATCCACCAATGCCGCCGCGAAGGCCAGTATCGGAATGTTCAGCCAGAAGAGGATGATGAGCATCCGGGCGCCGGCAAGCCGCATCGCGCGCAACGGATCATCGCCCTGCCCCGCGGCTCGCCCGGCCAACGCCGGGAAGGAGAAGCGATGCAAGAAATCGCCCCCGCCGGACAGCTCCAGATCAATCCTTCGCGCCATGATCGTCAGCCCCAATAAAGATGCCGGGGCCAAGCTGGCAGAAAAGGGTTAATAGCTTCCTTAACGCTGACGGCCGGGTGGGGTTCAAACGAGTCACGTGCCTCGCCTGAAGGCCGGTGCGATCTTAAAGCA
This sequence comes from Sphingobium sp. BYY-5, assembly GCF_022758885.1. Lineage (NCBI taxonomy): Bacteria > Pseudomonadati > Pseudomonadota > Alphaproteobacteria > Sphingomonadales > Sphingobiaceae > Sphingobium > Sphingobium sp. BYY-5. Next base: position 1,422,073 of record NZ_JALEBH010000001.1, read on the forward strand.
TCGAGCTTTAAATAAGAACCGTTCGGGCTGAGCCTGTCGAAGCCCCGCCCTTCTCTTCCGAAGAAAAGAACAGCCCTTCGACAAGCTTAGGGCGAACGGAGGTCAGGTGATCCCGATTTAACGCAGCGCGCTCTTAAATGCGCCCTTCCGCGCATTTTCAAAAAGACTCTCAGCCGTGGAAATAATCATAGACCTGTTGCGCCACCGCACTGGACACGCCGGGGGCGCGTTGCAGGTCTTCCAGCGCCGCGTCACGCACCGCGCGCGCCGTGCCGAAATGCATCAGCAGCGCCTTCTTGCGCGCCGGGCCGATACCCGGCACCTCGTCCAGCGACGACACGGTGATCGCCTTGCTCCGCTTCGCCCGGTGCGCGCCGATGGCGTAGCGATGCGCCTCGTCGCGCAGCCGTTGCAGGTAGAACAGCACGGGATGGTTGAGCGGGAAGCTGATTTCCCGGCCGTCGAGCATGTGGAAGACCTCCCGCCCGTCGCGGCCATGATGCGGCCCCTTGGCGACGCCGATCATGCAGACATCCTCGATGCCCATCTCCTCCAGCATGGTGCGGGCGGCGGAGAGCTGCCCCTTGCCGCCGTCGATCAGCACCAGATCGGGCCATTCGCCGCCGTCGCGATCCGGGTCTTCCTTCTGCGCGCGCCCGAAGCGGCGCTCGAACATCTCACGCATCATCGCGAAATCGTCGTTGGAGATGTCCGGGTTCTTCATGTTGAACTTGCGATAGGCGTTCTTGCGGAAACCCTCCGGCCCGGCGACCACCATCGCGCCCAGGGCGTGAGCGCCCTGGATATGGCTGTTGTCGTAGATCTCGATCCGGTCGGGCACGCCGTCCAGTCCGAAGGTTTCAACCATCTCGTCCAATATCCGACCCTGGCTGGTCGTTTCCGCCAGTCGCCGGTCGAGCGCCTCCACCGCATTGCGCTGTGCCTGCTTGATAAGGCGCGTGCGGTCGCCGCGCTGGGGCACCTCGATCCTGACCTTGCTGCCGATCCGCTCCGTCAGCGCCTGCGCCATCAAATCGCATTCGGCCGGCTGGCGGTCGGTCAGGATCAGCCGGGGCGGCGGCACTTCCTCGTAAAATTGCGCCATGAAGCTTTCCAGCACCTCTTCGGTGGCGACGTCGGCGGTGTGGACCGGGAAGAAGCTGCGATGGCCCCAATTCTGGCCGCCGCGAATGAAGAAGGCCTGGATGCACATCGCCCCGCCCTGCTCCGCCAGCGCGAAGATGTCTGCATCGCCCAGCCCTTCGGCATTGATCGCCTGGCTGCCCTGGATGAAGGTCAGCGCCTTCAGCCGGTCGCGCAGCACCGCCGCCTGCTCGAAATCCAGCGATTCCGCCGCCCGCTCCATCGCCGCGCCCAGCTTCTTCTGCACGGCGGTCGACTTGCCGCCCAGGAAATCCTGCGCATCCTTTACCAGCTCGCCATAGCCGGCAGCGTCGATCCGGTCGACGCAGGGGGCCGAACAGCGCTTGATCTGATAGAGCAGGCAGGGGCGCGAGCGGTTGGAGAAGAAGCTGTCGGTGCAGGACCGCAACAGGAACAGCTTCTGCAGCGCGTTGATCGTGCGCGTCACCGATCCGGCGCTGGCGAAGGGACCATAATAGCGCCCCTTCGCCTTGCGCGCGCCGCGATGCTTCTGGACGCGGGGGAAGGCATGATCCTCACGCAGCAGGATGAAGGGGAAGCTTTTGTCGTCGCGCAGCAGGACGTTGTAGGGCGGGCGATAGCGCTTGATGAGCTGCGCCTCCAACAACAGCGCTTCGGCCTCGCTGTTGGTGGTGACGATGGTCATGCTGCGGGTCTGCGCCACCATGCGCTGGAGCCGTCTGGGCAGGCGATCGACCTGGGTATAATTGGCGACGCGGTTCTTGAGCGCCCGCGCCTTCCCCACATAGAGCACGTCCCCGCGCGCATCGTGCATCCGATAGACGCCGGGACGGGTCGGCAGGGTCTTGAGCGTCGTGCGGATCGCCTCCACCCCCGTATCGATATCGGGCTGGCTGCCGGTGACGGTGTAGGTCGCCTTGTCTTCGTTGAAACGGTCGGGGGATTGCGGATGCGACATGGACGCAGAGATAACGGCGTTGGCGGGGATCGCAATGGCGGGCGCAATGGCAGGCATGGCGATCCCCGGTTTCCGTCCTTATTCATGAACTGCATTCATTGCAGTGTTGAAGGAAATTCTCCTAATCAACAGGGTGTCGGGTGCCTATATGCTGGTCGGGCAATCACTCCCCCGTGGCGGCCCGATCCATAACAGAACAGACCGAAGCATCCGTTCCGCCGCTGCCCGCAAGATGCCGCGCACCGGCGTCGGGCGCCCGTTCTTCCCCTTCCACCGTTCTTTCAGCAAAGGGAATAATCATGGCCGTCAAAGCCTATGGCGCCTATGCCGCCGACAAGCCGCTGGAATCCATCGATATCGAACGGCGCCCGGTCGGCGCCCATGACGTGCAGATCGCCATCGCCTATTGCGGCGTCTGCCATTCCGACCTGCACCAGGTCCGCTCCGAATGGGACGGCACCCTCTACCCCTGCGTCCCCGGCCATGAAATCGTCGGCCATGTCACTGCAATCGGCGGCGATGTGACCCAGTTCCAGGTCGGCGATACCGTCGGCGTCGGCTGCATGGTCGATAGCTGCCAACATTGTCCGGCCTGCGACGAAGGGCTGGAACAATATTGCGACAATGGCTTCGTCGGCACCTATAACGGCCCGACCGCCGACGCCCCCGGCCACACGCTGGGCGGCTATTCGCAGAGCATCACCGTCAAGGATGATTTCGTCCTGAAAATCAGCCATGCGCCCGAACAGCTCGCCGCCGTGGCGCCCTTGCTTTGCGCCGGCATCACCACCTGGTCGCCGCTGCGCCACTGGAATGTCGGGCCGGGGCAGAAGGTCGGCATCGTCGGCATCGGCGGTCTGGGCCATATGGGCATCAAGCTCGCCCATGCCATGGGCGCGCATGTCGTCGCCTTCACCACATCCGATTCCAAGCGGCAGGATGCGCTGGACCTGGGCGCGGACGAGGTTGTCGTATCGCGCAACGCGGAGGAAATGGCTGCCCATACCAACAGCTTCGACTTCATCCTGAACACCGTCGCGGCCAGCCATGATCTCGACGCCTTTACCGCGCTGCTGAAGCGGGACGGCACCCTGACGCTGGTCGGCGTGCCCGAACATGCGCATCCTTCGCCCAATGTCGGGGCGCTCATCTTCAAGCGCCGGTCGATCGCCGGGTCGCTGATCGGCGGCATCGCCGAAACGCAGGAGATGCTCGATTTCTGCGCGGAAAAGGGCATTACCTCGGAAATCGAGATGATCCGCATCCAGGATATCGAAACGGCCTATGCCCGGATGCAGAAGAGCGACGTCAAATATCGCTTCGTGATCGACAGCGCCACGCTGGCGGCCTGACGAAAGAAAGCGGGCGGTTCCAATGGGGCCGCCCGCTTCATCAGGCCCGATGCGGGCCAAAGAAGATCACCGACGCGCCGATCAGGCACAGCGCCACGCCGGTCATATCCCAGCGATCGGGCCGAACCCCTTCCGCCAGCCACAGCCACATCAGCGCGGACAGGATATAGACGCCGCCATAGGCGGCATAGGCTCGTCCGGCTTGAGACATATCGACCAGCGTCAGCAGCCAGGCGAACACGATCAGCGACGCACAGCCGGGAATAAGCCACAAGGTCGATTGCCCCGACCGCAGCCAGGCCCAGAAGGCAAAGCATCCGGCGATTTCCGCCAGGGCGGCGCAGACATAGACAAGTGCGGAGACCATCGTCCGCCTGTCTCAACCCTGTCGCCGCTTGTCTGCCATTTGAGCGGGGAGGAGAAAGGCGCAACATTGGGCTAGCGTCAATCGACATTCAGGTTGAGGCGGGAGCAGTAGGCTCGTTTTCAACGTCATGCCGGACTTGATCCGGCATCCAGGGCCACAAAGGGCGGCACCTGCGACTCTGGATGCCGGATCAAGCCTGTCCTGTGAGCGTGTCGAAGGGTCCGGCATGACGGCGTAGGAAGCATCCAAAATGGGGCGAAAATGGGGAGTGGAACGCAGGCCGCCCTATTCCTCTACGATCCGCAGCAATTTGCGTTCGACCAGGGCCAGCACATTCTGCAGATCCTGCCCGCGCTTCAATATATGGCCGCCCTCGCCCACCAGCGCCCACATGCCCTGCCGGTTGCGCAGCGCCGGGCGTTTCTCGATACGATATTCGGGCCGTTCGGCGGAACGGCGGAAAGCGCTGAATATCGCGGCTTCGCGCCCCAGATCCATCGCATAGTCGCGCCAGTGGCCGGCCGACACCATGCGCCCGTAAAGATCCATGATCCGTTGCAATTCCAGCCGGTCGAAGCCCACCTGTCCGGGCGCGGCCGCAGGGAACGGCGTCACATTGGTCATCAGGCCCGGCCGCGCTCCTTGAACAACACGGTCTGTTCAGGACGATCCGGCACCTGCCGTTCGGCCATCAGTTCGGCCAGCCGCTTCTGCAACTGTTCCACCTCGCACTGGAGCATTTCCAGCTTCTGCTTTTCCGGGTCGAAACAATCGGAGCATGGCGTGCCATAGGGCATGAATTCACGCTGATAGGCGGTGACGTCCACCACCATCTGCCGCGCCGGGATGCCCACCATCGTCGCGCCTTCGGGCACGTCCTTGGTCACGACGGCATTGGCGCCGACACGGGCACGGGCGCCCACCTGCACCGGCCCCAGCACCTGCGCGCCCGAACCGACGATCACGCCGTCGCGCAGCGTCGGATGCCGCTTGCCCGCGATGCCATTGGCCGGATCGGTGCCGCCCAGCGTCACATTCTGGTACAGCGTTACGTCGTCGCCGATCTCGGCGGTTTCCCCGATCACGGTGAAGCCATGGTCGATGAAGAAGCGCTTGCCGATCTTCGCGCCGGGATGGATGTCGTTCCCGGTCAGGAAGCGCGACAGGTGATTAACCGCCCGCGCCACGAAGAAGAAACGAGCGCGATACAGCCGGTGCGCCACGCGATGGAAGGCCAGCGACCAGACGCCGGGATAGAGCAGAATTTCGGCGCGGGACCGCGGCGCCGGATCGCGCGCTTTTACTGAATCAAGATAGGCAACGAGATTGCGCAGCATGACCGCGTCCTTGAAATTCTTCCCTGAATGTCGTCAACATAGGGCCATGGCCCGGATTTTTCCAGAGCCGCCGGAATGTCCGCTTTTCCGCACCCAAGCGAAACTTGCTTGCAATGCCGTATTTGCCTATCAATGAGGTAGACAATCAAACCAAAGGATAACGGATGATTGACGCCTTCATCGCCAATTTCGGCGACATTCTCCCTTTCATCCTGATCGGCTTCAGTGCCCAGATGATCGATGGAGCGCTCGGAATGGCCTATGGCGTGATCTCCAGCACGCTGCTGCTCGCCATGGGCGTGCCGCCCAGCCGCGCGTCGGCCAGCGTCCATGCAGCCGAAACCTTCACGACCGGCGTATCGGCGATCAGCCACATCCTCCATCGCAATGTCGACTGGAAGCTCTTCTCCCGCCTCATCATCCCCGGCGTGATCGGCGGCGTCGCCGGCGCCTATCTGCTGTCGAACATCGATGGCGCGATCGTGAAGCCCTTCATCCAGGTCTATCTGGCCGCGATCGGCGTCTATCTCATCTGGCGCGGCTTCCACCTGCCGCCCAAGCCGCGCGATCCCAAATGGGTGACGCCGCTGGGGCTGGCCGGCGGCTTCATGGACGCCACCGGCGGCGGCGGCTGGGGACCGATCGTCACGTCCAACCTGTTGCTGCAAGGGTCAAGCCCGCGCCACACGATCGGCACGGTCAATACGGTCGAGTTCATCCTGACCACATCGATCAGCCTGACCTTCCTGTTTCACCTGGGCTGGGAAACATTCACCACCTATACGGTCGGCCTGCTGATCGGCGGCGTGGTGGCGGCGCCCTTCGGCGCCATGCTCGCTCGCCGTGTCGCGCCGCAGTTCCTTCTCCGGGCTGTGGGTATCGTCCTGACGCTGACATCGCTGTTCGGCGTGGCCAAATGGCTTGGATATATTGGTTAAATTCCTATATACGGCTTTCTGATCGAGGAAGCCGATATATGTCCAGTTATCTGCCTACGCTCAAGCAGCTCCAATATCTGGTGGCGCTCAAGGAGCAGGGCCATTTCGGTAAAGCCGCCGAGAGTTGTTTCGTCACCCAGTCGACCCTATCGGCCGGCATCCGGGAGCTGGAATCGCTGATCGGCGTCGTGCTGGTGGAACGCACCCGGCGCGTAGTGCGCTTCACGGCGCTGGGCGACCGGATCGTGGAAAAGGCGCACCGCGTGCTGCGTGAGGCGGAGGAACTCGCGGCCATCGCCGAAGCCTCCGGAAAGCCGCTCACCGGCGAACTGCGCATGAGCGTGATCCCGACGATCGCCCCCTTCCTGTTGCCGCGCCTGCTGCCCAAGCTGCGCGCCGAACGGCCCGAACTCAAACTCTATCTGCGCGAGGAGACCAGCCAGTCGGCGATCGAATCGCTGCGTCACGGCAATGTCGACTGCGTGTTGCTGGCCCTGCCCTTCCCCACCGGCGAACTGGATAGCGAGATATTGTTCCAGGACCGGCTCTACATCGCTTTCCCCCATGACGAGCCGCGCGACCCGCCCGAATGGATCGATCCTGAGATGATCGACCAGAGCAAGCTGCTGCTGCTGGAAGACGGACATTGCCTGAAGGACCATGCGCTGGCCGCCTGCAACCGGCCGGATCTGCGGGCAAGCGCGACGATGATGGGCACCTCGCTCCACACGCTGATCCAGATGGTCGACAATGGGCTGGGCGTGACGATGATCCCGGAAATGGCGATCGCGGGCGGCATATTGGAGCATACGCGCATCACCGCGCGCCCGCTGGAATCGGAGCGTTCCTTCCGCGACATCGCCCTGGTCTGGCGCCGCAACAGCCCGCGCGAGAAGGAATTTCACATGCTGGCGGGCATATTGCGCGAATCCGCCGTGAAGAACAGCCGGTTGCCGGAAGCGGCCTGATAACAAGAGGGGAAGCATCTCATCCCCAACTCCGTCATCCCGGCGCACGCCGGGATCCAGAGTAGCGATCAGCAACCCTGGATGCTGACTTTCGTCAGCATGACGGGAAGGGATAGGTGACGGAATGTCGGATTTTCCTATCCTGCCCCTCCAGGGGAGGATGAAGATCTGCCTTTGACCGTCAGCGGACCGCCGATTGGCCTCGGTTGCTTAGACGTCCCACCCCTTCGCCTTCGCCTCATCGTCGGCGCGGGCAGCGACCCATTGGGTCGCGCCGTCCGCGAAATATTCCTTCTTCCAGAAGGGCGCGTGCGATTTCAGCCAGTCGATCAGGAAGGCGCAACTTTCCAGCGCGGCCGCGCGATGGCGTGACGCCGTGCCGACGAAGACGATCCGCGCACCCGGCTCCAGCCGTCCGAAGCGGTGGAGGACGCTGACGCCCAGCAGCGGCCAGCGCGCCAGCGCGTCATCGACGATCCGTTCGACCTGCGCCTGCGTCATGGCGGGATAATGTTCCAGTTCCAGCGCGACCAGGCCGCCTTCCCCACGCACCACGCCAGTAAAGCTCGCGATTCCGCCGCCGCCCAGCGCCTCCAGCGCCGCCAGTTCGCCCGCGACGTCGAAATCCTGCGGCTGGATCGAAATGCGTTTCATCCGCCCGTCACCGGCGGGAACAACGCCACTTCGCGCGCATCGCCGATCATCGTGTCGAGCGGCACGAATCGCTGATCCAGCGCGGCGCGCAGCCGGGACGTATCGCTCAATGCTTCGACATATCCGCCGCCCCGCGCGGCCATTATGGCGATCAGGTCGGCAACCGTCGCGCCCGCCTCCGGCCGCTCCACTTGCTCCTCATCCCGGCCGATCGCTTCGCGCACCCAGGCGAAATAGACGATGGTGAGCATGGAGGTCAGCGGCGCCATCGCGTCAATCCATATGCTTGATGCCGACGCGCAGATAATCCCAGCCGGTAATGAGGGTCAGGATCGCCGCGGCCCAGAGGGTCACGATGCCCACCATCTGCACGAAGGGGAATTGCGGCACGGCGCCGGCAAGAATCAGTGCGCCCAGCGCGATGATCTGAAAGGTCGTCTTCCACTTGGCCAGCCGCGACACCGGCACCGACACCTGCAGGCCCGCCAGAAATTCGCGCAGCCCCGACACGGCGATTTCGCGCAACAGAATTATCATCGCCGCAACGATGTGAATCCCGGCAATATCGCGCGTCGCGGCCAGCATCAATATGACCGCGCCGACCATGATCTTGTCGGCGATCGGGTCCAGGAAAACGCCCAGTTTCGACACCGTTCCCTGCGCGCGCGCCAGATAACCGTCGAAATAGTCAGTCACGCCCATCAGGCAATAGAGTCCGAAAGCCAGAGCATAGCCGGTGATCCAGCGCGCACCGACATCGGCGGGCCAGAGCAGGGCGACGAGCAGCGGCACGGTTAAGATGCGCGAAAGCGTCAGCAAATTGGGCAGCGTCAGCATGGCCGCGAACTGCCACAGACCGGCCCCGTACACAAGCCGAGCCGTGCATCCACGCAACGGCATTGGACACAGACGCCGCCAACCGCTAGACCCCGCCCCGGTCGCTAACGGGAAAGAAGACCCCCTATTCCATGCAAGCCTCTCTCAGGCTCCTGAACAAGCGCCGTTTTCTGCCGCTGTTCATCACCCAGTTGCTGGGCGCGTTCAACGACAACCTGTTCAAAAATGCGATGGTGCTCTTCGTCGTGTATCAGGTTTACAACGACGAACGCTCCGAAACCTGGTTCAGCGCGCTCGCAACGGGCCTGTTCATCCTGCCTTTTTTCCTGCTGTCAGCCCTGTCCGGCCAGCTCGCCGATCAGCGCGACAAAGCGAAGATCATCCGCTGGGTCAAAGCCGCGGAAATCCTTATCATGATTGTCGGCGCGGCTGGACTCGCCCTGATCTGGAGCGGCATCGCGGTCCATACGCTGGCGATTCCCCTGCTGCTCGCCGCGCTTTTCGCTATGGGCATCCACTCGACCTTCTTCGGCCCGATCAAATATGCGATCCTGCCCCAGCATCTGCATGACGACGAAGTGCTGGGCGGCACTGGCCTGGTCGAGGCGGGCACCTATATCGCGATTCTCGCCGGAACCATCCTGGCCGGCATCATCCCCGTCCAGGCGGCGGCGGGCGGCATCATCTTCACCGCGCTGATCGGCTATATCGCCGGACGCAAGGTGCCCGACGCCCCGTCGCTGCTCGAAAAGCAGCCGATCGATTTCCACATCATCCGCTCGTCGGTCGCGCTGGTGCGCGGGACCATGCATATCCGGCGCCTGTTCCTGGCGATCATGTCGATCAGCCTGTTCTGGGCGGTTGGCTCCATCCTCTTCATCCAGTTCCCACCGCTGGTGAAGAATGTGCTGACCGCCGACAAGCCGGTGGCCAGCCTGTTCCTCGCCATCTTCTCGATCGGCATCGCCATCGGATCGATCGCGATCAACCGGCTGCTGCAAGGGCATGTATCGGCCAAATATGCGCCCGCGTCGGTCATCGGCATGGGCCTGTGCATCGTCGCCTTCCACATCGTGTGCGACCTGTGGACGCCCGCGCCGGCGGGCCAGATGTTTTCGCTAGGCGGCTTCCTGGCTCATCCGCTGGCCGTGCCGCTCTCCCTCTCACTGCTCGGCGTCGCGACCTTTGGCGGCATGTTCGTGGTGCCGCTCTACGCCTTCCTCACCACCACGGTCGAGAAATGCGAAGCGGCGCGCACCGTCGCGGCCAATAACATCGTCAATTCCGGTGCGATGGTGGTGGGGTCGCTCTGCGCCATCGGCCTCAGCATCGCCGGCATGTCGGTGGTGATGCAGCTATTGCTGGTCGCGTTCCTGTCACTGCCCTGCGCGGCAATGGCGTGGAAACTGCACAAGGCCTGCGACGGCCCCCTGTGCGACTGAATGACCGCGCAGAGCCTGTCTCGAAATGCGCGACAGAGCGCATTTCGGAAGGCCGCACCGACGGCGCATTTCGAGACAGGCTCTCAGAAGATGAAGCTGTAAAAGGCCGTGAAGAAAGCGCCGAAGCTGAGCGCGAACAATTTCCAGTCCTTGTCGTCGTCGACCGAGCGCTTCTTGCCCGGCCGGACAGCCGATCGCAGCACATGGGCGGGCAGCCGCTGGCGGAAGGGATGCCGGGCCGATTCGGTGGTCAAGACGAGAGGTCGGATTCGCATGGTGATTGGTTAACGCAAAATTTACCATTTTGGCCATCGCCATTCATGGTTAACCTTGGCCTGTCCCGGCACGGGACATGCTTGACTGTATGATGTGAATAATACAGCATGACCGAACCGATGAACGAGTCCGTCCCACCCGTCGATCCGGCCGCGCCACCGCCAGGGAGTGGGGCGCGCGAATTTGGCGCGGGGCCGCCCAGCGCCTTCGCGCCCCCCACACCCTGGCGGCGGCGCTTCCAGATTTTCGGATGGATGGTCGCAGGCGGTCTGGCCGTGCTGATGCTGCTGATCGCCTGGCTGGCGGTCACGGCGCCGCTGTCCCGTTCCCTGAAACCGATCGCCCCGCCCGCCATCAGCCTGACGTCGGCGGACGGGCATCTGATCGCCCGGCGTGGCGCGGTGATCGACAAGCCGGTGACGATGGCCGAACTGCCCGCCCATGTACCGCAGGCCTTCATGGCGATCGAGGACCGTCGCTTCCAGAGTCATTGGGGTGTCGATCCGCGCGGGGTCGCGCGCGCCATGTGGCATAATTTCCGGTCTGACGGCTCCTCGCAGGGCGGCAGCACCATCACCCAGCAGCTTGCCAAGGGCGTGTTCCTCTCCAGCGACCGCACCTTTGGACGGAAAGCGCGCGAGGCGCTGATCGCGGTCTGGCTCGAAGCCTGGCTGACCAAGGACCAGATCATGGAGCGGTATCTCTCCAACGTCTATTTCGGCGACAATGTCTATGGCCTGCGCGCCGCCGCGCGCCATTATTTCAACCGATCGCCCGACCGGCTGACCATCCCGCAGGCGGCGATGCTGGCCGGGCTGCTGAAGGCGCCCTCGCGCCTCGCCCCCACCTCCAACCTGAAAGGCGCGCGCACCCGCGCCGCGCTGGTGACGCAGGCGATGGTGGATGCGGGTTATATCAGCCAGGCCGAACGCAACGCCCTGCCGCCCTTCCGACTCAATGTGCATGACGATCCCGATCCGACCAGCGGCACCTATTTCGCCGACTGGGTGCTGCCGCAGGCGCGCGACCGGGCCGGGGCCGTCTATGGCGAGCAGGAAGTGGCAACCACACTCGACTGGCGGATCCAACGGCTCGCCGAAGCCGCGATCCGCCGCGCGCCGCTGGGCCAGGCCCAGGCCGCTTTGGTGGCGATGAAGCCCGACGGCAGCGTCGTCGCCATGGTCGGCGGGAAAAATTACGAGAAGAGCAGCTTCAACCGCGCGGTGCAGGCAAAGCGCCAGCCGGGATCGACCTTCAAGCTGTTCGTCTATCTCGCCGCCTTCCGGGCCGGCATGACTCCCGATGACATGATCGACGACACGCCGATCACCACCGGCGCCTATCGCCCGGCCAATCATGGCGGCAAATATCGCGGTCGCATCACCCTGCGCCAGGCCTTCGCCGCGTCGAGCAACGTCGCCGCCGTGCGCCTGACCCAGAAGGTCGGCGTCGACAATGTCATCAAGGTCGCCCGCGACCTGGGCGTCACCGCGCCGCTGACGGAGGATCTCAGCCTGGCGCTCGGCACGTCGGAAATGCCGCTGGTCGAACTGGCCGAAGCCTATGCCTCGGTCGCGGCGGGCGCCTATCCGGTACTTGCCCACGGCCTCCCGCCAGAGGAACAGAGCTGGTTCGAAAAGCTGATGCAACGCCAGCGCCGGTTCAGCGACGACCAACTGGAAATGATCCGCGACCTGCTTTCGTCCGCCGCCAATCGCGGGACCGGCAGCGCGGCGGCGCTGCGCACCAGCACGTTCGGCAAGACAGGCACGACACAGGACAGCCGTGACGCCATCTTCGTGGGCTATGCCGGCGGGCTGGTGACGGCGGTGTGGATCGGCAATGATGACAATGCCCCCCTGCCCGGCGGCGCGGCCGGTGGCGGCATCCCCGCGCGCATCTGGCGCAATTTCATGAGCGGCGCGATCAACGAGCCGGTCGAGAAGGTGCCGGAGGAGGAGCAGGACCCCGATCTGGTCAATGCCATCGCCAATATCGCCGTCGAAACCGGCATCGGCAATGTCGGCGTGGGCGTCGATCAGGGTGGCATGACGGTCAATATCGGCGGCAATCAGGTCCTCCGCATCCCGTCCGATCAGCCCCTTCCCCTGCCGCCGCCAACTACGCCACCGCCCCGCATCGCCCCGACCCAGCCCGAAGGCGAGGATGGCGGGCCGTAAGCTATAGCGCCTGCCCGGCGGCCCAGCCGCTGGCCCAGGCCCATTGAAAATTATAGCCGCCCAGCCATCCGGTGACGTCCACTGCCTCCCCGATGGCATAGAGGCCCGGCGTCTTGGCCGCTTCCATGGTGCGGGACGAAAGACCGGCCGTGGCGATGCCGCCCACCGTCACCTCCGCCTTGGCATAGCCTTCGGTGCCAGACGGCACGAACGGCCAGTCGGCCAGGCGCGCGCCGGCCTGCCGCAATATCTTGTCGGAAAGATTGCCCAATTCCCCCTGCGCCCCGATCCGTTCCAGCAATGCGTCGGCCAATCGTTCGGGCAGTACCTGCCCCAGCACGCGGCGCAGGGCGACGCGCGGCCGCTCGCGCTTTTCATCCAGCAGCCAGTCGATGGAGCGATCGGGCAGGAAATTGACCGGGATCGGCGTACGGTGCTGCCAATAGGAACTGATCTGCAACATCGCGGGGCCGGACAGGCCGCGATGGGTGAAGAGCGCCGCTTCACGGAACCGCGTCTTGTTCCAGCGCACCTCGACATCGGCCGACACGCCGGACAGCGACTGGAACAGCGCGTCCTCCGGCCCCAGGGTGAAAGGCACCAGCGCCGGGCGCGGCTGCACCACCGCCAGGCCAAAGCGCCGAGCGATATCATAGGCGAAGCCGGTCGCGCCCAGCTTGGGAATGGACGGCCCGCCCGTCGCCAGCACCAGCGCAGGCGCGCGATGCTCGACCGCGCCGATACGCACCCGGTATAGCCCGTCGCCATGGCCGATATCCGCAATCGGCTGGCCCAGCGCCATGGTGACGCCGCCCTTGGCGCATTCCTCTTCCAGCAGCGCGACGATCTGCCTGGCAGACCCGTCGCAGAAGAGCTGCCCCAGCGTCTTTTCGTGCCAGGCGATGCCATAGTGATCGACCAGCGCAATGAAATCCTGCGCCGTATAGCGGCCCAGCGCCGACTTGGCGAAATGCGGATTGGTGGACAGATAGCGGTCGGCCGCGGTGTGGATATTGGTGAAGTTGCACCGCCCACCGCCGGAAATCAGGATCTTCTTGCCCGGCGCATCGGTATGGTCGACCAGCAGCACCTGCCTGCCGCGTTGCCCCGCGACGCTGGCGCACATCATGCCCGCCGCGCCCGCGCCCAGGACGATCGCGTCATAATCAGCCATTCAGCGGCCCCGCTTCAAGCGCACCAGCGCCTCATCCAGCGAAGACAGAAAGCGCGACCGGTCGGCCTTGGAGAAGGGCGGCGGCCCGCCGATCGGATCGCCCACGGCGCCCGCGCGCAAATCCGCCATGATCGCCCGCGTCGCGACGGCCGCGCCGATTGAACTCGACGTGAAGGGCTTGCCATTGGGTGCAATCACGACAGCGCCCGCCTTCAGGCACCGGTCGGCGAGCAATATGTCCGCCGTGATGCACAGGCTATCCGCCCCCGCCCGCTCCGCAATCCAGTCGTCGGCGGCGTCGAAACCGTCGCTCACCACCACCCGGTCGAGCAGGGGATGGGCGGGAATCCGGATCGGGCTGTTGCTGACGATTGTCACGGGCACTTCATGCCGCCAGGCGACCTTATAGATTTCCTCCTTCACGGGGCAGGCATCGGCGTCGACCAAAATCTTCATGCCCGCGCGATAAGGGGATGGGGCGGTGGAGACAATGGGCTGGCAATAAATCCGTTCATGAAGGGGAAGAGAAACGCATAAGGATTCCCCTTGGCCTGCACGTCATGCTGAACTTGTTTCAGCATCCATTCCTCCGCTTGCGCCGAAATATTCGGAAGCGTAACCGGCCGCCGCAAGGATATGCGGCCTTCTGATACGCCTCCGAAAAATCTGCTCCCGTGGCACGATGGATGCTGAAACAAGTACAGCATGACGGCGATGGGAGATGCCGGCGCTACCCCCTGCCCCTTCCTAAAACGGAAGGATTTTTCTGCCTCTACTTGCCGATAGGACCATTCGCCGCCTTCACCCCGCGATATTCCTGCCCTACATGGGTCGGCATGAACGCCCCCCTGTATAACAAGGACATATTGCGGCTCGCCGCCAGCATCCCGCATCACCAGCGCCTGGCCGATCCGCAGGCAAGCGTCGAGAAACGCTCACCCACCTGCGGGTCGCGCGTGACGGCGGACGTGCGGATGGCGGGCGGCAAGCTCGCGGAAATGGGGTTGGACGTGAAGGCCTGCGCTCTGGGCCAGGCGTCGGCAGCGCTGATGGCCGCCCAGGCGATTGGCCTGACGGCGGAGGAACTGGCCGATGCGCGCGATCGACTGACCGCCTATCTGGCCGGGGACAGCGACGATCTCGATTTCTGGCCGGGCCTTGCGGTGCTGGCTCCGGCGCGCGCCTATCCCGCCCGCCACGCCTCGATCCGCCTGGGGTTCGAAGCCATCGCCGAAGCCGCGCGGATGGCCGACGCCTGATGTCCGGTGCCACAAGCCCCATCAGCGCAACCGACATACTCTTGTCCGAAGGCGTCATCCTGCTGGGCGCCGCCGTCTTCTTCGTCATGCTCTTTCGCCGGTTCGGTCTGGGCGCCGTGCTCGGCTATCTGGTCGCGGGCGCGCTGGTCGGATCGCAGGGGCTGGGCCTGGTCGGCGGAGCCGAATCGAAGCTCGCCATTGCCGAAATCGGCATCGTCCTGCTGCTCTTCCTCGTCGGCCTCGAACTCCACCCGGCGCGGCTCTGGCGATTGAAGCGCGACATTTTCGCCCTGGGTCTGGCGCAAGTCGTCATATGCGGCTGCGCGCTGACCGCGATCATCTTCTATTCGACCGGCTTCACCTGGGGCGCAGCGATCGCGCTCGGCCTGCCGCTTGCCCTCTCCTCGACCGCGCAGGTGCTGCCCAGCCTCAAGAGTAGCGGCCGCATCAACTCGCCCTTCGGCGAAAAGGTCTTCTCAATCCTGCTGTTCCAGGATCTCTCGATCGTCCCGCTCATCACCATCGTCGCCGCCCTCTCCCGCAATCCGACCGACGTCGGCGGCCCGCCGGGATGGATGATGGCGGGCTATACCGTCGCCGCAATCGCCGGCCTGGTGCTGGCCGGACGCTTCATCCTGCGCCCCCTCCTCGCGCTGGTCGGGCGGCTGGGGGAGCGTGAACTGTTCGTCACGGTCGGCCTGTTCACCGTCCTTGCCGCCGCCGCGCTGATGCACAGCCTGCATCTATCGACCGCGCTGGGCGCCTTCGTCGCGGGCGTGATGCTGGCCGATTCACCCTATCGCCACGAAATAGAGGCGGATGTCGAACCGTTTCGCTCGATCCTGCTCGGCCTCTTCTTCCTGGCCGTGGGCATGGTGCTGGATTTGCGCGCGGTGGCGGCCAACCCGCTCTTCGTCCTCTCCATGGCGGCGGCGCTGGTCATCACCAAGGCCGCGATCATCTCCGGCCTCGCCCGCCTGTTCGGCATGAACTGGCAGCAGGCGCTGGGCGCGGGCCTGCTTCTCTCCCAGGGCGGTGAATTCGGCTTCGTCCTCTTCGCCCAGGCGCAGGGCGCATTGCTGATCGCGCCGCAGGCGGCCAGCCTGTTCAGCGCCATCGTCACCTTCTCCATGGCGACGACCCCATTCCTGATGCTGTTCGCCCGCCGCTTCGAATTTGCGCGGCCCAAGGATGGCGGCGACCTGTCCGGCCCCGAAGACGCGCCGCGTGGCAACGCCATCATCGTGGGCTATGGCCGCTTCGGCCAGACCGTCGCGCAGATGCTGATGGGCCACGGCTTCGGCGTCACCCTGATCGACAAGAAGCCCGCGCAGATCGAGGTGTCGAGCCAGTTCGACATGAAAGTCTATTATGGCGACGGCACCCGCATCGACCTGCTCCGCCGCGCGGGCGCTGAAGAGGCGCGGCTGATCGCTTTCTGCATCGACGATCCCTCGCTCGACACCCGCGCGCTGGGACCGATCACCGAAGCCTTCCCGCAGGCCGCGCTGATGGTCCGCGTGTTCGACCGGCGGCAATTGCTGGCGGTGCAGGACATGGATCTGGCCGGGGTGGTCCGCGAGGTCTACGAATCGGCCATCTGCATGGGCGTGCGGGCGATGCAGGCGCTGGGCGTGCCGCAGGAGGAAGTGGAAGAGGTCGAGCGCCAATATCGCGCCAATGATGAACAGCGTCTCGCCGTCCAGATCGAAACTGGCACTTTGCTGGCGGCCAAAGATTTGATGTATCGACCGGGCAAGGCGATGCGGTTGCTCAGTAGAGGGGATGGAGAAGAAATATGATCGCGTTATTGGCCTGCCTGTCGGCAGCGATCGCTATCGGCGCGGGCGCATTCGGGGCGCATGGCGTCACCGATCCCAAGGCCGCCGAATGGCTGCGCACCGGCGGCCTGTACCAGTTGATCCACGCCGTAGCGGCAGTGGCCATCATGGGCCTGGCGCGCGGGGCGGCGGCCCTGCTGCTCGTCGGCGCGGCGATCTTCGCCTTCACCCTCTACGCCATGGCGCTGGGTGGACCGAAATGGCTGGGCGCGGTCACGCCGATCGGCGGCACGCTGATGATCGCGGGATGGCTCTGGGCCGCCTGGAGCTTCACCCGGCCCTGAAAGTCTGTTTGAAAATGCGCGGAAGAGCGCATTTTGAGGCGGCACCGGCCCTCTCCCCCACCCGGCCACCCATATGATACTGCCGTTGGGTGGCCGGGTGGGGGTGTGGGCCGGTGCCGCTATGCGCCGAAAGGCGCATTCCAAACGGACTCGCCCGCACTTGCCGGACGCGGCGGCGGCGCATAGATACAGGGCATGGCCGACCATCATCATCACCAGGAACCGACCGGCGCGAAGCTGGCCGACGCCGCGCGCGCTACGCTGGAGGCGCAGAACGAGCAATGGACGCCGATGCGCGCCGCCATTTTCGACGCGCTGGCGGCCGAGGAAAAGCCGGCCTCCGCCTATGACATCGCCGACACCGTGTCGAAGGCACGCGGCAAGCGGGTGGCGCCCAACAGCGTCTATCGCATCCTGGACCTGTTCGTGGCGAACAACATCGCCATGCGGGTGGAAAGCGCCAACGCCTATATCGCCAACGCCCATCCAGGCTGCCATCATGACTGCATCTTCCTGGTCTGCCGCAACTGCAAGCAGGCCACCCATGTCGATGACGACAAGGTGACGGGCCAGGTCCGCACCATCGCCGAACAGGAAGGTTTCCGCCCCGAACGGCCGGTGATCGAGATATTGGGCGTCTGCGCCAAATGCGCAGCCTGATGCGGTCGCCCGCCTGAACGAGCGACCGCCGCCGGATCAGGTCCTAGATCAGGCTTCGTTGGTCGAGAAGAAGGTTTCGTTCGCCGCC
Source organism: Sphingobium sp. BYY-5 (assembly GCF_022758885.1). Taxonomy (NCBI): domain Bacteria; kingdom Pseudomonadati; phylum Pseudomonadota; class Alphaproteobacteria; order Sphingomonadales; family Sphingobiaceae; genus Sphingobium; species Sphingobium sp. BYY-5. The sequence continues at coordinate 1,439,813 of NZ_JALEBH010000001.1, forward strand.
AGGATGAGCGGCCCGGCCCCGGTCTTCGGCGCGGTCGCGGGCCAGCGGGCGTCGAGCAGCCGATCCTTGGCGATGCGGGTGATCGACACACTGTCGCCCTGATTGCCGCCCAGCACATGATAGGCGCTGCCATCCTCGCCGGCATAGAAGCCGACATGCCCCAGCCAGCCATTCCGGCTGCCGCGCCAGAAGACCAGGATCGCGCCCAAGGTCCGCTCACATGTCGTACCGAACCGTTGCCAGGCGCGCGCGCCCAGCGGATTGGCGGGCAGCGCCTCCCCCGCCAGCGTCGCGCTGACGCAATGGGCGACGAACAGGCCGCACCAGGGAATATCGTCCGAATCATAGTCGATCCCGGTATGTTTCGCCCAATCGATGATCTTGGGATTATTGCCCGGCCCCACCACTTCACGCACGCCGATCAGGCGGCGCGCTTCCTGGAACCAGGGAATGGCGGGATTGTCCGCACTGACGATCTTTTCGGTTTCGCCGAGCAGGGCCTTCCACGTCTTGGGTCCGACGATGCCGTCAGCCACCAGACCCTCCGACCGCTGGAAAGCCTTGACGGCAGACTCTGTACGCCGCCCCCAAACACCGTCGATGATTCCCGGATCGAACCCCTTGCGCGCCAGCGTATGTTGGATCTGTTCAATCGCCGCTTTTGATCTACTTGTCATGATCGCATCCCTTTTTGAAGAAATATTAAAATATCTCAAACAATTATGCGACCATCTATTGTCAGCCTTTCTATTTCATTACACGAAACCATCTTCTCTTCAATTTACAGAGTCCGTCATATCTTTTCATGACCGCCTATCTCCCGCATTTTCGGGCAGCTTCGGACAGATGGTAGCCATGACCGAATTTTCTTCCTAAATAGGACCATCCTTGCAGATTGGCTTTATGAACGACCTACCCCACACACCGCTGCTCGATCAGGTCATCTGGCCGTCGGACCTGCGCACTCTCAAGCCCGAACAGCTTCGCCAGTTGGCCGACGAACTGCGGCAGGAGGTGATTTCCGCCGTGGGCGTGACCGGCGGTCATCTGGGGTCGGGCCTAGGCGTCGTCGAACTGACGACCGCCATCCATTATGTGTTCGACACCCCCAACGACAAGCTGGTGTGGGACGTCGGCCACCAATGCTATCCGCACAAGATATTGACCGGCCGGCGCGACCGTATCCGCACCCTGCGTCAGGGCGGCGGCCTCAGCGGCTTCACCAAGCGCGCCGAGTCCGACTATGACCCCTTCGGCGCGGCGCACAGTTCCACATCGATCAGCGCGGCACTGGGTTTCGCCGTCGCCAACAAGATGCAGGACAAGCCGGGCAAGGGCATCGCCGTGATCGGCGACGGCGCCATGTCGGCGGGCATGGCCTATGAGGCGATGAACAATGCCCGCGACGCCGGCAATCGCCTGATCGTCATCCTCAACGACAATGACATGTCGATCGCCCCGCCGGTGGGCGGCCTTTCCGCCTATCTCGCCCGGCTGGTGTCGAGCCGCGAGTTCCTGGGCCTGCGCGACCTTGCCAAGCGACTCGCACGCAAACTGCCCCGCCCGCTCCACAAGGCGGCGAAGAAGACCGACGAATTTGCGCGCGGCATGGCGATGGGCGGCACCCTGTTCGAGGAACTGGGCTTCTATTATGTCGGCCCGGTCGACGGCCATAATCTCGACCAGTTGATCCCGGTGCTGGAAAATGTCCGCGACGCGGCCGAAGGGCCGTGCTTGATCCATGTCGTGACGCAGAAGGGCAAGGGCTATGCCCCGGCCGAAGCGGCGGCGGACAAATATCATGGCGTGCAGAAATTCGACGTCATCACCGGCACGCAGGCCAAGGCGCCGCCCGGACCGCCCAGCTACACCCATGTCTTCGCCCAGGCATTGATCGCCGAAGCGCAGCGCGATCCCGCCGTCTGCGCCATCACCGCAGCCATGCCGGCGGGCACCGGCCTCGACCAGTTCGAACTGGCCTTCCCCAACCGCAGCTTCGACGTCGGTATCGCCGAACAACATGCCGTGACCTTCGCGGCGGGCCTGGCGGCGCAGGGAATGCGCCCCTTCTGCGCCATCTATTCGACCTTCCTGCAACGCGCCTATGACCAGGTGGTGCATGACGTGGCGATCCAGAATCTGCCGGTCCGCTTCGCCATCGACCGCGCCGGGCTGGTCGGCGCAGACGGATCGACCCATGCCGGCAGCTTCGATGTCACCTATCTCGCCAGCCTGCCCAATTTCGTGGTGATGGCCGCCGCCGACGAAGCAGAACTGGTCCATATGGTCCACACCTGCGCCATGCACGACAGCAGCCCGATCGCCGTGCGCTATCCGCGCGGCAACGGCACCGGCATCGCCATGCCGGAAGTCCCCGAGCGGCTGGAGATCGGCAAGGGCCGCATCGTGCGCGAAGGGCGGCAGGTCGCGATCCTCTCGCTCGGCACCCGGCTGGAGGAAGCGCTCAAGGCCGCCGAAGCGCTGGAGGCCAAGGGCCTGTCCACCACCGTCGCCGACCTGCGCTTTGCCAAGCCGCTGGACGAGGCGCTGATCCGTAAGCTGCTGACCACCCATGAAGTCGCCGTGACGATCGAGGAAGGCGCGATCGGCGGCCTGGGCGCGCATGTGCTGACCCTGGCGAGCGATCTGGGCCTCATCGACAATGGCCTGAAACTGCGCACCATGCGCCTGCCCGACATCTTCCAGGACCAGGACAAGCCGGAAAAACAATATGCCCAGGCGCGACTGGACGCCGACGCGATCGTGGACACGGTGCTGACCGCCCTGCGCCACAACAGCGTGGGGACGGAGGCGCGGGCCTGATGGCCGGAGCCGACCGTGTCATGCGGTCGGCGATTGCCGGTGCAATGGGTGCCGCGCTGCTCCTCGCCCTGCCCGGCTGTCATCGCAAGGTAGAGGACAAGCCGCCGCCCCGTGCGGACGATCCCGTCCTGGCGCAGCAGAAATCCTCCATCCTGACCGCACCGATCGAAGGGGATGCGGCGATCATCCGCCGCGCCATCGAAACGGCCGTGCCCCGCACCCTCTGGTCGATTGACCAGCCCGCCGCCCGCTGCATCCCGCCCCAGCGCATCAAGCTCTTCGGCAAACGGATCAAGGTCACGCCGCCGATAAAATGCACCATCACCGGCATCGTCACGCGCGGTCCCATCCGCTTGCGTGGCGAAGGGCAGGATATCGTCGCCGACATGCCGATCCGTGCGCAGATCACCGCGCGCGATGTCGGCGGCCGGTTGAAGGGCGAAACCGCGACCGGCGCAGCCATGGCCCATGCCCGTATTCGTCTCGACCTGACGCCCGGCTGGGCGCTGACCGGCAAGATCGGGCTCCACTATGACTGGACGACGCCGCCCGGCATCGATTTCCTTGGCCAGCGCATTGGCTTCGCAGACCAGGCGGACGAAAAGCTGCAACCCATCGTCCGCCAGTTGGAACGGGATTTGCCGCGCGAACTGGCGCGGGTCCAACTGCGGCCCAAGGTCGAGCAGCTTTGGCGTCAGGGCTTCGCCACGCTGGGACTCAACGCCCGCGACCCCGCCGTGTGGATGCGCGTGACGCCGCAAAAACTGCTTTATGGTGGCTATGCCCTGCGCGGCGACCGGCTGCGGCTCGACCTGGGGCTGGAAGCGATCACAGAGAGCTTCGTCGGGCCGCGCCCCACCGATCCGCAGCCAATTCCCCTCCCACCGCCTTCCCGCACCCGCGCCAATGGCCGTTTCACCATGGCGATCCCCGTCACCGCCGACTATGCGCAACTCGAACCGGTGATCCTGCGTGCGCTCACCAAACGCGCGGCCCAGCCCTTCACCCTGCCCGCCATCGGCCCCGTGACCGCGCGGTTCGACACGGTGGAGGCCTACGGCACGACCGACGGCCGGATCGCCGTCGGCATCACCCTGGCCGTCCATCCGGCGTCCGGCAGGATCGGCGACACTCATGGCCGCATCTGGCTGGTCGCCCGCCCGGTCAACAACCCCAATTCCGCCGAAGTCCGCTTCACCGACCTGACGGTCACGGGCGCCACCGACAGGGTGGCCGGCGACATGCTGGTCGCACTTGGCAGCAGCCCCGGCTTCTCCCAGCTTATTGCTACGTCGCTGACCCAGAATTTCACACGCGATCTGGACAATCTCCAGGGCAAGATCCGGCGCGCCATCGCCGAAAAACGGCTGGGCGACCTCCTGATAAACAGCCGGATCGACCGGATGGAAACCGGCCAGATCCATGCCTATGGCGCAGGGCTGCACCTGCCGGTCGAAGCGCAAGGCACGGCCCGGATTCGCTACCAGCCAGCCCGGCGCTAAGAGCACAATGCGGAAACCCTGTTCTGAACCAGAGTTCCACAGAAAGGCGAGATAAAGCGCAACATCGTCATTGCGAGCGCAGCGAAGCAATCCATCGTCGCAACATGGATTGCTTCGCTGCGCTCGCAATGACTGGATGGTTTCACGATTGTGTAGTTTTCCTTCGGAATTAGCCCCGCGCGCTCCAATCGACTGAGCCGATACAGGCGCGGATCATTATAAGCAACCATATGGTTGCAAATTATCGCCGCTGCGCTATGGTCAGGCAATCAGGAGGTTGCCTATATGACCGACAGCATCATCAAGACCATTGAGATCGCCGCTCCCATCGCCAGAGTGTGGGACGCGCTCATCGATCATGAGAAGTTCGGCGCCTGGTTCCAGGTGGCGATCGACCAGCCCTTTGTCGTCGGTCAGACGACGACCGGCCGCATGACCTATCCGGGTTATGAACATTTTCCCTGGGAATCCCGCACCATCGCGATCGAACCGATGACGCGCTTCGCGTTCGAATGGCCGGCGACAGGTGGGGACGAGGACGCGATCACGACCGGCGTGCCGGAATGGACCCTGGTGGAATTCGTGCTGGAGCCGGTTGCGGGCGGGACCAGACTGACCGTCACCGAAAGCGGCTTCGATGCGGTGCCCGAACCGCGGCGGTCCAATGTGCTGCGCTCCAACGACGGCGGCTGGGCCGAGCAGGTGCAGAATATCAAACGCTATGTCGAAGGCTGAACCGGCGCCGCCGTCCGCCGCCCGGCTCTTTTCAGCATTGGGGGATTCGACGCGGTTGGGACTGATCGCCCGACTGTCCGATGGCGGCGAACGATCCATCGTGCAGTTGGGCGAAGGGCTGCCCATGAGCCGGCAGGCGATCGCCAAGCATCTGGACGTGCTGCATGGCGCGGGGGTGGTCCATCGCCGCAAGAGCGGGCGGGAGATCCATTATGCCCTGCGGCGCGATGCGATAGAGGCTGCGCGGCTCTGGCTGGACGAGGTGAGCGCCCAATGGGACAGCACGCTCGCCCGGCTCAAGGCACTGGTGGAGGAGGACTGATCCCCCTCCATTTGCCTGTTACTGCTGCGGCACCGCCGCGCGTGCGTCCTGGCCATCGCCTTCGGGCGCAGCGATGATGTCGCGGGTGGTAGCGCCCTTGTCGACCACTTCGGTTTCCGGATCGCCGACGGAGGATCGAATGCCCGCAGCGGCGTTGGCGCCGCCTGCGGCACTCAGCGTCGTGCTTTCGCTGGCGCTACGCGCCGAAGGACCGCCGAACATGGCCTGCATCGCTTCGCTGCGCGAATCGACCGCAGCGGCGGCCGGCGTGCCGGGAGCGGGCGGGACCAGCGCGAAGTCGGGCGGGATTACCAGCGGCGCCTGGCGCGAGACGGCGAATTCGTCGGGACGGCCGCGATTGAGCAGGCTGCCGCCACCACCGCCGCACGCCGACAGGGTTGCAACAAGGGCAGTGGCAAGGATCAGGTTACGCTTCACTTCAAAGTCTCCGTCTTTGCGCCCTTGTCGCGCAGCAGCAACGCCCGCGCAAGCAGGATCAGCACGCCGATCGTGATCGCCGCGTCAGCCAGGTTGAAAATCAGGAAGGGCCGCCATTCGCCGAAATGGAGATCGGCATAATCGACCACATAGCCCAGCCGCACCCGGTCCACGATATTGCCGATCGCGCCGCCCAGCACCAGGCCGAGCGCCGCGACATCCTGCCGCGCCCGTTCGCGCCACATCCACACCCCCACGAAAGCGGCGATGAGCATGGTCATGCCGACCAGCGCCCAGCGCATCATATTGGTGTCGGCATGGAAGAAGCCCATGGAAACGCCGCGATTTTCCAGCCAGCGCAGGCGGAAGATCGGCAATATGTCGATCCCCACATCCGCGCGGCTCTTAAGCGCCAACGGATAGGTGACGGTATATTTGACCAACTGGTCGAGCGCGAGCGTCACGATCGCAACGGTCAAGCCCAGCGGGCGGTGGTTGATGGTCGGGGTCGGCATGGGTGCGTTATCTCAGCCTGATTATATCGTCATGCTGACGAAAGTCAGCATCCAGGGTCGGCACAATAGCGCCCTGGAACCCGGATCAAGTCCAGGATGACGAAAAGGAACATGGTCGCTCAAGCCTTCAGCACCTCGTCGCAGCGGTTGCAGAGCGTGCCGTCCTCGGTGACTTCGGGCAACAGGCGCCAGCAGCGGCCGCATTTGTGCCACTCGCTGGGTTTCACCACGATGCCGTCGCCCACGCCCATTTCGATGCGGGCGACGATGGCGATTTCCGCGAAGTTCACACCGTCGCTGGGCAGCATTTCGCCCATGGTCACATCGGCCTCCAGGCTGGAGCGGATCACCTTTTCGCGGCGGAGCGGTTCGATCGCCTCGTTGACCTGCTCACGCTGGTCGCGCAGTTCGGCCCATTTGTCGTCGAGATGCTTGTTGATCCAGTGATGGTCGACCTCCGGCCATTCCAGGAAATGGACGCTATCCTCGTTACTTGGGAAACGGCTTTGCCAGATTTCCTCGGCCGTGAAGGGGATGATCGGCGCGACATAGCGGACCAGCGCGTGGAACAACGTATCAAGCAGCGTGCGATAGGCGCGGCGCTTGGGGTCCGACTTCGCATCGCAATAGAGGCAATCCTTGCGGATGTCGAAGAAGAAGGCCGATAGGTCGCTGTTGGCGAAGTCGAAGATCGCGCGGGTATAGCGGCTGAACTCCAGCCAGTTGTCGCTCTTCGCCGCCTTGTCCACGACCGAGCGCAGTTCCGCGTCGAGGGTCGCGAGGCGATGGAGCATATAGCGCTCCAGCTCCGGCATCTCGACATAGCTGACCGCTTCCGTCTCTTCATCATAGTCGGAAAGCGCGCCCAGCATGTAGCGGAATGTATTGCGCAATTTGCGATAGGCGTCGGACGAACCGGCCAGCACCTCCTTGCCGATGCGCACGTCATCGAAATAATCGGTGCTGGCGACCCAGACGCGCAGGATGTCGGCGCCGCTTTCGCCCATGATCTTGAGCGGATCGACCACATTGCCCAGCGACTTGGACATTTTCTTGCCCGTCCCGTCGAGCGCGAAGCCGTGGGTCAGCACCGCCTTGAACGGCGCCTGACCGCGCGTGCCGCAGCTTTCGAGCAGCGAGGACTGGAACCAGCCGCGATGCTGGTCCGACCCTTCGATATAGAGGTCGGCGCGCGTGCCTTCACCATAGCGACCCTCGACCACGAAGCTGTGGGTCGAGCCTGAATCGAACCAGACGTCGAGAATGTCGTTCACCACCTCATAGTCATTGAGGTCGTAATCGGGGCCGAGCAGCGCCTGATGGTCTGCGCCGAACCAGGCGTCCGCGCCCGCACCCTTGAACGCCTCAATGATGCGGGTATTGACCGCCGGATCAACCAGATAGTCGCCGCTCTTGCGATGGACATAGAGAGCGATCGGCACGCCCCAGGCGCGCTGGCGGCTGATGACCCAGTCGGGGCGGCCCTCCACCATGGCGCGGATGCGGTTGGTCGAGCGCTCCGGCACCCAGCGGGTATGCTCGATCGCATCGATCGCCACTTCGCGCAGGGTCGGGCCGTTGCCGGTGACGATCGGCGTCGGCATCACGCCGCCATCCACATCGACCACCGCGCCTTCCTGCGGCTTGTCCATCGGGATGAACCATTGCGGGGTGCAGCGGAAGATGATCTTCGCCTTGGACCGCCAGCTGTGCGGATAGCTGTGCCTGAAGTCGTCCGACGCCGCGAGCAGGCCGCCTGCGGCGCGCAGATCGGTACAGATCGGCCCGTCCTTGCTCACGAACTTCGGGTTGATGACCGACCCCTGCCCGCCGAGCCATGCCCAGTCGGCGCGATATTTGCCGTCGCCCTCGACCGCGAAGACCGGGTTGATGCCGTTCGCCTTGCACAGCGCGAAATCGTCCTCACCATGGTCGGGCGCCATATGGACGAGGCCGGTGCCCGCATCGGTGGTGACGAAATCGCCCGCGAGGAAGGGGCGCGGTTTGGCGAAGAAGCCGCCGAGCGCGTGCATCGGATGGCGGGCTACGGCGCCGGCTAGGTCGGAGCCTTTGCCGCGCCAAACAACATCGTCATCCCCGCGAAGGCGGGGATCCACCTCCGACGCTGCGGCCGGTGCTAGGTTAGGAGATGGGTTCCCGCCTTCGCGGGAATGACGGGAAAGGACCGATGCGACCAGCGCCTCCGCCAGCAGCAATTTGCGACCATCGCTTTCCACGACCACATATTCAACCTCCGGCCCATAAGCCAAAGCCTGGTTCACCGGGATCGTCCACGGCGTCGTCGTCCAGATCACCGCATGGGCGCCGACCAGTTTGGGCGCATTCGGCGCCTCCACAATCTCGAACGCCACGTCGATCTGGGTCGACGTCACGTCCTCATATTCGACCTCAGCCTCGGCCAGCGCGGTCTTTTCGACCGGGGACCACATGACGGGCTTGGCGCCGCGATAGAGCTGGCCGCTTTCCGCGAATTTCAGCAGTTCGCCGACGATCGTCGCCTCGGCATCGAACTTCATCGTCAGGTACGGATCGGCCCAATCGCCCATCACGCCCAGACGCTTGAACTGCTCCTTCTGCACGTCCACCCATTTGTCGGCATAGGCGCGACATTGGGCGCGGAACTCGGACGCGGGCACCTCGTCCTTGTTCAGCTTCTTCTTGCGATACTCCTCCTCGATCTTCCATTCGATCGGCAGGCCGTGGCAGTCCCAGCCGGGCACATAGGGCGCATCCTTGCCGAGCAAGGACTGGCTGCGGACGATGATGTCCTTGAGCACCTTGTTCATCGCATGGCCCATATGGATATCGCCATTGGCGTAGGGCGGGCCGTCATGCAGGATGAAGCGTTCACGCCCGGCGCGCTTTTCGCGCAGCTTGCCGTACAGGTCCATCGCCGCCCACTTCGCCGCGATGGCCGGTTCCTTCTGCGCGAGGCCGGCCTTCATGGGGAAGTCGGTGACGGGCAGGAAGACGGTGGACTTATAGTCTTCAGTTTCTTGGCGAGGTGCGTCGGTCATGCGTATCCAGAACAACCAATCCGTTCGCCCTGAGCTTGTCGAAGGGCCGCACTTTCTTCAAAAAGAAAGAAACAGGGGCTTCGACAGGCTCAGCCCGAACGGGTGAGAGAAATGTGCCCGGTGCCCTACGCGAGCCGTGGCGTTCCCGCAAGGATTTGCCGCGCTTGCGTGCAGTCCTTCGCGATCTGCGCGATCAGCGGGTCCAGGCCGTCAAACTTCGCCTCCGGCCGCAGATAGTGGATCAGTTGCACCTCTATCACCTGGCCATAGAGGCTTTCGGCGAAATCGAAGAAATGCGGCTCCAGCAATTCCTTGGGCGGATCGAAGCTGGGGCGGATGCCCAGGTTCGCCGCACCGTCCAGCACGCGCCGTTCTCCGGAAGAATTGGCGGGCAGCAGCCCGCGCACCGCATAAATGCCATAGGCCGCGCGCAGATACGGCCCCATGTCGATATTGGCGGTGGGGAAACCGATGGTGCGGCCCAGCTTGTCGCCATGCTGGACGACGCCCTGGATGGTGAAGGGCCGGGTCAGCAGGCGGGTCGCGGTGGCGCAATCGCCCCGTTGCAACGCATCGCGAATACGGCTGGAGGAAATGACGCCCTCCCCATCTGCAACCGGCGCGACCGCTTCGGCCGCCATGCCCAGCGCGGCAAAACTGTCGATGGTGCCGCTGCGCCCCTTGCCGAAGGTGAAATCCTCCCCCGTGACGACGGCGGCGACGCCCATCCCTTCCGCCAGCAGGCGGACATAGGCGGCGGGGTCCAGCGCGGCGAGCTGCGGCGTGAAGGCGAAGACCAGCATCGCGTCCGCCCCGGCGCGCGCGAACAACGCCTGCCGCTGGTCCAGCGTGGTCAGGCGGAAACTGGGCGTGTCGGGCTTGAACAGGCGCATCGGATGCGGGTCGAAAGTGGCGACGATCGCCGGCCGCCCTTCGGCGCGCGCGCGCGCGATGGCGCGGCCCACCACCGCCTGATGGCCCGCATGAAAGCCGTCGAAATTGCCCAGCGCCATGATGCTCCCGCGCAGATGCGCGGGCATCGGGGCATCGCTTGTCAGCCGCTCCATGGCGCGGCCTATAGGGGGGCAGCGGGGGCGTGGCAATTGGGATCATCCCCGCCTTTGCCCGCTCCACAGCCGTCATTCCGGCGAAGGCCGGAATCCAGGGTTACTGGCACTGAGCGATCACGCTCCAGATCCCGGCGTGCGCCGGAATGACGGAGCATTACACGCGGCAAAAGGTCACGAAACTATAGGCGGGCCGCCCGTCCAGCGCAGGATGATCCTCCCGCGCCGTTTCCCGCCACACCGTCGCATCGGGATAGGCAATGGCGGCGTCGCCCTCCGCCTCCAGATGCACTTCGGTCAGTTCGATCCGGTCCGCCAGGGGCAGGAACAGGCGATAAATCTCCGCTCCGCCAATCACCATCACGGCAGGCGCATCCGCCAGCGCGATCGCGCTCTCCACATCATGGGCAACCTCCGCCCCCTCCGCTGTCCACGCCCTGTCGCGCGTCAGCACGATATGGCGACGGCCGGGCAGCAGGCCGGGCAGGCTGTCGAACGTCTTGCGCCCCATCACCATCGGATGACCAGCCGTGATGGCCTTGAAATGCCTGAGATCCGCCGGCAGCCGCCACGGCAGGTCGCCATCCTTGCCGATCACGCCATTATCGGCGCGGGCGAGGACCAGGGTGATTTCTGCGCGGTTCATCTTCCAATTTCCTCGTCATCCCCGCGAAGGCGGGGATCCATCTCCAAAGCTTGCGCCTGGGGATGATGAGGGAGATGGATTCCCGCCTTCGCGGGAATGACGACAATCTCGCTCACAGGCTGAGCCGCGTCACATGCCCCATCTTGCGGCCGGGACGCGCTTCATGCTTGCCGTACAGGTGCAGGTGATTGGCGGGGTCGGACAGGATCGCCGGCCAGTCATTGGCCTCGTCCCCGACCAGATTGCGCATCTCCACGCGCGGCGCGGCCAGGCCGGCGTCACCCAGCGGCAGGCCGCAAATGGCGCGGACATGATTTTCGAACTGGCTCGTCACCGCGCCCTCGATCGTCCAGTGGCCGCTATTATGGACGCGCGGCGCCATCTCGTTGAAGACCGGGCCGTCAGCGCTGGCGAAAAATTCGCAGGTCAGCACGCCGACATAGTCCAGCGCATCGGCGATCCGTCGCGCCAGCGCGCGCGCCTGCGCCACCTGTCCCTCGATCAGCGGCCCGGCGGGCGCGGTCGATGTCGCAAGGATGCCGTCCACATGGACGTTCGCGGCCGAATCCCAGAAACGCACCGCGCCGTCCGCGCCCCGCACCAGGATCACCGAAAATTCCTCGGCAAAGGTGACGAACCCCTCCAGGATCGCGCTCTGCCGGCCGATGGCGTTCCAGGCGCCGGCCGCATCGTCCGGCGCGTTGAGGCGCGCCTGCCCCTTACCGTCATAGCCCATGCGATTGGTCTTCAGGATCGCGCGGCTGCCGACCTGCGCGACCGCGCCGTGCAGCTCGTCCAGGCTCTCGACCGAGGCGAAGGGCGCGGTCAGGCCGCCAAGATCGGCGACGAAACGCTTTTCCGCCAGCCGGTCTTGCGCCACGCGCAACGCCTGCGCGCCGGGGCGGACCAGGCCATGCGTGGCCAGCACCTCGACCGCTGCCGGATCGATATTCTCGAACTCGTAGGTGACGACATCCACGCCGTCCGCGAACGCTGCCAGCGCACCCGCATCCTCATAGGCACCCCGCGTCCAGCGCGGCGACACGTCGGCGGCGGGGCCGCTCTCCTCCGGCGCGTAGATGCAGGTGCGATAGCCCAGTTGCGCCGCCGCCATGGCGATCATCCGGCCAAGCTGGCCGCCGCCGATTATGCCGATGGTGCCGCCGGGCGCGATGGTCGTCATGGGTCTTCCGCTTAGTCTTCGACGGTTTCGGCGACGGCGTCGGCCTGGCGCGCGCGCCACACGTCGAGCCGCTGCGCCAGATCGGGATCGTTGGTCGCCAGGATCGCGGCGGCCATCAGCCCCGCATTGATCGCACCGGGCTTGCCGATGGCCAGCGTGCCCACGGGAATGCCGCCGGGCATCTGGACGATGGACAGCAGCGAATCCATGCCCTTCAAAGCCTTGGATTCGACCGGCACGCCCAGCACCGGCAGGCGGGTCATCGACGCGGTCATGCCGGGCAGATGCGCCGCGCCGCCCGCGCCCGCGATAATGACCTTCAGGCCACGCCCTACGGCGCCTGTCGCGTAGTCATAGAGGCGCTGTGGGGTGCGGTGGGCGGACACGACCTTGCATTCATGGGCGACACCCAGCGCTTCCAGCGTCTCGGCGGCATGGCGCATGGTCTCCCAATCGGACCGCGACCCCATGATGATGCCGACCTCAACTGCCCCGCTCATATGCTGCTTCCCCTGGAAGGACGGCATGTGCAGCCGCCCGGAAAGCAAAGCCCCTTAGCGGGCGAGCCGCCAAGGAGCAATTACTATACACATTAAAAGTCCGTTCGGGCTGAGCGAAGTCGAAGCCCTGCACTGAGCGAAGCGAAGTGGCTTCGCTACGCTCAGGGCGAACGGCGCTTTTATCGTTCCGACAGATAATAGCGATCCGTCGCGCTCAGATCGTCCGCCAGTTCGTAAACGATCGGCTGGCCGGTCGGGATTTCCAGTTCGGTGATCTCATCGTCGGGAATGTTCGACAGATGCTTCACCAGCGCGCGCAGTGAGTTGCCATGGGCGGAAATCAACACGCGCTTGCCCGCCTTCAGGTCAGGCGCAATGGTCGCCTCCCAATAGGGCAGAACGCGGGCGATCGTGTCCTTCAGGCTTTCGGTCGACGGAATGGCGATGCCGGCATAGCGGCGGTCCTGCGACAGGTCGAATTCGCTGCCCGCTTCCAGCACCGGCGGCGGAATGTCGAAGCTGCGACGCCAGATCTTGACCTGATCGTCGCCATGCTTGGCCGCCGTCTCCGCCTTGTTTAGGCCGGTCAGGCCGCCATAATGACGCTCGTTCAACCGCCAGTCCTTCTCGACCGGCAGCCACAGCCGCCCCATTTCCTCCAGCGCCAGGTCCAGCGTCTTGATCGCGCGAGTCTGGAGGCTGGTGTAGCACTGGTCGAAGTCCAGCCCCTTTTCGGCCATCAATCGCCCGGCCGCGCGCGCTTCTTCCGCGCCCTTCTCGGTCACATCCACGTCCCACCAGCCGGTGAAGCGGTTTTCCAGATTCCAGGCCGACTGGCCGTGACGGATAAGGACGAGAGTGGGCATGGGGCACGTCTCCTGCGCTTGGGCGTTCGTTGCGCTCCCCATAACGGGCAAAATCGCGGGCGCAAGCCTTGCAGCCGTTCGTTTCAGGCCCACATTGCAGTCGATCCGCCGATAGGTTAGCCCTTGGCACTTCAACCGGAAGGACATCCCACTTGGCATTTGTGAAGGGCGCCTGGCGCATATTGGTGGCGATCAAGGACGGCCTCGTCCTCCTCTTCCTGCTGCTCTTCTTCGGCGGGCTATACGCCGCCCTCTCCTTCTCGCCCAAGCCGGGCAAGGCGATCACCTCCGGCGCGCTGCTCCTCGATCTGGACGGCAGCATCGTGGAGCAGCCCGCCGAGGTCAGCCCCATGGCCCTGCTCACCGGCTCCGGTCCGGAGGCGAAGGAATATCGCCTGTCCGACATTGTCGCCGCGCTCGATGCCGCGAAAAGCGACAGCAAGGTCAAGGCCGTGGTCCTCAACCTCGACGGATTCCAGGGCGGCGGCCAGGTGGCGATGGCCCGCGTGGGCAAGGCGCTCGACGCCGTGCGCGCCGCCAAAAAGCCGGTGCTGGCCTATTCCACCCTTTACAGCGACGACGGCTATCAACTCGCAGCCCATGCCAGCGAAGTGTGGAGCGACCCGCTGGGCGGCGTCGCCATCCTGGGCCGGGGCGGTTCCAACCTCTATTATAAGGGGCTGATCGACAAGCTGGGCGTCAACACCCATGTCTATCGCGTCGGCACCTACAAGAGCTTCGTCGAACCCTTCATCCGCACCGAACAATCGCCCGAAGCGAAACAGGCCAATCAGGCGCTGGCCGACGCGCTGTGGCAGAATTGGCAGGAAGATGTGGCGAAGGCCCGGCCCAAGGCGAAGATCGCTGCCTATGCCGCCAATCCGCTGGCGGCAGCGCAGGCTGTCGGCGGCGACATGGGCAAGGCGGCGCTTGCCAACGGCCTGGTCGACAGGCTGGGCGACGAGTCCGCCTTCGGCGATCGCGTCGCCCAGGTCGCGGGCGACGGCTCCGGCGACAAGGCGGGCGACTTCGCCACCATCGATCTCGCCGGCTATGTAAAGGCGCGTAAGCCCGCCAATGACGGGCAGATCGGCGTGCTGACCGTCGCGGGCGACATTGTCGACGGCGAAGCCGGTCCCGGTTCGGCGGCGGGCGACACCATTTCCGACCTGCTGCTGACCGCGCTCGATGAAAAGAACTTGAAGGCGCTGGTCGTGCGCGTCGATTCGCCGGGCGGCTCCGTCATGGCGTCGGAAAAAATTCGCAACGCCATATTGCAGGCCAAGGCTGCCGGGCTGCCGGTGGTCGTCTCCATGGGCAATGTCGCGGCGAGCGGCGGCTATTGGGTCTCGACGCCGGGCGACGTCATCTTCGCCGAGCCGGACACCATCACCGGCTCCATCGGCGTGTTCGGCATCATCCCCAGCTTCGAAGGCACGTTGGCGAAGATGGGCATCACCACCGACGGGGTGCGCACCACGCCGCTGTCGGGCCAGCCCGACGTCACCGGCGGCACCACGCCGGAATTCGACCAGATCATGCAATTGGGGGTCGAGGATATCTACCGCCGCTTCGTCGGCCTGGTCGCGCAGTCGCGCCACAAGACCCCAGAGGCGATCGACGCCATCGCGCAGGGCCGCGTCTGGGACGGCGGCACCGCGCACCAGATCGGCCTGGTCGACCGCTTCGGCGGGCTGGAAGACGCCATCGCCGAAGCCGCCCGCCGCGCGAAGATCGACCCGGCCAAGGCGCGGACCTATTATATCGAGAAGCAGCCCGACAAGTTCGCCCAGTTCATCCAGTCGATCGCCGACCGCGAACAGGACAACGCCACCGCCCCGCGCGACATGCTGGCCCGCCAGGCATGGACGCAGCGCGGCTGGGCGATACAGGCCGTGTCGGACGTAAAAGCGCTGGTCATGGGCGCGGGCGTCCGCGCGGACTGCCTGGAATGCCGCGGCTATGGCGCACCAAAACCCCGCAATGCGGCGGAGGAACGCGGCGTGCTGGCGATGCTCGCAGGGTTGTGGCGGTGATCTGAAAACAGATGCTCCCCTCCCGCCTGCGGGAGGGGCAGCGAGACTTACGCGCGCAGTGCGTTAGTCGCAGCGGGGTGGGCAAGGCGATAATGAACGACCATGATGCGTATATGGATATGCCGTGTAAAAGCAGAAGGTTGCTCAACCCCCTTGCTTTAACGCCATTCCTCGCTGTTCTTTTATCGTGCGGCCTAACCGGGCAGATGATGCCCAAAGGCGCTATTGTCCTGAAGCCGTCAGAAATTCCTGGAATGCTTGCGCAATGCTCACGATCCGCGCCGGCAAAAGGCGAAGGAAGTTGGACACCAACTGCCAAGGACGTTCTAGCGCTCGAAGCCAAACTGCCGCCAGCATTGAAGAATGCTCAGCCAAACGAAGACTGGAAAGGCTTTCCATCAAAGTGGCAGCGGCAATTCGTCGGCATTGTTCGGGGTAGGCAACATTTTATCTACGGAAGTTATGCGCCGATCGACATAGACTGGCCGCTTTCCGATCAAGCAATGAGAGTGTGTGACGGTGGCCCGGTCTTTTTCGGTGCCGAATATCAGATAGAGACTGGGAAAATCACACATCTCGCGTTCAACGGATCGGTGTAGTCCTCCTTTTCATTTACCCCTCCTCCCGATACCCCGGCAATCCCAACCCGCGCCAGATCGCCACCGCGCGCAACCCGAACCCCAGCAGCGCCGCGACAACCCCGGCGACCGGCACCTCCAACCCCATCCAGCGCAACGCCACGAACAGGCCCGAAGCGAACGCCGCCGCCGTCACATACAGCTCCGGCCGCAGCAGGATCGACGGCTCCCCCGCCAGCAGATCGCGCATGATGCCACCGACGCAGCCGGTGACGACCCCCATCATCCCCGCAACGAAGGGCGGGACGCCAAAGCTCATCGCCTTGGCCGCACCGAACACGGCGAAGGCGGCCAGGCCCACGGCGTCCAGCCAGTCGAGCGCGCGGGCGCTCCACCAGCGGCGCGGGGTGAACCAGACGACCACCGCCGCGCCCATGCAGGCGATGGCCGGCACCGGGTCCACCACCCAGAAGACCGGCGCGCCGATCAGCAGGTCGCGCACCGTGCCGCCGCCCACCCCCGTCACCAGCGCGAAGAAGGCGAAGGTGACGAGCGTCTGCCGCAGCCGCGCCGCCGCCAGCGCGCCCGACGCGGCGAAAACGAACGTGCCGACGATGCTCAATGTTTCGAGCACCGGGCCGATCGATGGAATGAGCAAAGGTGTGGGCGGGAGCATGATCTTTTCCACAGGATAATGCAGGCATTCAAGAATCCCGTCATTCCCGCGCAGGCGGGAATGACGATCAGAGCGCTACTTCCGCCCCTTCTCTCCCGCCAGCCGACTCATCAGGATGGCGGCGCGCTTGGCCTGGCGCTTCATGGTGGACAGGTCCGCCTTCTCCGCCGGGCTATGATCGCCGCTCGACGCAAGGCCCAGCCCCACCAACCCGTCCGTATCCGCCGCGACGAAGGCGATGTCGCCCGCCCCGCGCTTCAGCGGATCGAGCGCCGGCATCTCCGGCAGGCCAAGGTCGCGGTTGATGCCATTGAGCTTCGTCAGCAACGCCTTGTTGCCCTCGGTCGGCGCCATCGACGGATAGCCAAGGTCAAAGGCAATGCTGGCCGACGTGCCGGTCAGGTGGCCGCTGCCGACGATTGCCTGCATCTTTGCCTGCACCCGCTTCGTCTGTTCCTCGCTCAGCGTCCGGAAATCGCCCTTGGCCACCGCGATCGGCGGGATGATGTTGGTCTTGCCCGTCACCGCGATGCGCACGCCGTCCTTGTCGACATCCGCGCTCTGGCCGCCGCCGATCAGGCCAACGTTGAAGGTCAGATTGGGTTCGGGCAGTTCCTTGCGGAACGCAACGATGATCCGCGCCAGTTCATAGATGGCGCCATCCCCCGCCGCGGCGGAGAAGATGCCCGAACTATGCCCTGACTTGCCCGTCGCGGTCAGCGTCCAGCTATTGGAGGAACGGCGGGCGATCGATCCCATGTCCCTGCCATCCTCTTGCGCCAGCCCCTCGAAATCCAGCGCCACATCGGCGCGCTTACCCGCCTGGATCAGGTCGGCGCGCGCAATCTCGACCGGATCGCCCGAATCCTCCTCATCGCCGGTCAGCACCACCTCGATATTCGCGGCCTTGAGCGTCCCGGCCGCCTGCATCGCCTTCAGCGCCAGCAGCATCGTCACCAGCCCGCCCTTGTCGTCGGACACGCCGGGGCCGCTCGCGAAATCCCCCTCACGCTTGAAGCTCTGGAAAGGCGAATCCGGTTCGAATACCGTGTCGAGATGCCCGATCAGCAGCATCTTGGTGCTGCCTGCCTTGCCCTTATGCACCGCGATCAGATGACCGGCGCGCTTGGCCGCGTCCATCGGCTTCCACGTCACGGTAAAGCCCAGAGCCTCGAACTCCGGGCGCAGCATGTCGGCCACCGCCTTCACGCCCGCCAGGTTCATCGACCCGCTATTCTGGTTCACCAGTTTTTCGAGCAGCGCGACGGACGGTTCATAGCCCGCCTCGACCGTGACCCCGATCTTCTGCTCGGCGGGGCTGAGCGCGGCATGGGCCATCGGCGCGCCACCCAGCAGCAGCGCGCCTGCAAATATCGTCCGAATCACTTGGCCAGTTCCGCCTCGATCGCCGCCACCAGCACCGGGTCGCCCGGTTCGGTCGTCGGCGCGAAGCGCGCAGCGACGCTGCCATCCTTGGCGATCAGGAATTTCTCGAAATTCCAGAGGATTTCCGGGACCGGATTGGGCGTCATGCCATAGCCCTTCAGCTTTTCGCGGAAGGCATCGCCATCTCCCTGGGCCTCCGGCTGCGCGCCGGTCAGCGCGGCATAGAGCGGATGCTTGTCCGGCCCGGTAACGACGATCTTCTCGAACATCGGGAAGTCGACGCCGAAATTGGTGGTGCAGAAGGTCGCGATCTCGTCGTTCGATCCCGGCTCCTGCGCGCCGAAATCATTGGCGGGGAAGCCCGTGACCACCAGCCCCTTGGCCTTATAGTCGGCATAGAGCTTTTCCAGCCCTTCATATTGCGGCGTCAGGCCGCATTTGGACGCGACATTGACCACCAGCACCACCTTGCCCGCATAGTCGGAAAGGCTGGCATCCGTCCCCTTGATGGTCTTGAGCGGAATCTGTTGGATATCGGTCATGCTTCGTCTCCTATGGCGGATCAGGTTGCGGCGGACCTTGCCATCATATCGCCGCGCCGAAAAGCCGTCCCGCGCCCGCCGTCACCGCCATCGCCAGCCCACCCCATAACAGCGTGCGGACGATCGAGCGCAACGGCTTCGCCCCGCCCAGCCGCGCGCCGACATGGCCCAGCAGCACAAGGCACAACAGGCAGGTGCCGACGATCGCGACGATCGCGTTCCCCGCCGGCGCGATCGCGGCGGCCAGCACCGGCGGCGCAGCGCCCACCGCGAAACTCGCTGCCGAAGCGAGCGCCGCCTGCACCGGCCGCGCCGTCGCCAGATCGGAAATGCCCAGTTCGTCGCGGGCATGGGCGCCCAGTGCGTCGGCCGCCATCAACTGTTCGGCGACCTGCTCCGCCAGTTCCGGCGTCAGTCCGCGCTCCACATAGATGTCGCGCAATTCCGCCCATTCGACATCGGGCTGGGTGGCGATCGCCTTCTTTTCCTTGGCAAGATCCGCCCGCTCCGTGTCCGACTGCGCGCTGACGGAAACATATTCGCCCGCCGCCATCGACATCGCCCCCGCCACCAGCGCGGCGACGCCCGACAGCAGGATCGACTGGCTGCCCGCGCCCGAAGCCGCAACGCCCGTCATCAGGCTGGCCGTGGACACGATCCCGTCATTCGCGCCGAGCACCAATGCCCGCAGCCAGCCGACGCGATTGACATAATGAACGACATGATGCGGCTGCGGCGAAGTGGTTTGCGCGTCCATCGGGTAGCTATCACCTCCTATTTCCGTTCGCCCTGAGCCTGTCGAAGGGCCCCTTTCTTCTTTTGGAGGCAGAAAGAGGCTTGGACAAGCTCAGCCTGAACGGAAGCTATGACAGGGACTAGCCCGCCAACCCCTCCGCCTTTTCCGCCAGTTCCAGCCAGCGTTCCTCCGCGGCGTCCTTGTCCGCCCGCGCTTTCTCGATCGCGCCCGTCAGCGCCGCGAACTTCGTGGGATCGCGCGTATAGAGCGCCGGATCCGCCAGCGTCGCCTCATGCCCTGCGATCACCGCATCCAGTTCCTCGATACGCCGCGGCAGCAGGTCCAGGTCGCGCTGGTCCTTGTAGCTGAGCTTGGCGGATACAGGCTTGGGCGGCGCAGGCGCGGCCACCGCCTTCTTTTCGACCTTCGCCGCCTTGCGCGGGTCGCGCTTGGCGATCCAGTCGGCATAGCCGCCGACGATCACATCGACCACGCCCGTACCATCTAGGCCCAGAGTCACCGTCACCGTGCGGTCCAGAAAGTCGCGGTCATGGCTGACGATCAGCACCGTGCCGTCATAGTCCGCGATCACTTCCTGCAACAGGTCGAGCGTTTCGAGGTCAAGGTCGTTGGTCGGCTCGTCCAGCACCAGCAGGTTGGATTCGCGGGCAAATTCCCGTGCGAACAGCAGGCGCGACCGCTCCCCGCCCGACAGCGTGCCGACCTTCGCCTCGGCCAGACCCGGATCGAACAGAAAATCCTTCAGATAGCCATGGATATGCTTGCGCACCCCGCGCACGTCGATCCAGTCGCCCCCTTCGGCCAGAACGTCGCGCACGCTCTTGTCGCCCTGCATCAGGCTGCGCTGCTGGTCGATGAAGATCATGTCCAGCGTCTTGGCCAGCGTCACGCTGCCGCTGTCGGGCGCCAGTTCGCCAGTCAGCAGCTTGAGCAGCGTCGACTTGCCCGCGCCATTGCCGCCGACGATGCCGATCCGGTCGCCCCGCTGCACGCGCAGGGACAAGTCATTGATGATGGTCCGATCAGCGAAGGCCTTGGTGACATGCTCGGCCTTGATGACGCTCTTGGTCTTGCTGTCGTCGCTCGCCACCGCGATCTTGGCGGTGCCCTGCGGCCCCTGCATCGCCGCTCGCTGAGCGCGCATTTCCCACAGCTTCGCCAGCCGCCCCTGGTTGCGCTTGCGCCGCGCGGTGACGCCGCGCTCCAGCCAGTGCGCCTCGATCTTCAGCTTCGCGTCCAGCTTCTCCGCCGCCCGCGCCTCCTCCGCATAGACCGCCTCCATCCACTCCTCGAAACCGCCAAAGCCGATCTCGTTGCGCCGCATCTGCCCGCGGTCGAGCCAGAGCGTCTGGCGCGTCAACCGCGTCAGGAAGGCGCGGTCATGGCTGATGACGATGAAAGCGCCATTATAGCGTGCCAGCCAGTTTTCGATCCAGTCGATCGCCGCAATGTCCAGATGGTTGGTCGGTTCGTCCAGCAGCAGCAGGTCCGGCTCGCTCGCCAGCGCGCGGGCGATGGCGGCGCGGCGCCGCTCACCCCCGCTCGCCGTCGCCGCCTCGCGCGACAGGTCGATGCCAAGCTGGTCGGCGATCGCCTCCACCTCGTGCGCGGGCGGTGCATATTCGCCCGCCAGCGCGAAATCATGCAGCGTCCTGAACGGCGTCACGTCCGGGTCCTGCTCCAGCGTAATGACCCGCGCGCCCGGCTGGACCGACCGCGTGCCCTCGTCCGGCTCGATCTGCCCGCCCAGCAATTTGAGCAAGGTCGTCTTGCCCGCGCCGTTGCGCCCGATCAGCGCCAGCCGGTCGCGCTGTCCGACATGGATGTCGATGCCCCGGAACAGCCAGTGGGTGCCTTGACTAAGGCCGAGATTTTCGAAGGATAGGATAGGAGCCGCCATGCAGGTGCAGCTAGAGCATTTTCGACGCAGGTGGAACACCTGCCGGCCTGGAAAATGCGGAAACGAAAAACCGCCTTCGCGCCGGGGAAAAAGTGGAACCGGAATGCTGTCCCACGGCTTTCAACGCACGTCAGCGTCCATTCATCGCACCCAGGCCAAATGGGGTGCAGGACCTATAGAGGAGACAAGTCCATGAAATCCGCTCTCGCCCTGATGGCGCTCAGTGCCGCCGCGCTGCCTGTCGCGGCTGTTGCCCAGACCAGCGTCACCATCGCCGAGACTGCGCCGGTGGTGACGCTCAACGTCACCGAAAGCGTCGAGGCCGCGCCCGATGTCGCGACCGTCGGCACCGGCGTCCAGAGCCGCGCGCCCACCGCCGCTCAAGCGATGCGGGACAATGCGACCAAGACCGAAAGCCTGATCGCCGCGCTGGCCAAGGCCGGCATCGCCAAGAAGGATATCCAGACCAGCGGCATCAATCTGGGCGCTCAATATGATTATAACAACCGCGACGGTGATGCCTCCGGCCCGCGCTTCCTGGGCTATGAGGCGTCGAACCAACTCACGGTGAAGCTGCACGACGTACGACAGGTCGGCAAACTGCTCGACGCCATGGTCACGGCGGGCGCGACCAATGTGAACGGCCCCAGCTTCTCGATCGAAAACCCCGCCCCGCTCCAGGCGCAGGCGCGCGCCAACGCGCTCAAGAGCGCCAAGGCCCAGGCCGATTTCTACGCTCAGGCGGCGGGCTATCGTTCGGCGCGCCTCCTGTCGATCAGCGAAAGCAACAGCGGCGGCAATCCTCCCATGCCGATGATGGCCAGCGCCCGCTTCAAGGCCGAAGCCGCCGCCGACACCCCCGTCGAACCCGGCCAGGTCAGCGCATCCGTATCGCTGACGGTGCAGTACGCCCTGGAAAAGTAGCCGCCAATAACGTCATCCCCGCGCGGGCCGAAATCCCTCTCCCGACCTGTCACCTGTAGGTGAAGCAAGGAGATGGATTCCTGTCTTAGCGGGGATGACCGGATGGCAAAGGCGGCGAAGTGCTTGTGCATCGCCGCCTTTTCTGTTCATCTCCCTGTCATTCACCACCTGTTCAATGCCTTGCGCCTATGCCATGCCCATGATGATGAAGAGGAACAGCCTGCTGGCCGCCATCGGCGCGTCGCTTGTCGTGGTGCTCGCGATCCCTTGCGCCGACGCTGGCGGCCGCCGCGACGAGCAGGACGCCGCGCGCAAGGCGATGCTGGACGGCCAAGTCATGCCCTTTTCCCTGATAAAGCGCCGCGTCGACGCGGTGGTGGGCGGCGCGACCTATGTCGGCAGCGAATTCAACCCCTCGACCAACCGCTATCGCCTGAAATATGTGAAGGATGGCAAGGTGATGTGGGTTGATGCGGACGGCCGGACAGGCGATATTATCGGCATGGCGCGCTGACCGGCGTGCCCTTTAAAAACACTCATAACAGAAACGGATAAGGCCATGCGTCTGTTGATCGTCGAGGATGAACCGAGCCTGGGCCAGCAGCTCAGGAATACGCTGGAGGGTGCGGGCTATGCCGTGGACCTCGCCACTGATGGCGAGGACGGCCATTTCCTCGGCTCGACCGAAAGCTATGACGCGGTCGTGCTGGACCTGGGCCTGCCCACCATCGACGGGCTGACCGTGCTGGACCGCTGGCGCAAGGAAGGCCGCAGCTTCCCGGTGCTGGTGCTGACCGCGCGCGATAGCTGGTCGGACAAGGTGGCGGGGCTGGACGCGGGCGCGGACGACTATCTCGCCAAGCCTTTCCAGAGCGAGGAGCTGATCGCCCGCCTGCGCGCGCTCATCCGCCGCGCGTCGGGCAATGCGTCGAGCGAACTCACCGCCGGCGACGTGCGCCTCGACACCCGTTCGGGCAAGGTGACGCTCAACGGCGACCCGGTGAAGCTCACCGCACAGGAATATAAATTGCTCTCCTACCTGCTCCATCACAAGGGCAAGGTGGTCAGCCGCACCGAGCTGATCGAGCATATTTACGACCAGGATTTCGACCGCGATTCCAACACGATCGAAGTGTTCGTGACGCGCATCCGCAAGAAACTGGGCGCCGACGTCATCACCACCATCCGCGGCCTGGGCTACAGCCTGGACGAGCCGGGGAGGTAAGCCATTTGCGCCTCCACCGTTCGCCCTGAGCGAAGTCGAAGGGCCACGCCGAACGAAGTGAGGCGCCTTCGCTCCGCTCAAGCACGGGCTTCGACAAGCTCAGGCCGAACAGTTATGGGGGGAGCGAATTAGCATGGCCGATCCCATATCCCCTCCCCCCGTCCGTTCCACCGGCTCGATCAGCCGCCGGATGATCGGCATCGCCGCGCTGTGGATCAGCGTGCTGCTGATCGGCGGCGGCGTGGCGCTGGACCGGGTGCTGGCGGACGCGATCACGCGCAATTTCGACGACGGCATGAACTATGTCCTCACCGCCATGATCGCGGCGTCGGAAATCGGCCCGGATGGCGAAGTGCTGTTCAACCGCGAACTCGCCGACCAGCGTTTCCTGGAACCCAATAGCGGCCTCTATTACCAGATCAGCGCCAAGGGGCATGAGGATTGGCGTTCCCGCTCGCTCTGGGACCGCGCGCTCGCCGTGCCGGCCGAACATCATGACCGCCACCTCCATGTCTATGACAGCAAGCAGTTTCCGGACGAGGATCTGCGCATCATGGAGCGCACCGTCATCCTGCCCGGCTCCAACGCGCGCTGGATGTTCATGGTGGCGCAGGCGCGCGAAGGGCTGGACGGGCAGATCAGGACGCTGCGCTCCACCCTGTTCAAGAGTTTCGCGCTGCTCGCGCTCGGCCTGTTCGTGCTGGCCACGCTCCAGACCATCTACGGCCTGCGCCCGCTGCGCAAGGTGCGGCTGGAGATCGTGCGGATGCGCGGCGGCGAAAAGAGCCGCGTCACCGAACCCATGCCCGCCGAAGTGCTGCCCATGGTCGAGGAACTGAACGCCCTCCTCGCCCATAATGAACGCCAGGCGGAGGAAGCGCGCACCCATGCGGGCAATCTCGCCCATGCGCTCAAGACGCCGCTGACAGTCGTCATGAACGCGGCCACCGCGCAATCCCCCGATCTGGGCGAAACCGTGATCCGCGAAGCGACGACGATGCGGCGGCAGGTCGACCATCATCTCGCCCGCGCCCGCGCCGTCGGCCGGCGCGGCGCGGCGCAAAGCCGGGCGGAGGTCTGGACCAGCCTGGAAGCGGTCGAACGCGCCGTGCAGCGCCTCTATCCCGACGTCCGCGTCGACATGGACGGCGACAAGGCGGCGGCAGTCCGCGTCGAGCGCCAGGATCTGGACGAAATGCTCGGCAACCTGATCGAGAATGCCGCCAAATATGGCGGCGGCAGCGTCTTCGCCACCGTGGTCGCCCGCGCGGCGGGCATGGTGGAGATATTGGTCGAGGATGACGGCATGGGCATCCCCGAAACCGAGCGCATACGCATTTTCGACCGCGGCGTGCGCCTCGATTCCGGCAAACCCGGCACCGGCCTCGGCCTCGCCATCGTCCGCGACGTGGCCGAAATCTACGGCGGCACGGTCAAGCTTGAGGAAAGCGAGGACCTGGGCGGCCTGTTGGTGCGCCTGCGGCTGCCCGCGGCGTGAGACGGCTTGGTCCTTCCTGCGAAAAGACGGAAAACGGCCAGAAGCGGACATAAGAAAAACCGTTGAGGCTGAGCCTGTCGAAGCCCCTGCACTTCTCTTTTGTCGTTAACTTGAAAAAAGTGCTGCCCTCCGACAAGCCCTGGGCGAACGGTAAGCTAAGGTCATAAAACAACCAAGGTCAGACAGAATCCTACTCGCCTTGAATTGACCGAACAACCTTCGCAGGGTTGCCTGCTGCAAGTGTATTTGCCGGAATATCTCGCGTTACAACCGACCCGGCAGCTACGACTGCATTCTCGCCAATGGTTACGCCGCCGATGATCGTCACGCCCGCCGCGATCCATACCCCCTTCTCAACAATGATCGGCTCCCCTCGAAGAAAAGCATGACGCTGCGATGGGGCGACCGGATGTTCGGAAGTTATCAGGCTGACATTTGGGCCGATCATAACATCGTCGCCGATAATGATTTCCGCGAGCGAGTAGAAAGTGCAATTCTGATTGATGAAAACACGGTTTCCAATGCGGATATTCGTTCCGCAATCGGTGTAAAATGGTGGAATAAGACGGAAATTCTCTCCCACCCTACTACCCGCCAGCGCTTCAAAAAGGGACTGGATCTCTTCGGTATCGGCGTATGTCAGGCGATTGAGAAGCGGCGTGATGGCCAGAGCTTTCTCCACGTCAACGACAAACTGCTTTGATTCCAGCGTCTGCCTCGGAATGACCCTTACGCTCCGTTCATCCGACATATTCACCCCTCCAGAGTCAGGCACCCGCCCGCCCTTCGGAAACCCGCGATAAAGAAGTCGTCAAGAAACAACTAGGACCGATCGACATTCAGGTTAAAGCGGAAGCCTCAGCCTCATTTTCAACGCCATGGTCAAAAACAACATTGAATATCAGTCCGCATGAACACAGTTGCTCAGGGCAGGCCTGATCCGGCATCCAGAGTCGCAGGTGACGCCTTTTATGGCCCTAGTGGTCCGATTCCGGCATTTGCTACCCTTTGCCTCATGCTCCGGAGCAAATGCCGGAATCATCAGGACCACTAGCAACTATTTGATTCTAGTGGAGCTTTTGAATGTGACATGTGAGCGCGAGTCTAGCCCCAGGGGGGACTCAAATGTCACATTCGCTCCACTAGATGCCGGATCAGGCCTGTCCTTGCATATTGGGGTTGGCATTCATTTCAGCTTTGGTTGAATTGATGCCGTCGGGAGGGCGTCTACCCCATCGCTTAGCCGCGCGCCCTCGCAAACCATGTACCTATCGCCATCAATGATCCGATCTCCGGCCGCAAATTACCCGGCACAGCCGCAGCAATCAGATCGGCAAAATCGAAAAGCCCGCCACATCCGCCTTGCCACACCACCCGGCACCTGCGAAGCATTAGCATGTAAGGCAGCATTATGATCCACCTCTCAAATACGGGAAGACCATGCGGCGGCATCTTTACCTTATCGCGGGCTTCCTCTCGATCGGCCTGGGCACGATCGGTGCGTTCCTGCCGCTGCTACCGACCGTTCCCTTCATGATCCTGGCCGCCTTCTGCTTCGCCCGCTCCAGCCCCCGGCTGGAGGCCAAGCTGCTGGATCACAAGCATTTCGGTCCACATATCCGCCGCTGGCGCGAGCATGGCGCGATCAGCCGCCGCGGCAAGAAAGCCGCCCTCGCCGCCTTTGCCTTCAGCGTGCTGCTGGCGCTGATCTTCTCCCCCTGGCCCTGGTTCCTCGTCCCGATCGCCGCCGCGCTGATCGGCGGCAGTTGGATCTGCACCCGCCCGGAAGCGTGAAACCGGGGAAAAAGGCATCAAAAGATATGCGATGCCCGGAACAGCGTCGCGCGATCACAAGCGGACTGGCGCCTTCCCCTCGCCGTCATGCTGACGAAAGTCAGCATCCAGGGTTATGAGTAACCGCCTTCGCCCCCTCCTGTGCCGGGATGACGATCGGGTGAGCAACCCGACCAAAGAAGCCTCCCGCCC
The DNA here is from genome assembly GCF_022758885.1 of Sphingobium sp. BYY-5. Classification (NCBI taxonomy): domain Bacteria; kingdom Pseudomonadati; phylum Pseudomonadota; class Alphaproteobacteria; order Sphingomonadales; family Sphingobiaceae; genus Sphingobium; species Sphingobium sp. BYY-5. The sequence continues at coordinate 1,466,956 of NZ_JALEBH010000001.1, forward strand.
ATATTCTTCGGTCCGTGGACTGCGCTCCATGGAGCATCCGGGCCACACTCTTCCCCAACGAAAAAAGGGCCGGTCTTGCGACCGGCCCCTCTTCCTTCATCCATCCTTAAAGGACGGACAATCTGATTACTGACCCGAACCCGGACCGTAGGTGATTTCCACCCGACGGTTCTGGACTTCGCGGACACCGTCGGCAGTTTCGACGCGCGGCTGCGATTCACCGAAGGCCTGGGTGGTCATCACACCATCCGGGATACCCTTCGAAGCCAGATAGGCCTTGACCGAGTCAGCGCGGCGCTGCGACAGGCCGACGTTGTACGAGGCCGAACCTGAACGGTCCGCATGGCCCGCCAGCATGACCTGGGCGCTGCCACAGCTGCTGTAAGCCGAAACCGCGTTATCCAGAATGGTGGCGGCGTCAGGCGTGATGTCCGACTTGTCCCATTCGAAGAAGACGATGTACGGCCCAGGCGAGCATTCCGGAGCCGGCGGAGGCGGCGGCGGAGGCGGCGGGGGCGGAGGAGGCGGCGGAGGCGGCGGCGGAGGCGGAGCAGCCGGTTCGCCGAAGTTGTAGGTCAGGCCGAGCAGCAGGCTGTGCGTGCGCAGCTTGGTTTCCGCGTTCGAGCCAGCAACGCCGTAGATCGACGAATAGGCAGGGATCAGCTTGATATCGTCCTGGTTGAAGAAACGATATTTCAGCGAAACGTCGACATGGCTCGTGACCGGATAGCGAACACCCGCAATCGCCTGCCAGGCGAAACCGGTGTCGGAATCGTTAACCAGGTCGTTGGCGAGCTTGCCGCGCGATACGCCGACACCGCCGCCGACAAAGCCCTGCAGGCCGTCATCGGGACCGAAGTCCAGCAAACCGTTCAGCATGAACGACAGGGCCGAAGCCGCGCCGCCGAAACCGCCACCGGTACCGTCGAAGTCGATCTTGGCGCGCTTGTAACCAGCTTCGGCTTCCAGGCGGAAACCGCCGAAGTCGTAACCGATGTTCGCGTCAAAATCATACCCCTTATGATAGTCGATCGACGGAACCGTCGAGCCACCAACAGGGACGTTGTCGAAGGTCAGGTTCTGATCTTCGACGAGCAGCACGCCGGCGTCCACGCCAACATACCAGCTATTATCGCGCGCCAAGGCCGGGGTGGCCAGGGCACTGGTCGCAAGCGCAGCCGCGAGGGCAAGCTTCCGCATATGGATTCCCCTTTCAAAAGTGTCACGAAGGACTGCTGAAACCCTGTATCCGGAAGAAGGTTTCATGGCAAGTCCACATTTAGTGAAACCGTTGCAAAAATAACGCAGTAGGCCATTGTTGGTGAGGGCTTTACACTATTTTAAAAGAAATTAAGGCTAAAACGCACCTTGGCGGGCAAACGAATGCAATTGTGACAAAATTACGAATATATCAGCCCATGCCCGCGCAAGGCGTCTAGCACCGCCAGCAGCGTATTGCGCGCCTCAACGTCAATCACAGCGCCGCCAGCCGGATCCGCGATTGCGCCCTGACGGGGACCGATCACCTTCTCCTCATTGAGATACAGCCCATCGGCCCGCACCGGAGCATCGCGCCATTCAACGCCATCATGCCGCAGTTCATGACCGCGATCCATAATGACCAGCCACGCCCCGGCCTGCGGGGCGATAAAACGCCATCCGCCCTCGCTCCAGCAGGCGATCTTCCCCTCCTCTCCGCTCCACGCGCCGGTCGCGCCTGCGGCCACGATCCAGCACCGGCCGATCACCGGCGCGGCCGGCGGACTCACCAGGTCGGCACTCTCCGCCCGCCCGTGCAGCAGCGCGTCGATCCGCACCAGCGCCTCATTGTGGAACAGCTCCTTCTGCGCCTGCCCCGCCAGCAGCAGCGGCAAGGCCCATCGCGGCGTCGTCTCCATGCTCATCGTCCCGTCCTTTTCCGAAAACCCGTCAGGGCGCATTCTCAAACAGACTCAATCACGATCCGCCCCGGCCGCCCGGTGGCATAGGTGCCGACCTGCCGCACCTCGACCGTCAGCGTCCGGCCCGCCATACCGTCGGCCGCCATCATCGGCCCGGCGTAGGTCCAACCCGGCGCCACCGTCTCCGCGCGCCGAACAACGTGCGCGCCGTCCATCACCTGCACCACATAGCGCTCGCTTTCCTCGCCCAGCGGCACATCGCCTCCGCTCAGCCAGCGCCAGCCGTTGCGGCTGCGCCGGGTCCAGCCGATCGCCCATCCACCCGCGCCGTCCCTCCGCGCCGTCAGATGCACCGGCGACGGCGGCATCAGCGCCTCGCTCGCCACCTCCAGCATCGCCACGGCCGGCTCGACATCCCCGATGCCGATCGCGGACAGGCGCAACACGCCGCCCGGCTCGCCCTCCCCGCCCGACAGCGCCAGCGGCTCGACCAGCCGATCCTCGAACACGACATAAGCGACGCCCCGATGCGCCGGCGTCAGCCCGATCCCTTCCGCCGACGCGATCAGCGGGTCCGCCGCCTGATCCTCGCCGCCCAAATAGACGCGAAAGCCCGTCACTTCGGTCTTGAAGTCCCCCGCCGCCCCGCGCAGCAGATTGCCGTCGGCCCAGATGCGCCTGATCCGCCGGATCGCCCGCGCAGACAGCGCCACCGCGAAACTCGCCGAATAGCTGTAGCTGGTGACGCTCCCCCGCCCCTTGCCGCCGCCGCTCCTGCTCTTCGTCTCCCTCAGGTCCGTCGCCCAGATCACCGTCCCGGCGACCCGCATCGTCCCGAAAATCTTCGGCACCTGCGTGCCATAGCTCGACGTCTGCAATTGCAGGTCCGCCAGCCGCGCGCCTTCGCGCCCCTTGGGCTTGAACAGCACCTGATTGTCGATGACGTTGCCGATCAGCCCCCCGATCGCCCCGCCGATCGGCCCGCCCAGCACCGTGCCCACCGCCGTCAGCACCACCGTCGCCATAAGATTCTCCCCAAGAAAATCCTCCCCTGGAAGGGGAGGTGGATGGCCGAAGGCCAGACGGAGGGGTGTCAGCCTATCGCCACGCGCCTCATTCCACCCGACCGCATGACCGACCGACATTTCGTGCAGGTGGAGCCGAAAAGCGTGATTTTTGAGCACCGGAGCGCAGCGGACTTAGAGTCCGTGAGCACCGGAGCGCAGAAAAGCGCGCTTTGCAGGCCCGCCTGGGCGGAATGTCGGCGGTCATGCCCGCCACCAGCCCATGATCGGCCAGGGCGACGCGCCCGGCATCTCCACCACCCGCCCCAGCCCCGCATGGGCGTGGACGAAACCCTCGCCCGTCCCGATCATCAGATGGAGTTGCAGCGGCCCCGGCTGCACCAGCGCCAGATCGCCCGCCCGGCCACTCGCGACCCGCCGCAACCCCGCCGCCCGCAACCAGCCCTCGGCCCGCGCGACATCCCCGCTGCGCAAACCATAAGCGCAGGGGACATCCACCCTGCCGATCGCCAGCGCCGCCAGCCCCACGCAATCCAGCCCGGCCCGGTCCCGCCCATGCAGCCGGAACGGCACCCCGATCAGCGCCCGTGCCACCGCGACGGCGCGCTCTCCCCCGCTCATGCGCCGGGCCTCATGCACCTGGATAGCGCGTCAGCAGGTCCATCCCCGGCAGATAAGGTTCGCCGCGAAAATTCGCGACATTGCCGAACCGCCCCGAACAGGTCGCCAATTGCCGGTCGCACCCCTCGGTCAGTTGCGCCAGCGTCCCCGCCGTCACCGCAAAGGCAGGCGGATCGGCCAGCGCCACCCCAGCCGCGCCATTATCCACCACCGCCTGCACCAGCCCGGCATTCGCCCCGGTCAGCCAGCGCAGCGTCCCGAACGCATAGGCGCCCGCCGCCAGCCCGCTCACCATCGCCTCGGCCCCGTCCACGCCAGTCACCGCTACGATCCGCCGCCGCTTGGCCATGTCGACCCGGCAGGCCTTGTCGCCCAGCCGCGCCCGGCAATCGGGCGATGTGCTGGGCGCCACCGGTTCCCCCAGCACCGCCGTCGCCCCGATCAGTTCGGCGGAAAAGCCCGCTCCCTTGCGCGACACCGCACCGATCTCGCCCCGCGCCAACAACAGCCACAGCGCGCCCGGCGCTTCCCATTGGGTCAGCCGCAACTCCAGCGCCGCGCCGTCCCATCGCCCCGCCATCAGGTCCGCTTCGCTGATCGCATCGCTGGAGAGCGCTCCGGCCAGATCGCTGTCCTCCCCGTCCAGCCCGATGCCCGATCGCACCGCCGAAGGCGTCATCCCCGGCGCGGCGCGATAGATCAGGCCGCCAATCTCCAGGTCGCGATCATGGCTGGTGAGGCCGATCGTCACCCCGTCCCGCCGCTCGATCCGCCAGCAGAACGCCAGCGTGCAGAGAGGCTGCTCCAGCATCGCCTCCGCGCCGCTCATTCGCGTATCTCCACCAGCGGCACCGACACCGCTTCGCCCGCGGCAAAGGTCGCGCGGCTGATCTCCAGCCGGTCCTCGGCAAAGCGCACCGGCACGTCGAAGCGGAACCCCGCCGTCAGCATCACCCCCGCCGCCGGCGCGACATCGAACACGATCACGCCCAGCCCCGCATGGCTCCACCCGCTCGTCATCTCCACGCCATCGGCCGCGACCCGTATGCTCCCCGCCACCGGCCGGGTGATGATGCGCGCCTGCGCCTCCTCCCCCGCGCCATAATAGCGGGTCAGCGCGAACGCGGCCTTTACCCCGTCGCCCATGCCCAGCCTCTGGTCCAGCGGCCCCGGCGCCACGCCACGTGCACCGCTGCGGTCATCATAGGGATCGGTGAAGCGAAACCCCCGCGCCGCGCCCCGCCGCGCCCGGAAAAATTCGATCAGCGTCGCAATGTCCGCGTCGGACCGCACCCCCGGCCCTGCATCATAGGACAGCCGCGCATCCGCCCAGTCGCTGCTGCGCCGCTCATGCCCGGACGGACTTTCCACCACCTGCGTCGAAAAGGCCGGAGCCAGGCTCGCCTCGCGCCCGATCGCAATCGGAAACCGCACATCGTCAAAGGCTTGCACATCATCCTCCCCATCGATGCTGAAACAGGTAAAGCCGTCGCGGCAGACTTGCGGCAACGCCCACACGAACGTCGCCGCCGTTCCCCGCGCGACCGACGCCTGCGCCGCCGCTACGATCTCCCGCCATTGCGTCGCCTGGGTCGGCAACAGCACGAAGCCCGAAAAATAATGCTGCTCCCCGATCGGATAGCCCAGCCGCGCCGTCGCCAGCGCCACGCCCCGCCCGGTCAGGTTGGGCCGCCCCTCCGTCACCCAGTCATAATCCTCCAGTTGCAGCACATCGAAAGCGGGCGACGCCCATCCCACCGGCATGTTGGCCCGTTTGGCCTCCGGCGCGCGCGGATCAAGGATCGTTGGCAGATAGGCCAGCAGATGTGTCACCGCGCCCAGCGCCACGGCCTTGACCGAAGCGCACAACGCCGCCGTCGATCCGGCAAGCAAAGCCCCCGCCGCATCCAGCAGATCGCATTGCGCCGCGCTCAATTCGCCCCACACGCTCGGTATCGACACCGGCGATCCGCCCAGTGCCGCCCGCGCAGCCTCATCATAGACGCATATCCGCCCATCCCCCGGCATCACCCACCACCAGGGTTCGCCGACCTGGAACAGGACCGGCAATCCCGCCTCCATCCCGATGGCGACGAACGCCACCGCCACCGCCTGCAAATAGGCCATCGCCCCGCCATGCGCCGGCGACAACAGGGTGGACGGCGGTTCCCATCCGGTCAGCGCCGGGTCGCCATTCTCCGCCCGCTGTTTCCAGTCGTTCCAGCAATGCGCGTCGAACAATTCATAGGATAGCGACCAGATCACCCCCATGCCCAGCGCCTTGGCCTGCCGGGCGAAATCCCGGTGCCACGCCGCGCACGGCCCGTTCAGCGCCCCGCCCGCCAGACTGACATAAAGCCCCGTTCCCAGCCGCTCCAGCCGGAAATAATGGCTCATCCCCACATAATGGTTGATCGCCCCGCGATAGCCCAGCGCCTGGATCGCCTCCACCACCCGCTGCGGCGTCTGGTTGAAACAATCGTCATAGCCGGTCGCCATCGACAGCCCATGTTCGGGCAGCATCACGTCGCCCACGCTCAGCACCGACCCCGCGCCGTCGCACCTTATGCCGGTCAGTTCCGCCCATCCCTCGACCGCCCCGGCAAAGGGCGCATCCCCCTCGTCATAGCCCGGCGGCACCAGCGAGATGAACATCCGGTCGACATCCCCAGCCCACACCGGATCAGCGTCGCCCGGCAGGCTGAAGCCGCCCTTCAGCGCCGAAAAATCCAGCCGGACGACGGCATCCTCCGGCCCGCCGCTCGCATAGTTCCACAACCGCACATACCAGGCGCGCGGCGTCCCCGCCGCATCCCGCCCCTCGATCGTCAGCGTCGGTCCATGCGTCTCGTCCAGCTTGCGCAGCCCCGAAGACCGCCAGCGGAAGGACAACAGGCAATCCCGAAAATCCCGGTCCGTCTCATAGGCCAGCAGCTTATGGCTCCATCTATCCTCCGCCTCCCAGATCAGCCCCGCCAGGTCGCCTGACCCATGGAACACCGCATCGACGCGCAGCGCGTCCGGCGCCGTCGTCACCACGCTCGCCATCATCGGCCGGGGAAAATTCACCGTCCAATGCGTCGCTGCAAAGCGCTTGAGGAAACCCGCCTCCTGCCCCCGCCGCGCGTCCGCCAGCCAATAGCCTATGCTCATCGCTCCAGCGCCCCCCGTACCGCCCGCGCCACCTGCCGCGCACTGCGCGCCAGCAACTGCGGCGCGCCATCCTGCCCGCGCCCATTGACCGCGATGCTCACCCGCACATCGCGTCCGCCGCCACCGCCATTGGCCACCACCTGCCCGCTCGTCGTCGGCACGAAGACCTCCGGCCCGCGCTCGCCGACCATATAGGCCCGCCCCGGCGCCACCGGCCCGCCGGTCGCCCGCCCCGGCAGCCCCAGCACCGACGTCAGCAGCGACGCGCCCAGGCTCGCCAGCCCGCCCGATCCGCCACCCCCGCCGCCGCCCACGGCCGACCGCAGCGCGCTCATGGCGATCTCGTCCAGCGCGCTCACCGCGATCCGCCGCAGATCCTCGAACCCGAACTTCCCCGTCCGCGCCGCGCGCAGCAACCCCTGCTCGATCCGCCGCCCGGCCCGCTCGGCCCCGTCCGCCAGCGGCCCTTCCATCCCCGCCCGCATCGCCTCGACATCCCGCGCCAGCCCCTGCGTATCCGCCCGCACCCGCACCACCAGCGTCTCGATTTCCTCGTCCATTCGGATCACTCCCGATGAATTATAAGACCGTCATTGCGAGCGCAGCATCGGAAAATCCTCCCCTGTAAGGGGAGGTGGCTGGTCGCAGGCCAGACGGAGGGGTGTCACCCTCACGATAGGGTGACACCCCTCCACCACCAGCTTCGCTGGCGGTCGCCCTCCCCTTTTCAGGGGAGGACGCCTCAATCCGGCATCACCCCCATCAGCCGGGCCAACTCTCCGCCATCCACCCCGACCTCGCCCGCCGCCTCTTCGCCCCGCGCCGCACGCAACACCGCCGCCAGTTCCGCCGGGGTCGCGCGCCAGAACTCATCCGGACGCCAGCCCAGCAGCCACCCGGCAACCCCCGCCAGCCGCCCGGCCGCCTCGGCAAAGCGCATCATTTCCCCGCCAATATCTGTTGCAGGATTGCTTTCAGCACCGGCGTCGTCCGCGCCAGCCCCATCGCCAGCACCGCCTCGCCCAGCGCCTCGCGCGTCATCCGCTCGCGATCCACCAGGCAGTGCCAGAACAAGGCGACCAGATCGCCCAGTGACAGCTTCCCATCCGCCGCCCGCTCAACCAGATCAAACAGCGGCCCCAGTTCCGCCTCCGCCGCCACCAGCGCAGCGAAACTCGGCCGCAGCGCCAGCCGCTCGCCCCCCAGCTCCAGCGCCGTCTCCCCGCGCTCCGCATTCGGCGCGCTCATTCGCTCACCACCGCGCCGGAGCTTTCCAGGCTCAGCGCATAGTTGCGCTCGCCATTATAATCGCCCGCATAGTCGAGCCGCGTGACCAGGAACCGTCCCCGCATCCGCTCCCCGCTCTCGAAACTCAGTTCATAATCTTCGATCGTGCCGGCCAGCGCATGGTTGCGGATGCGCACCTCGGCCGCCGATCCGGTGAACAGCCCTGCCGCCGACACGCTGACCGACCGCACCCCCGCGCCCGACAGCAGCTCGCGCCAGCCGCCCGAATCCTTGCTGGTGATGTTCACCGCCTCGCCGTTCACCGACAATTGGGTGGTCCGCATCCCGGCCACCGTCGCATATGTTGCAGGCATGTTGCCGTCGCTGACCTTCAGCAAAAACGCACTTCCTTTTTCGACGCCCATGGCGCATTCTCCAGCCAAGCGACACCGACGCGCGAAGCCCTTTGCTCCGCCCCGGAAAATCGCGAAAAAACAAGTGAATCGGCGGCACCTTGGCCGACCGGTCGCAGCGTGAACTAATGGGTTAAGGAGAGGTCTCGATGTTTGTTGCTGCTTCGCTCATGATGATGCTCGCCGCCGCCCCGTCCGCCGACGCCGTCGGCAACGGGCGCAAGGAATTTTCCAAGTGCCTCAGCGCCCAGATGCAGCCGGCGCTCGACAAGAAACTGCCAGTCGGCGAGTTTCAGTCCACCATGCGAAAGGCCTGCGCCGACAAGGAATCCGCCTTCCGCTCCGCCATCGTCGCGCAGGACAAGGCCGACAAAATGTCCGACGCCGCCGCCAACAGCGACGCCGACGACCAGATTTCCGAATATATCGACAAGATCACCGCCGAATATGAGGACAACAGCAAACCAAGCTGACCTTCCTCGCGCGCTCCCGCGCAGGCGGGAGTGACGAAAAATCCTCCCCTGTAAGGGGAGGTGGATGGCCGCAGGCCAGACGGAGGGGTGTCCCCCTATCGATACGGGATACCCCCCTCACCAGATACCCGGCAGCAGGCGGAAGCGCACCTTCGCCGCATAGTCGGAATAGCCGGCCAGGCCTTCCCTCAACACCGTCTCCTCCCCGATCAGGCGTATGACGATGATCGCGAGAAAGGGGATGAGGCCCAGCAGGCCCCAGAGCGAGCCGAGCATCAACGGCGTCCCGATCGCATAGGGGATGCAATAGGCATACATGGGATGCCGCACGGCTGCATAGGGACCGGTGGAGATCACCGTCTGGTCGCGCTCGCCCTGCACCCGCACGTTCACCGCGGCGAAACTGTTGGCGCGCAGCACGGCCGTCCAGCCCCAGAAACTCCACAACAAAAGCGCCGCGCCCACCAATTGCGCCCATAACGGACCATGCGACCATCCATAGCGCCGTGCGTCGAACGCGATGAAGATGAACCATGCGCAGAACACGATCAGCAGGACGCCGAAAGTCATCCGATCGCCCGGTCGCTGGTCGCTGCTCAGCGGCGATTGCATCCGCCCGGCGAGCAATTGCGGATCGCGCTTCCACAGCCACAGGCCGGTCGCCAGGCTATATCCGATGAACAGCAGGAGATAGGCCCAACCCTGCGGCCATGCCCAGGTGCCGGCGGGCAGGAACAACAGCAAAGCCATGAAGACCGCGCCCGACAGCGATCGAATCAACAATTGTGCGAGCATGGGACTGCTCCTCATGAAGGCAACCGGACCGGCCCGCAATTTGCCAGTTCCCGCCCGCCATGACGAGGGAATAATGGTAACAATCGATCATAAGCGGACCTTCTTTCTCCCCTCCCTTTTAAGGGAGGGGGAGGGGGAGGGGGTGGGTGCGCCGCGTTAGCGGCGTTCTGGCCTGGCGGTTGCAGGCTCGCTGCGCTCGCCACCCACCCCTAACCCCTCCCTTGAAAGGGAGGGGAATGTCTTGGTTCCACCCAACTCTCCCTCACTCCCGCACCGCCCGTATCCGATAATCCACCACCGCCCGCCATCCGCTCATGGCCCCGGTGCCGCCCCGCGCCACCCGCGACCGCAGCAATCGCGCGCTGACGATCCGCCATCCGTCCCGCGCGCCCGCCGCCTGTATCGCCGGATCGACCCGCGCGATCATCCCGCCCAGCCGCCCCGGCCCCTCCTCCGCGACCGCCAGCCCGATGGTCAGCCGCAATTCGCGCCCCTCGACCTCCTTGCCGCCCCAGTCCGCGCCCAGGCATTCGCCGACATGGCCATAGGGCGCCGCCGCCCGCCCCGGCTCGCCGTCATACACTCCGTTCACCGCCGCCATCAGCGCCCCGTCCGCCCGCAAGGCGTCCAGAACCGCCGCCCGCACCGCCACTTCCGCGCTCATCGCATGATCTCCGTCCCTCGGCCCGCCTCGCGCAGCGCCAGCTCCCGCGACCAGCGTCCCGCCAGCCCCCGCGCGGACGCCCGCACATCCTCACCCTCGATCACCGCCGCCACATCTTCATCCGCCAGCGACGCCGCGATCCGCGCCCGCCGCCGCGCCGCGCGCGCCTCGGCCAGCCGCTCCAGCGCCGCCCTCATGCCAGCCGCATCCGCCGGAACGGCCGCCACAGCGCGCTCACCACGGCGGGCGGCGCCGCGCTCTCGGTCCCGCGCGCCAGATAATGGTCCGCCGCCAGCCGCACGATCCCCTGCCGCAACGCTTCGGGCAAGCCATTCATCTCGCTCGCCATCCCCGCGCGATAACTGACCGCCAGCACCCGCCGGTCCCCCGCCCGCGTCGACCGGACCCAGCCATCGCCCGCCGCGTCGATGTCGATCGCATAGCCCCCGACCGGCAGCGCCTCGCTCACCCCGTCGGCATCCACCGCCGCCACGCTCTCGATGCCCAGCACTGGCCGCGCCGACAGCCTTTGCCAGCCGCCGTCGCCCGCCACCGTTTCCCGCACGTCCCGCGCGACCAGCCATTGCCCGACAAACTGCTCGCACAATGTCGCCGCGCTGCGCAGCAATCCCGCCAGCACCGCGTCCTCGCCCCCAGTCTCGATCCGCAGATAGGCCTTCAATTCCGCCAGCGACGCCGCCAGGTTCCCGCTTTCCCGTTCCGCCAACATCAGCGCTCCTCCACCCGGATCGTCACCGACCGCTCGTCCACCTGCCCGTCGGACAGGATCACATGGTTGGTCAGCCGATAGAGGCGTCCCACCACCCCGCCCGACAGCCGCGCGCTGCTCCGCTGCGCCTCGAACGCCGTCGCCTCCACGATCACCCCGCCTGCCTCCTCCGGGCTGACGGCCCAATCGCTGGCGATCAGCGTCTGTGCCGCCAGATAGGCGGACCAGTCGATCGCATGGTCGATCCGCGCCTGCGGATCTTTCACAAACAGGCTCATCTGATCTTGCTCCCCCGTTCCGTTTCCGCTCGCGCGGCCCGCTCATCCGCCCCGGCCCGCGCGCCAAGGCCCGGCCGCACGCCCGCCCGCCACGGCCCAGCCCAACCCGGCCGCACCGCCTCCAGCGCACCGATCACGTCCGCGCCCAGCGCCTCACCCTGCACCATATTGCGCCTCCAGCACGTCGATCCGCGCCTCGATCCGCGCCATCCGCCGCCGCTGCATCGCCGCCTCCAGCGCCAGGCATTCCTCGTAGCGCAGGCCCCAGCGTTCCCCCTCTTCCCATATGTCGTGGCACAGCAGCCCCAGTCGCACCGCTGTCCCTTCGCCCAGCCGCGCGTCGATCGCATCGCGCACCGCCTGCGCCACCAGCCCGACATGCCAGCGCGCTTCCTCGCCCTTGGCCGCCACCGCCTCGACAAAACGGAACCGCTGCCAGTCCACCATCTCCCAGGCGTCGAGCAGATCGTCGCCGACCGCCGCCACATCCTGCTTGGCCCGCGCGTCCGACGTGTTGATCGCCCCGCTCGCGGCATAGACGGTCGACCATCGCGCCGCCGCGCTCCCCAGCGCAAAGCCATTGTCGCTCGACGGCGCCACCGCGCCAAAGGCGGTCAGCGCCTGATGCTCCAGCCGCAACACCTCCGCCAGCGCCGCCGACCCGTTGCGCCCGACATGGAAACTCATCCGCGACGCCAGGTTGGTCGCGCCCGGCGAAGTGGCGATAAAGGTGGTGCGGATGCGCGACAGTTCGGCGAACGTCCCGCCGATCTGTCCCCAGACATTATAGTCCCCGATCACGTCGTTGCTGACGACATCCGTCCGCGCCGCCAGCGTCCCGTTCGCGCGATAGAGCCGGTTGTTCGCCAGCCCGCCGATCCCGGCCACACGGAAACTCGCCTGCCCGCCGTCCATCAGCACCGCCATCGCCGGCGTCAGGATGCTCAGCCGCCCCATCCAGCCATCGACGCCATAATCCGCCGCTGCCACCGTGTTGATATGCAGTTCGGCCGCGTTCATCCGCTGCGCGCCGGTCGTGCCCAGCGCACCGATGCTCGCCCGCACCCCCGCCGCGCTATCCTGCGTCAGCAGCGACCGCCCGAACGCCGCCGTCGGCAGCGCCGCGATCGCATCCAGTGCGCCACTCGCCGCCTGCCGCCCCGCCAGCGCCACCGTCAGCCCCTCGACCTCGGCCAGGCCATGGCCATGCCCTTCCATCGCCGCGATCCAGCCGGCATGGACCGCCAGCCCCACGCGCTTCTCGCCCTCCGCGAAATCCACCGCCGCGCCATCGGCCGACGACGCCACCGGCTCCCGCACCAGCCGCCCCTCGGCATCCAGCATCCCGGTCCCCGCCTCCCAGGCCAGCGGATCGCCCGTCCCGATAATCACATAGGGAAAGGCCGCCCCCTCACCGACCGCCCCGGCAAAGGCGCGATACCCCGCCATCGCCCCGCCCAGCCGCAGCGGCCCCGTCCCCACATCAAAACAGACCTCCCGCACCAGGTCGGCCATCTCCAGCCCCGTGATCCCCACGCCAGCCTCCCCAAAAACAAAAAAACGATTATGGCGTTAAGAGCCAACCATATGAAAATCCTCCCCTGGAAGGGGAGGTGGCTGGCCGCAGGCCAGACGGAGGGGTGTCCCGCTCTCGATAGGGTGACACCCCTCCATCATTGCTTCGCAGATGGTCCCCCTCTCCTTCAGGAGCACGGGGCCGGTCATGCCGGGTCGGGGTGGGGCCGCGCCCCACCATCGGATGCCCGTCAGGAAACGGCAAACTTCATCAGCTTGCCACCGCCTCGTTTATGAGGCGGCAAACTTCATCAGCTTGATCGCCTCCGAATTGGCCACGCCGCCGCCGATCCGCTTCACCGCATAGAAATGCACGAACGGCTTGTTGCTGAACGGATCGCGCAGGATGCTGGTGTCGCTGCGCTCGGCGATGACATAGCCCGCCTGGAAATTGCCGAAGGCGATCGACAGGCTGCCCGCCGCGATATCGGGCATGTCCTCCGCCTCGACCACCGGATAGCCCAGCAGGCTCGCGGGCTGCGCCGCGCTCAGCCCCGGCTGCCAGATGAACGCCCCGTCGCTCGTCTTCATCTTGCGGATCACCGCCAGCGTGGCGCTGTTCATCACGAACACTGCCCCCTGGCGATAGGGCGCACGCAGGCTCTGCACCAGGTCAATGAGCTTGTCCTGCGGGTTCAGCGCCGGGAACGCCCCCACCGCGCCCGACGCCACATATTGCAGCGATCCGAACGCCCGCGCCCCGTCCCCCTCATTGGTGGCCGTATAGGTCAGGAAGCCCTTGGGCTTGTTCGTCCCATTGCCGGTGACGAAGGCCGCGCCCTCCGCCACCGCGAACTCGCGCGCAATCTCGCCCGCCAGCCAGCCTTCGACATCGAACTGCGCATCGTCCAGCATCGCCTGGCTCGCCGCCGGATTGGCGAACAGCTCGCCTGCGGGCGGCACGATCTCGTTGAAGCTCGGCGTCCCCGTCTCGGCCCGTGCGCCCGTTTCGCTGGCCCATCCCGACACGATGCCGCCCGCACTCACCAGCTTGCGATAGCCCGCTGTCCCGGTGCGCACGACATTGGCGATGCCGCGAATGGGCGAGATCGCCTTCAGCGTCGCCCCGATCAACTGGTCGATCTCCCGCGGCACCGCATAGCCGCCCGCCGCGCCCGACGCCCCGGGAAAGCTTTTCAGCTCCACCCCCGCCTCAAGCCCCTGCCGCAGATAGCGCTCCACGAAATTGGCCCGCGCCGGGTCCACGGCGCCACCCTTGACCCCATCCAGCGCCGGCCGCTGCTGCGCCAGCAACACGCCCTTCAACGCCGCAATCTCCCCCTCCAGTCCATCGATCCGCTCCCCCTGAAGCACCGCATCAAAGCTGGCTTCCAGACTATCCGTCACCTGATCCGTCATGCACATTCTCCCGCTTGCAGAAACGAAAAAAGGCGGCCCCAAATGGGACCGCCTTGAACCAAAAACCTTCTCCCCACGGGGAGAAGAATAGGCAGCCTTACCGGCGCAGCCAGTTAGGCGAAGTTGGATGAGGGAGCAGCGCCCTCTATCACCCCATCACCGGTTCATCCGAAATACAGATACCAGGCGATCTTCTCCCTGGGAGAAAACACCGCCAGACCCTCACCATGATTAAAGATCTTGTACCAGTTGCCAGGCGCACTCAGCGCCCGCTGATAGCGGTCGGGCATATCCAATTTTTTGCCGTCTCGGACGCACATGTTGTTCCATGGTGCGCATAAAGCGTGATCGGCTTACGCTCAGACCCGATATAGGCATATTGATCGTCTTCCATTTCGCAAAGGTGTCGGATACCAGCCGAACGGCAAATCCTGTCCATCTGCAAAGCGCGCGCTTGTCTCTGACGAAATGCGATAGGCGCCAAAACCGCAGCCGTCGCGCAACCCATAAGTCTCACCAAAGGCGATGATTTCGGTCCACTCGACTTCCGGCGGCAACAAGCTTCTGGGCGCCTCCCATCGCGCCCATCCGCAAAAGCCCAGCATGAAGACAAACGGCAGGATCATCAGAATCAGGCAACCCCGCCACACAATGTCGCCAACGGTTGCTCGCTGCTCGTCTGCGTCCATGCCCACTCCGTCTTGCAATCATCTCCCTAGCGAAGAAAGATGAAGCGAATATTGTCGGCAACATCTTACTGACCTACGCATCGATCATGCCCCTCACCCTCGCCACCCACGGCGCCCAACACATCCCCGCCGCCCTCGACGAAACCGCGCTCGCCGCGATCGAAGCCGCCTTCTCGGCGCTCCCCACCGACCGCGCCGGCCAGCGCCTCGCCAGCCTCCCCGCGCTCGCCGAAATCCTCGCCCCCACCGGCCCCATCGGTCGCCACGCCGCCGCGCATCTGGGCACCGCCGCAAAGCCCGTCCGCGCCATTCTGTTCGACAAGAGCGCCGCCACCAACTGGGCGCTCGGCTGGCACCAGGACCGCACCATCGCCGTGCGCGCCCGCATCGACACGCCCGGTTTCGGTCCCTGGACCGTCAAGTCGGGCATCCAGCATGTCGCCCCGCCGCAATCGCTGCTCGACCGGATGCTGACCCTGCGCATCCATCTCGATCCGGTAGACGCCGCCAACGCCCCGCTGCTGATCGCCCCCGGCTCGCACCGCCACGGCCGCGTTCCCGAAAGCGCCATCGCCACGCGCGTCGCCACCTGCGGCACTCAAGCCTGCCTCGCAGAACGCGGCGACATCTGGCTCTACGCCACGCCCATCCTCCACGCCTCCGACGCCGCAATCCACCCACGCCACCGCCGCGTCCTGCAACTTGACTATAGCGCCGACCTGTTGCCCGGCGGACTGGAATGGCTGAGCGTCTAACCCTCCACCCGCACCACCCGCGCCAGATCCTGCATCGGGTGCGTCACCAGACTCACCTCCACCAGCTCCAGCGCCAGCAATTCCCGCGGCCCGGCGCCCCGCGCCGCCTTCACCCGATACCCGAACGACAGCCCATCGAGCGCCCCGCTCGCCAAAGCCGCCGCCGCCTCGCGCCCGGCCGCCGTACGCCGCGACACCCGCCCGATCACGCGCAGCCCGCGCTTGTCCTCCCGCGCTTGCTCGACCACGCCGATGACGCTGCCCGGCCCATGCTGCCACAATAGCGGCACGCCCGCCGCGACCACCGGCCCGAACGCTCCCGCCCGCACCACGTCCCCGCCCCGGTCCACCCGGTCGAAAACCGCCGCATAACCGGCAAAGCGTATGTCTACCTCCATCTCCAAATCTCCGTTTGCCTCGCCCCTGCTGCTTGCGTCGAGATTCAGTTCAGGGTGAACCGAAAATGGTACTGCTCGGGAACCGGCGCGCAGCATGCTCAAAGCACGTGAGCACCGGAAGCGCAGAACAGCGCCATTTGCAGGCCGCCCTGGGCTGAATCTCGATGCAAGCTCATGCCTTGACCAGCCCCAGCAACCCCATCTTCACCGCCACGCCCAGCAGCACCAGCGCCATGACGATCCGCACCGCCCAGCCGATCACCGCGCCGCGCGCCGCCTTCTTCGCGTCGCGCCAGGCGGACAGGAGTTCGCGCAGCTCCCGCATATCGCTTTCGGCGCGCCGGTCGGCCAGCCCCAGCCGCTCCAGCGCCCGCCCCGCGCCCAGTTCGCTCGCCTCCTCGATCAGCGCGCGGATCATCACCATGTCCCCGCCGCCCGGTAGCCCCGATCCTTCGGCCTGCGCCACCAGCCGCGCCAGCATCTCCGCTTTCATCCCGCCCTCCCAAAATCTCCGCGCGAACCAATCTTCCCCTGGCCCTCGCCCGCGCCTATCTAGGCGCGCATGAAGCGCACCCATCGCAAAATCCTGATCCTCGTCCTTCTGCTGGTCCTAGGCGGGATCGCCTGGCAATTCGACCTGTTCCGCGTCGGCGACTGCCTGATGCAGGGCGGCCGCTGGAACTGGGACGGCAATTTCTGCCGCCTCGACTCCCTCGCCAGACCCCCGCAACCCTAAAACCCGCCCTCACATCCCCAACAATCCCTTCTTCTCCTCCGCCGTCAGGAAGTCCGCCGCCGCGACCCGCTCCCACAGCGCCGCGCGTTCGTCCGACAGCGCCGGCACCGCGTCCAGGTCCGCCTCAAGTCCCACGCCCGGCCACCAGCCGTTCAGCCCCTGGCTCACCCCCGCGCAGATCTTCGCCACCAGCGGCAGGATCGTCTGCCGCCACAGCGCCTTGTTCGCCTCGCGATAATTGGCGTAGCTATTGTCGCCCGGCAGCCCCATCAGCATCGGCGGCACCCCAAACGCCAGCGCGATCTCCCGCGCCGCGCCGCTTTTCAGCCCCACGAAATCCATCTCGGCAGGCGTCAAACTCATCGCCTGCCAGTTCAGCCCGCCCTCCAGCAGCATCGGCCGCCCTGCATTGGCGGCCCCGGCAAAGGCGACCTCCATCTCCCGCTTCACCCGCTCAAACTGTTCGGGCGACAGCACCGATCCGTCGCCCGGATCATAGACCATCGCGCCCGAAGGCCGCGCCGCATTATCGAGCAGCGCCTTGTTCCACGTGGCTGCCGCATTATGGATCGCCACCGCGCCCGCCGCCGCGCCGACGCAGCCCAGTCCATAATGATCGTCCAGCGGATGCAGCGCCTTGATATGCAACAAGCTCGTGCGCCCCGCCCCATCCTCCGGGCACAGCCGCGTCGCGCTCTCCCCCACGCGATAGAGATAGGCCGCCGGCCACCCCCGCGCATCCGCCTCCACGCTTACCCGCTCGGGCCGCAGCGCGAACAGCTCGGCCGGCATCCCGTCCGCGCCCGCGATCACCTGGACATAGGCATTGCCGTGCAGCAGCAGGTGACAGGCCAGCGTCTCCACCAGCCCTTGCCCCGCAGAAGCCCGCCCGACCAGCCCCAGCACCCGCGCACTATCCTCCACGCCCCGCACCTTGAGCGCCGTCGCGCCAGCCCCTTCGGACACCAGCCGCATCGCCCGCTGGGCGACGGCATTGCCCATCACCCCGGCGCGCAGCTGCGCCTCATAGCTGGCCGGCCACTCCCCCAACGCCACCGCACCCGAACCCCATGCCCGCGCCAGCACCGGCCGCGCATCGCACTGCCCATATCCCTGCGCGCTTTTCGTCCCGAACCATTTCATGGATTTATCCCCCAGAACGCAAAAAATCCCCTCCCGCAGGGGGAGAGGATCGTGAAGATCAACGGCGCCAATCGCCGGTTGAAATATGGAGAAAGGGCTTGGCCGCCCTCAAAATTCACCCGTAAACCACCGCAGCGCTACGCCATCCCAATTTGAGAAATCCTCCCCTGGCAGGGGAGGTGGCGCGCGCGAAGCGCGTGACGGAGGGGTATCCCGCTATCGATAGGGGGACACCCCTCCACCACTTCGTGCCCCCTCCAGGGGAGGATTCTCATGCCCACCACTATAGCAACACGGCGGCAGGATTTCGCGACAAAGGCGCTGTCTACGACCTGATCGAGGCAAGCCTCTCACTTATTCCGCGCCAGCACCCGATCGCATTCCTTGTTGGTGCCCTGCCCCTTGCCGATCACCCGGCCCGCCAGCGCGCCCGCGCCTGCGCCGAGCAGCGTCTCGCCCACGCCACCCCCGGCGATCAGGCCCACGCCCGCGCCACCGGCCGCGCCGATCACCGTGCCCTTGTCGCGGCCCTTCTTGCCCTTGAGCAGGCAATAGCGCACATCGTCGCGATCGCGCGGCGCGGCCCGTGCCACCCGCGCACGCTCCTTGCTGCTCAGGCTCGCCGCCAACACCGGCGTCGCGACCACCGACACGCCCACCGCAACCGCCATCAGCTTCACCATCTTCATGTCACATCCTCCTGGTTACGCCATGAAAACGACCCGCCCGCGCGCCGGTTCCCCGACAGGCGGCCCCGATTACATCATTAGATCCAAACGCGAGACGGCATCCTCTTTCCGAAGATACTAGGGCCGATCGACATTCAGATGATGGCGTGGCGAAAATGGTGGGTTTTCGCGACCCGGAGCGCAGCGTACTAAAAGTACGTGAGCACCGGAAGCGCGGAAAGCCGCCATTTGCAGCCCGTCAGGGCTGAATGTCGATCGGCCCTAATATATCTTTCACCATTACAAACATCGTTATTAATAAATCTCAGCCATCACGCCTAAACTAACGAATAATCTACAGCTTTGAATTGTTATTCACTTGCTTTGAGACAGAGCCTGTCATATCTCTAATTACACTACCCATATCATAACACACATTATTTGAACAAGAGAATTTATTTGTATTTGGTCCAATAATAGATATTATATAACTCCCATTAGAATTTGCTTCCATATTATCGGATATTTTGAACCGCTGACAATCTTGGTCAATATTAATTAATGCATAAGGAGAAATGCATCCGTCAAACGTACAATTTTGTACATCAAATCCCGACATGCCAACAAAATATATAGGCTGTTGTACACCTCCTATCATACCAGACTGGATTTTCACGTTGGCAACTTGAGATTCAGTAGTATTTTTAGAAAAAATAAATCCACGATCATATCCAACGATGTAAAAATCGCTGAACATTATCTTATTCATTTGTCCGTTTTGATTTACATCAACGACAATCGCAATAGGTCTATTATTTGCATCCCATGCACAATTATTGAACCAAATATCAGCCGTTTGTCCATTTGTCGAACATGCAACAAACGTCTGCCCGCCATAGAATACGCAGTGATTAAATCTAATACCTCTGAGCTGGGTCGCATATTGCGCACCGACAGTTGAATATGAATTCAAATACGCTGCATAATGACCATCGGCCTGCGACTGGAACTGGCAATCATTAAAAGTTATGTCTCCAGTGAATTTCCCGGACCCAGCCAATATTTGTAATCAATCTCCAGTGTAATTATCTGTTCTTGCTATGAATTTATCGACATCAAAATGCGCTGCATTCTGTATTCTGAGAGCTATTCCACCAAGCTGTGAAGTAAGTATGTTATAAAACATAGGACCTCGTCCATCACCGTACATCTTTGGTGTAGCCATATTGTCAAAATTTTGCCCGACATCGAACCCACTGGCAGAAGAACCAGCAATTACCATATTTCGAAACTGAGGGATACCGCGGACATCATCTTGCGCGGCGATAATTTTAAATGCAAAATCTGCCGAAGTCATCGTAATTGTCGAGCCATTTCCATCGAGATAAAGGTTGTTCTGCCCAGTATAAACAGGAACAAGCATCGGTTTCGTTATACGAAAATTTTTACCTGATCCAAGGTACAGCTTTAATCTATAAGTAATAGCATAATTGATTGCCTCTTGAATGGCAAATTCATCATTTACTAATCCATCACCGACCGCGCCAAATTCCTCTACCGAAATCCATGAAGATACACGTTGCGTTATATTTGAATTAAAAGTCATTTAAATATCCTAAAATTGCCATTTAAAACCTTATAAGAAATATTTATATTTCATGTATACTGGCGATGGATTAGCGCTTTTTCTCGAAACCGGTTATTCCACTGCCTACCCAACCTCGTCATTCCCGCGCCGATGCCCCCCTCACATCCCCCGCACCCGCGCCTCCCCCCGCCGCCCCAGCATCAGCTCGCTCAAGCCCCACACCAGCGCATCGGCGCGATCGGGCGACCGGCCCGGCCCGACATAGCCGCCCCCTGCCAGCAGCCCGCACATCTGGTCCTCCAGTTCCGGGAAAGCGCCGCGATGCGCCACCCGCCCTGCTTCATAGAGCGCCGCCACCGGTTCCGCCCGCGCCGACTTGCCCCGACTCGCATGGACCAGCTTCACCGGCATCGTCTCCTCCGCCGCGCGCAGCACGCTTTCGACCATCGCGCCGCCCATATTCGCCTCGGCCACCACCCGGTCCGCGCCATGCACCATCGCCGCCGCCGCGACCGCCCGCGCCCAGCCTTCGGGCCGCAGCCCCGCGACGCTCGCATCGGCGATCACATAGGCGCGCGCGCCATGTTCACCATCGGGACCGCCCAGCCCCACCACCACGATGCCGCACGCATCGCCATCGGCCGACGCCGGCGGATCGACCGCCACCACCACCCGCGCCAGCACGCCCGGCACATGTCGCACCCGGCACCGCTCGATCAGGTCGCGCGTCCACAATGCGCCCTCCATCTCCTCGATCAGTTCGCCGTCCAGTTCCTGCCGCCCCAGCCGCGTGCCGCCATAGCTTGCCGCCATCGCCGCGACGAAGCCCGGCGCCAGGTTCGCGTCATTGTCCGCCGTCCGCCCCCGCGTCACCGCCACGTCTCCGTCCTCACGCCCCACCAAAGCCCGCACCAGCGGCACCGGGCGCGGCGTCGTCGTCGCCAGCACGCGCGGGCATTCGCCCAGCCGCATCCCCATCATCAGATTATGCCACACCGCCTCGCCGCCCGCCCATTTGGCGATCTCGTCGGCCCAGCCATGGCTGAACTGCGGCCCGCGCAGCGCCTCCGGCTCGGCCGCGCCGAACAGGGTCGCCACCGCGCCATTGGGCCAGGTCAGCTTGCGCAGCGCCGGCGCATAGACCGGCCGCGCCCACCATGGCGCGACGGAGAGCAGCCCCGACGCCCCCTCCACCATCACGCTGCGCGCCTCGCCCAGCGTCGCGCCGACCAGCGCGATCCGCGCGGCGGGGTCCGCCTCCGCAATTCCCCGCACCCATTCCGCCCCGGCCCGCGTCTTGCCAAAGCCGCGCCCCGCCATCATCAGCCAGATGCGCCAGTCCCCCGGCGGCGGCAACTGCTCCGGCCGCGCCAGGAAATCCCATTCCCACTCCAGCCGCTCGGCCGCCACCGGCGTCAATCTCTTGCGGATGCGCGCCAAGGCCCGCCGATCCTCGGCCAGCCATTTCTGTTCCGAAACCTTCATCGCCCCTCACTTCCGCCGTGCTCCTGCGAACGCAGGAGCCCAGGGTTCAAGGCATGACCAAGCCTCCTGGACTCCTGCTTTCGCAGGAGCACAAGCCAATCATCCGTCTTTCGCAGTCAGCTTATTTCCTCGGCGCCATCCCGCCGAACGTCACCAGGCTTTCCGCCCCATCCTTCGCGACAGCCGCCACGCCGATGAAATGATCGTCCACCACCACATCCTTCAGCACCGTCTGCGTCGCGCCCGTCACCGCCCGGCTGTCGGTCCAGTCCTGGGCATCCGCCCGCCGCCAATAGACCTTATATCCCGCCGCTCCCGGCACCGCGTCCCAGAACACCCGCGTATCCATCGACAACGCCCCGTCCAGCGATACGCTCGCGGGCGCCGCCGGCGCATCCGCCAGCACCCGCAGCGTCGCGACGTTCAGCGCCGTCACCTTCGCCAGATAGGGGAAGTCCATCCCCTCCACTGTATCGCCATAAACCCGGCCATTCTCCGTCCGCAAATCCTGATGCTGCCGGTCATAATTTTCGATCCCCACCGAAAAGCGCACGGCGGGAAAGCCCAGCTCCAGGAAGGGCGAATGATCCCCGCCCCGGCCGAACCGGTCCAGCCGCCGCACGGCGAACACGTCCAGCCCGATCCCCGGATCGCCCTTCGCGATCCCGTCGATCTTCTTCGCCAGCGCCCGCGACGGCCCGTCATCCTCGCCGCCGATCGCCCGCCGCGTCAGATTTGCCTTGGCATCCTCCGAAAAGCGGATGCCTTCCGAAAACACCCGCACCCGGTCGGCCACGCGCTGGCCATTCTGCCCAACCGTGTTGCCGACGATATCGTTGTTCAGCATCGCCCGGACCTGCCAGCCGCGCTTCTTCGCCGTCTCCGCCAGCAGCTTGCCGCCCCACAGCCCCTGTTCCTCGCCCGACAGCAGCGCATAGACGATCGTCCCATCGAACTTTTCGCCCGCCAGCACCCGCGCCGCCTCGATCACCAGCGCGCTGCCCGACGCATTGTCGTTCGCGCCCGGCGCATCGCTGATCGCGTTCATCACGTCGCTCACCCGGCTGTCGATATGCCCCGCGACGATCACCACCTGGTTCGGATCACCTGTGCCCTTCTGGATCGCCAGCACGTCGACCACCTCCACCCCGTCCGGCGCGCGCGGCCCGGTGAAGGGGCCGGAAATCGTCTCGACGCTCAGGCACCCGCCGCACCCCTTGGAAATCCGCGCAAACTCTCCCGCGCCCCATCGCCGCGCCGCCCCGATCCCCCGCTTGGGGTCGGTCGCCGAAGACAGCGTATGCCGCGTCCCGAAGCTGACCAGCTTCTCCACCGTCCCCTTCAACCGCGCCGCATCGGGCGCTTTGGTCTGGGCCAGGACGGGCGCGCAAAGCGCGGAGGCGGCGGCGATCAGGATCAGCTTTTTCATGGGACCAAACTCATATCGCCTGCCCCGCCCCTGTAAAGCCGACATCACCCCCTCCCCTTGCGGGAGCGGGCGACGCAAACCCACATATATGCTTGCCCCTTTTCAATCCTCCGCCCAGGATGCGCCAACGAAGAGGGGGGAGAGACAACAATGCCGCACGATCCGACACATATCGCCCGGCGCACGCTGCTGGGCGCATTCCCCGCCCTCGCCCTTCTCCCCGCCACCGCGCAGGCGCTTACCGCCACGCCGCGCTGCCGCGTCATCATCGACAATGATTTCTCCGGCGACCCGGACGGTCTGTTCCAGCTCGCCCACCATCTGCTCTCGCCGTCCACCGAAATCGCCTTCATCATCGGCTCGCACATCCACGATCCCGAACCCTTCGACCCGTCCAAGGTCCAGGCCGACAATGCCGCCCGCATCGCGCGCGATCTCATGGACCAGATGCGCCTCGCCCGCCGCCCGGACGTGATCGCCGGGCGCAACGCCGCCCCCGCCCCCGGCGCGCCTCCCGAACAGACGCCCGCCGTCCGCCGCATCCTCGCCGAAGCGCGCCGGGACAGCAAATTGCCGCTCTATTATGTCGCGGGCGCCGGCCTCACCGACCTCGCCGAAGCGATCCGCGTCGACCCGTCGATAGCCCCGCGCCTGACCCTCATCTGGATCGGCGGCCCGGAACATCCCGATTCCCGCCCGGCGGTCCCTGTCCAGCAGCGCCAGGAATATAATCTCACCATAGACCTGCCCGCCGCCCGCTTTCTCTTCAACGACAGCGCGCTCCCGATCTGGCAGGTGCCGCGCGACATCTACCGCACGCTGATGATCTCGCACGCCGAACTGGAAAGCGGCCTGTCCGGCGCGGGCGCGCTCGGCCGCTTCCTGCTCGACCATCTGGAAAAGATCATCCGCATGGTTCCGAACCATCTGGGCGAAACCTATATATTGGGCGACAGCCCGCTGGTCACGCTGACCGCGCTGCAATCCTCCTTCGAACCGGACGCGGCCTCCAGCGACTATCTGATCCGCCCTACTCCGCGCATCACGGAAAAGGCGACCTACGAACCGGCCCCCAACGCCCGCCCGATGCGCCTTTACACCAGCATCGACACCCGCCTGACCTTCGCCGACATGTTCGCCAAGTTCCGCGCGGGCAGTCTCTGAAACATCCGGATTCCACCTTTTAACGCTTGACTGCCCATCCGGTCCGATAGCACCTGTCGCGCCTTGGCTCCTGTGGGGGGAGCCGAGTCATTTGGGGGGTTATCCATGAAGTTCCTGTCCAGCGCCGTTCTCGGCGTGATTGCCTGTGCCTGCGCGCCATCCGTCCATGCCCAGCTCGCCACCGAAACCAGCGCGCCCGCCGCGCCGGTCGCCACCATCATCGCCACGCCCGGCGGCAACGTCCTGCGCGCGGGCACGCAGATCGCGGTCAAGACCGCAGAGCCGCTCACCACCGAGCATAAGAAGCTCCAGGTCGGTCAGCGCGTCCAGCTCGAAGTCGCCGAAGCCGTCCTACTGAACGGTCAGATCGTCATTCCGCTCGGCAGCCCGGTCATGGGCGAAATCACCGATGTCCGTAACAAGGGCATGTGGGGCAAATCCGGCCGCATCAGCGCCCGCATCCTCTATGTCCGCGCCAACGGCACTCAGATCCGCCTGACCGGCCAGTTCGATGACAAGGGCGTCACCGGCACCGCGGGCGTCGTCGCCGCCATCGCCCTGGTGCCCGTCGCCGGCTTCTTCACCACCGGCACCAGCGCAAAAATCCCGCTCGGCACCCCCGTGACCGCCTTCATCGACGAAGACATCGACGTCGCCTTCACCGCCCCGACCACGGCAACCGCCCCGGTCACGCCGGCAGCCGTCCCCGCCGTAGCACCGACGGCCACAACGCCCGCCGCGACCAAGACCTCGCTCGTCGACCCGTCGCTCGAAATCAACGTCGTCAACTAACACCGGCCGGGCCGGTCATTGCCCGGCGCGTCATCCCCGCGCGGGCGGGTCGAAGAGAGGCATGGGCCTCTCTTCGACATTTCCCATTCGTCACCCCGGCCACAGGCCATGAACCTTCACCCCAAGGCCGGCAGCGCCGCATCCTCGTGCGCCCTGCCCTCGCGCCGCCACGCCACCGGGACCGGGACCGGCGCGATCATATATCGGTGCCAGTAGAGCGAAACCCATCCCGCCTTCATGCAAATCTGCCGCCGCGCCGCCATGAAATGCAGCGTCCTTACCAGCTCATCCCCTTCCGCATCCTCAATGTCCAATGTCCGCACCGGTCCAGCGCCCAGCTTCTGTAAAATCCTGTTTTCCAACGTCATGCCCGGCATAATGCTGCGATCGCACAATGGGTTCCGGCACGGAAATGGTTAACGAAAATCACGTCGCGCCCGCGGCCCGGATCATCGCTCGACATCGCGGAAAAAGGCATCCGCGCAGGCCCGCCTACGGCCTGCCCTTCCCCTGCCGATCGATCAGGACGGCCTGTTGCCATCGGCTCGGCGCCTTGTCGGTCCGGTGAATGCAACCCACCCAGCAGCAGGGGCGTTTCTTCCCCTCCAACAATTCCTCGCAGCTTCGCTCGATGCGCCGCAGCCGCGTCTTTGCCTGTTTCGCGTCATCCACCCAGCAGATAAACTCGTTCCGGCCGAGCGGCGTCAGCCCCTCCCACAACGCAAACACTACGGGGTCCGATCGCAAGGCCGCCTGCATGTCTTCGCCCGCCTCGTGGACAGTGCCATGTGGAAAAGCGTCCGCCACAAAATCTCCCAATATTCTGCATGGAACGACGATGGTCGAGCTTGGCCGCTGGACGGCATAATGTCCACAGTTGGGCGATCGTTGCCATTTCCCTCCCGTCATGCCGGGTCTGACCCGGCATCCCGCTTTCGTTTCCAAACCGGGGCGGGGTGCCGATCAAGACCATACCCCCCGCTCACGTCCGCCCCCGTCACGTCCCCGCCGCCGCACGCCGTCGCCGGATTTCGTCCAGCACGTCGCGCACCCGCGCCACCGCGTCGGCGCTGTCGGGGCGATCGACGCCCGTCTCCCCCCGGATCTTCGCCACCTTGTCGCGATAATGCTGCCACAGCCGCAGCGCGACGGTCAGGTTCGGCGCGCGCTTCACCTTGCGCGTCTTCACCGCGCCCTCGCTGTCCAGCACGGTCTCCTCGCTCTCGCTGCCGTACAGGGCCGCGCGCATCAGCATCATCTCGATCTCGACATAACCCTGGTCCAGCGCCGCGTTCCACGCGCTGGCAAAGGCCGGGTCGCTCCGCCTGCGGTCATAGGCGCGCGCGCGGCACTTGCCCACCGCACGCGCCGCCTCGCTGACGTTGCACGTCTCGGCCAGCACCGCCATGAACTCCGCCACCTGCGTCTTGCTCCAGCCGTCCTTGCGCGGCTTGCGCAACTGCGTCCGCACCGCCCCGCCCGTCTTCTGCCGCTGCGCCACCAGCGCGCCGCGCATCCTCTCCGCCATGACAGCCCCTCCATCACCCCCGCCGCACAGCGAAAAGGGCCGGCCCCACAGGACCAGCCCCTTGCACCGCCATCCCGGCGACTCACATTTTCCCAATATCCACATCCCTGCCACAGCAGCGTGACGATGTCAAGAAGAATGTTCCATATGGGTTAATTCATGCCGCCATCCGCGCCAGGATCGCCGCTTCCTGCGCCAGCGCCCCGGCGACGCTGGGCCGTGCCTTCACCTGCGCCATCCACGCCACCACTTTGGGCCAACGTTCCGCCGTCAACCCCTTGGAACAATAGCAGACATTGATGAGCGGACTGGCGGCGGCGATATCCGCCAGGGTGAAGCGATCCTCCACCAGCCAGCCGCTGTCGGGCAGCACGCTTTCCAGATAATCATAGATGCCGGGGATCTTCTCCGCCTCCGCAACATCGGCCAGCGCGGGATCGTGCGGCAGCTTCAGCGCCTTCCCCACTATCCGGTTGAAGAACATCTGCCCCCCCACCGGCTGGGCGATGGTGTCGCCAAACTCCTCATACCAGATGGTCCGCGCCCGCGCCTTCGGTTCGGTCGGGATCAGGTTGGGTTCGGGGCGCAGTGCATCCATATAGGTTATGATCGCGGTCGAATCGCAGATCGTGAAATCGCCATCCTCCAGCGCCGGTATCTTGCCGAAGGGCGACGCCTTGGCAAAAACCGGCTCCCCCCGCCCGTAGCCCGCCGACTTCACCTCGATCTCAATTCCCTTTTCCGCTGCAAAAACAACAACCTTGCGCACAAAGGGCGACGGCCGGGCGCCATGGACAATCATGCCTGTTCCTCCTGTCCTGTGGTCGGATGAAGCCATCCTGCCCCCTCAATAGCAATTTGCAACTCATATCCACCGATAGGACCGACAAGATCGCGCGCGCGTTAGCCAGCAGATCAATCCGGCAATTGTTGCTGGAGAAATATAATAATCATTCTTGAAAAGGCGCACAAAACATTTCATCATTACAAGTAAATCAGGGGCATTCCAAAATGATTGATCGTGAAGAGGCACAAGAAATCATTGACCGTTATGGCGTGAATTTGACGCTGCCGGCAGTATGGCTGGACGATGTACCGCTGGACAAGTCAAATCGCGGGAATAATTTGGAATTTCACAAAATGGGTCGCGACAATCAGATGATTGTCGGCAAATATCAAATACTCGAAAATTCCCTTATCCGTATCCGTGGCAATCGCAACACCCTCATCATCGGCGATGATGTGCGAATCAGAAATTTGAAACTGCTCATCTCAAGCGACGACAATGTAGTGATGATCGGCGCGGGTACGTCGTGGGAACATGGCGCCATCCAATGCGGACCTGGCGGATCAACCGTGCTGATCGGTGACGACTGCATGGTGTCGTCCGCGGTCGTGATTCGAACGAACGACGGGCACGGCATATTCGACCTGGCCAGTCGCAAACTCGTCAATGAGCCGCAGAACGTCATCATTCATAACCATGTGTGGCTTGGGAACGGTTCACGGGTGGGGAAGGGCACGACGATCGGCGCGGGGTCTGTGCTTGGGCAAATGTCGCTGGCCACCGGCCGGTTGGAACCGAATGCCGTCTATGGCGGCATACCGGCCAAAGCGATCCGGCGCGGGATCGTGTGGTCGCGCACGTTCGACTTACCCGAAGACCTGATCGAAGATGGTTTCGTGCCGAAATTGGTGGCGAACGGTGAAAGAATGGGGCTTGTCGCCCCCTGACCCGCAGCACTGCCCGTCCCGCGGCCTGCCCCTCCTGAGTTATCTTGCATGCCCCGCAGATGCAGATGGCTTGCAGGCGATCCATTCCGCTCGCCCTCATGCAAGGAGGGGGGAGTTATGCCGTCAATTGGTCACTTACAATCATCCTCCCCTGGCAGGGGAGGTGGCAGGCGCGTAGCGCCTGACGGAGGGGTGTCATCCTCTCGATGGCGCGACATCCCTCCACCGACTACGCCGGTCCCCTTCGGCAGAGTCACGTGCCTCTGCCCAACCTTACAGGGAAGGATAAAGGTCCACCCGCAACCCCAACCCCGCCCAAAAAAAGGGGGCCGCCCCCCCTCCCCCCCCTCACCACTCATAGGCCTTGGGCAATGCGCCTTCGGTCGGCGTGGCGTAGCGGTCGCGCAGCTTCGTCTGGCGATTGTCGATCGGCTGCTGGACGCCGTCGATCCACACCGCGACCGGGGCGGACGTCATTTCCAGCGGGTCGCCGTCCCATATCACCACGTCGCCCGCCTTGCCCGGCTTGAGCGAGCCGATCCGGTCGCCCAGCCCCATCGCCTCGGCCGGGGCGGATGTGATGGTGCGCAGTGCCTGACCCCAGCTAAGGCCGGTCGCGCCCGGCACCTTGTTCAGCGCCACCATATTGCCCGCCTGTTGGGTGGCGAGGCGGAGCTGCAACCCTTCGTCACGGTCCATCAGGCCCATGGAAACCGCGACGCCCGCCTTCACCATGCGGCCGACATTGCTCTGGGTCGCGGCCAGCTTTTCGAAGCTGGAGGGCAGGTCGTCGAGGCCGCCTGCGATCACCGGCACCTTGGCGGCGGCGATCTGGCTCGCCACCATCCAGCCTTCGGCCGCGCCCGCCAGGATCAGCTTGAGCGCCGGGAAATCCTGCCGCAACGCCAGCACGGCCAATATGTCGCGCGCGCTTTCGGCATGGACCATCAGCGGCATGGCGCCGGTGACGACCGGGACCAATGCCTGCGCATCGACGCGGTTGAGCAGCGCATCCTTCGACCGGCCGTCATAGCTGGCGGGCGCCTTCGCATAATCCTGCGCCTCGCGCAGCATCATCTTGAAGGTCAGGATCGCCGCGGCGCGGCTGCCGCCCGCTTCCTCCGCGCCGGTCTCGCCCATTTCCACATATTGGAAGGCCCGCGCCTTGGTGATCGGGTTCATGTCCGCGCCCAGGTCCACCACCGCGCCCTGCCCGGCGAAGATGCCGGTGCCGGTGGCGGGCACGACCACCGCGCGGGTGACGCCGGCGGTGCGGCTGACCGCGATCGGGTTCGCCAGCGGATTGATCGCCGGGGCAATGTCGATCGCCGCCGAAAAGGGCGATCGCGCGCTGCTGTCATTGGTCTGCCTGACCCCCGGCACCTCGACCAGCCCGACGCGGGAATAGCCCGAAACCAGGCCTGGCGTCACCCATTTGCCGCTGGCGTCGATGGTCTTGGCCCCGGCCGGCACCGCGACACCCACGCCGGCCGCGACGACCTTGCCCGCGGTGATGACGACCGTGCCGTTCCGGACGGGTTCCGAACCGTCGCCAATGGCCAGCGTCGCCCCGGTGATGGCGATGGACTGGGCGAGCGCTGGGGTGGCGGTCGAAAGACACAAGGCCACCACTAACGCCGTTCGGTTCGAGCAGCTTCGAGCAAAGCCGAGAAGCGTCTGTCGAGAACTGTACCTGGCACCTGTTCTCGACAGGCTCGAACCGAACGGAATCTTGTGGGCGATCTTCCTCATTTCACGTCTCCCGCGCCGATCTGGCCCAGTTCGAAGTCGCTCACCGACCGCAGCTTCGGGTTGGAACTGTCATAGAGCAGCGCCCCGTCGACCCACACCTTCTCAGGCCTTGTATAGGTGCTGAAAGGATTGCCGTTCCACAGCACGACGTCGGCCATCTTGCCGACCTTCAGGCTGCCGGTCTGGTCTGCGATCCCCATGGCGCGCGCCGGGTTGATGGCGAGCCAGGTCCAGGCGACCTCGTCGGGAATGTTGATCCCCATGCGCCGCCCCGCGCCCAGCGCCTTGGCCGCTTCCTGGTTCAGCCGCTGGATGCCGTTTTCGTCATCCGAATGGACGATGGCGCAGGCGCCCGCCTGCTGCACCAGCGGGATATTCTCCTTGATGCCGTCATAGGCTTCCATCTTGAAGCCGTACCAGTCGCCCCACATGGCCGAACAGATGCCGTTCTCGCGCAGCAGGTCGGCGATCTTATAGGCTTCGACCGCGTGGTGGAATGCCGTGACCTTGTAGCCGAACTCCTTCGACATATCGATGACATTGGCCATCTCGTCCGCGCGGTAGCAATGATTGTGGACCAGGATCTTGCCCTCCAGCACATCGGCCAGCGTCTCCATGCCCAGGTCGCGGGTCTGCTCTTTCCCGGCGGCGCGCTTCTTCTGATATTCGCGCGCCTTGATCCAGGTCTGGCGATCGACCGCGATATTGCCCATGCGGGTGGAGGGTTCACGGCCCTTGGAACCGTAGACGCGCTTGGGGTTCTCGCCGCACGCCATTTTCAGGCCATAGGGCGCGCCGGGGAACTTCATCCCCTGCTGGGTGCGGGCCGGGACATTCTTCACCGTCACACTGCGCCCGCCGATCAGATTGCCCGAACCGGGCAGTATCTGGAGCGTGGTGACGCCGCCATTGGCCAGCGCGCGGCCGAAGCCTGGGTCCTGCGGCCAGATGCTATGTTCGGCCCAGACATGGGGCGTCACCGGCGACGTCATCTCATTACCGTCCGACAGCGCATCGACGCTGGGCGATGCATAGACTCCCAGATGGCTGTGAATGTCGATCACGCCCGGCGTCAGATATTTGCCGGTGCCGTCGAACACCGCGACATCGGCCGGGATCGGCGTGTCGGGGCCGCCGATGGCGACGACCTTACCCTCCGACAGGAAGACGACGCCATTGTCGATGCGGCCCCCTTCCCCGTCGAAAATGGTCGCGCCACGGATCACCGTGGGACGGCCGGGATAGGCTTTGTAGGTGGAAGGATAGGGATTGTCCGGCTCTGCCGATGGTCCCTGATTCTGGCCCTGCGACGCGGGCGCCGCCTCCTTGTCCTTCTTCGCGATCGCCGGTCCGCTCACGCCCGCCAGGAGCGCAAGGGCCAGCAGCGCACGGCCGCCTGTTCTCATCGTGCGATGTCCCCCTTTTTCGTATCGATTTGCTTGGTATGCATCAAGCGCTTGACCAGCGGCGCCACCGCCATGACGGCGATGCCGAACCCGACCGACCACCAGCCGATACTGTCGAACACGGCCAGCATGGCGTCGCGCGACGCGACGCCTTCCGCATTGCCGGTCGCTGCGGAAATCACGCCTGCGGCATATTCGCCCAGCGCCATGGCCAGGAACCAGATGCCCATCATCAACCCCACCATGCGCGACGGCGCCAGGCTCGACATGGCCGAAAGCCCCACGGGCGACAGGCACAGCTCGCCGATCGTGTGGCAGAGATAGAGGAGGAAGATGAAGAGTATCGGCGTCAACGTTCCGGGCGCGCCGGTGCCCGCGTCCAGGACCAGGAAACCCACGCCCACCAGGACGATGGCGATGCCGAACTTGGCGGGGGTCGACGGTTCCCACCCGCGTCTGGCGAGCCATATCCATAGGCCCGCCATCACCGGCCCGAAGATCAGGATATAGGCCGCGTTCAGCGACTGGAAGACGGAGGCAGGCACATCGACGCCCAGCATCGTCCGGTCGGTATAGCGGTCGGCGAACAGGTTGAGCGAAGAGCCGGTCTGTTCGTAGAGGCCCCAGAAAATGGGGTTGATGACCAGCAGGAAGAGCGCGGCGAGCATCCGGTGCCGGTCCGCCCCGTGCAGCCGCCCGAACGCTTCCCACAATATATAGCCGACCATCAACGGCCCCGCGATGCCCAGGCCCCAGCCGACGATGTTGTGATTCTGGATCAGGAACCAGCAGACCGGGATCGCCAGCAGGCTGAGGAGATAGACCAGCCACTCCCGGCTGATGAGGCCGCCAACCTTCTCCGCCAGGCGGACGGGATCGGCCGGCTCCCCCTTGCCCTGCAACATCGGCTTGCAGAAGGCGAAGCCCAGCGCGCCGGCGGTCATGCCGACCGAAGCGGCGCCGAAGCCCCAGTGCCAGCCCCATACCTGGCCCAGATAGCCGCAGATGATGGGGCCAATGGTGCCACCCACATTGATGCCCATGTAGAAGATCGTATAGGCCGGGTCGCGGCGCATGTCGTCGCGGGGATAGAGTTGGCCCACCAGCGCGGAGGCGCTGGACTTGAGGAAGCCGGTGCCGGTGATGACGGTGGCGAGGCCCAGCCAGAACAGGCCCAGCCCCATCGATCCCGCATTGTCGCTTTCCATCCCCAGGATGAGGTGGCCGATGGCGATGACGATGCCCCCGAACAGCACCGCCTTGCGCTGCCCCAGATAACGGTCGGCCAGATAGCCGCCCATCAGCGGCGAAATATAGATGAGCGACATATAGGCGCCATAGGCGTAGCTGGCGTCGCGGTCGGAAAAGAGGAAATGCTGCGTCAGGTAGAAAATCAGCAGCGCGCGCATTCCATAGAAGGAAAAACGTTCCCACATCTCCACGAAGAAGAGCAGGAACAGCCCGCGCGGATGGCCGAGCCAGCTTTTGCCAGCCTCCGCCGGATCGGTGATTGCGGTCGCCATCGGACCCCCTTGCATAATATTTTTTGTGCCGGCCGTCGAAC